>JBEKJF010000470.1:0-3519 GCA_050011375.1 Candidatus Sulfotelmatobacter sp.
CCGTTGCTGTTGTGAAGTGGGCATATCAGCTCCTCTGACCATTATATCAACTCCCCGTGTTGGCCGTCCGTCGGCTAGCACGCGAACCCTCTACTTCGCCATCAGTTTCTCCACCTCATCCGCCCCCGACGGCAACGCTTCGCTCAGCTTGATTAGCTTCCCGTTCGCGTCGACATAGTAGTCATCTTCAATCCGCACACCGAGGTTCTCCTCGGGAATGTAAATCCCCGGCTCGATGGTGAATACCTGACCTGGCCCGAGCGGAACGCTGTAGTCGGTCGCGTCATGCACGTTCAGCCCGACCGAGTGGCCCAACCCGTGAATGAAATACTTTCCTAACGGCTCGCCGTGCAGGTCTTTGCCGTGAGCGTTGATGTAATCCTTGGCCACCTTGTAGAGCGAATCGGGGCCGTCGCCGCGGATCGTCGATTTGCCAGAGACAAACGCGGCAGCCGCAGCGGTCTGCGCGCCCAGAACAATGTCGTAAATCTCGCGCTGGCGTGCGGTGAAGTGGCCGTTGACCGGCAAGGTGCGCGTGATGTCGGAGGCGTACATCGAATACTCTCCCGCCGCATCGATCACCACCACGTCCCCGGACTTCATCACATTGTCATCATCCGAATAGTGCAGAACAGTCGAGTAGTAACCCGAGCCCACAATAGGCGCGTAAGCCACACGCTCGCAGCCGCGCTTGCCCCACTCGTATTGCATGAGCGCGGAGATTTCGCGCTCATTCACATTCGGTTTCACCGCTTTGAATGCGGCAAAGTGCGCGGCGACCGAGGCGTCGACCGCCTTCTGCATTAGGGTTATCTCGCCCGCATCTTTAGTGGTGCGAAGCGACGAGATCATCGGCTTCACATCCTGAAACGACAGATACGCATTCAGCCGCTTTAAGAATGCGAGCGGCGCGGCCGACGGCGAGGTTTCGCCATGCGTAGAAACATCCGTGTAAATCGCAGGACGCGCGCCGCCCACATACTTCGCGACCTCATCGGGAAGCCGTCCCATATCTTCCACGCGATCAAAGCCGGTAATCTTCGGCGCTTCAGCATTCTCCGCGCCCAGCTTGGGCCCGGTCCATTTTTCCTGCGTCAGATTGCGCGGAGGCAGGAAGAGAATCTCCGTGTACGCTCGAGCCGGTGCATCGCCCTTGGCCTCGGCAGCCGATGCAATCAACAAAGCCGCGCCCGGCTCGCTCAAGCCCGAAAGATAGTAAAAGTTATCGTCCTGGCGAAAGCCATAAAGATCGTTGGGCCCGTCGTTCTCCGTGGCGGCGAATAGAACGACAACATCTGCCGCCTTCTTCGCCAGTGCTTCACGGCGAGCGTGATAATCAGAGTTGGGCTGCCGCTCTAAAGCAGAACTCGACTTAGCAGCGCCGGAAATAAAAAGACCGGCAAAGACAGCTGTCAGAAAAAAAGCAGAATGCAGCTTTCGCATTTTGGAATCCATCTCTTCCTTTGACGTGAGATCGCCTTCACCGTCACCTCGGCATGTCATCCTGAACAAGCGCCTTTTGCGCAGTGAAGAGCCTGTCCCGGGCCTGCCGAGGAAATCTGGGCGAGCCGCGCGGTGTGTCGCAGCCTGCCCTGAGCCTGCCGAAGGGCTCTTTGCGACACAATAATCGCGCGTTTGGCTCGCATCCTACTTCTGACCGCCCGTGGCGCTCTGCTTCGCCTGCAGGAACGAGTCCACGTTGCTTTTGTCAATCACCGCGGAACCCGTGTCCACGAACGACGGGATCGGCGCAAAGCTGTCCTTCGACCAGTCCGTATCGAGCGATAGCGGCTTGTGATGATAAAGATTGTCGAGCATCTGCATGCCCACAAAGGCCATCGTGTAGGGCTTCTGCGAAACTGTGGCGGCGATGCCGCCCTTCTTGATCCAGTCAAGCGTTTCAGGATCTGTGTCCATCGCCATCACAACTTTGCCGGTGATCTGGTAGCTGCCCAGCACGCCAGCAACTTCCTTGCCCGATTGCGCCTCGAGGCAGACGAATGCGTCGACCTGATCTTTCTCTTTACCGATAATCTGAGTCGTGGTATCGAATGCGATGCGCGGGTCGCCCTGGATATCCACAACGCGCGTGATCTTGATTCCGGCGGGCTCGAGCGCATCGCGGTAGCCGCGCAGGCGGTCCTGCATATTGTGTTGGTCAGGCATAGTGAAAACGACAACGTTGCCCTTGCCGTGCAACTCTTGCGCCAGGCGCATGCCTCCGCTCACGCCGGCCGCATAGTTATTGGTCCCAATGAAGAAGAGCCGCTTGCTGGCGGGTGCATCGGAATCCATGGTGATCACGGGAATGCCGGCGGCGATCGCCTTGTCAATGCTGTCTTTGAGCAGCGCCGAATCAGTCACGCCCACCAGGATGCCCGTAGCTTTCTTCTGCACCGCTTGGTCGAGCGCATCGCGTTCAGCTTTCGGATCGTAGTTGTTTGGTCCGACGAAATCAGAGCGCACTTTGAATAAATCCGCCGCCTTCTTGAAGCCCGCGCCCGCAGCCTGCCAGTAAGGCACTTGGAGGTTCGCCGCCACGAATACGAAATACTCGTCGGAATCGTGACCGCCACAGCTAAGGAACCAGGCGGCAAGCAATGCTATTGAAAGTATCGAAAACAGATTGCGCAAGCGGAGCATCGGATCCTCCTTCAGGCCACGAACGCACTCAACAAGGAGTCAATGCGGACCGTGTCCGTTCGGAAACTTTGGCGAGTGGATTCTAAACGAGCAGTCGCGCGAAAGAAAGCGGCGAACGACACGATTTACACTCCCACTGGAAACGGCTTCGTGTGACTCTCCGCGCTAAGCTCGACACCCGAGAACCGCCCTTGCAGCAGGGACATCAATCCCGTATACCAATAACCCAACACGAATAACAGAAGAAATGGAATCGTAACGAAGTTCTCATTCTCGATCGCATAGAACACGGTCAGCGCAAAGTAACTGCCAATCAACAGTTCAAGCCACGGGATCCAGCCCAGGCGCTTGCGATACTTGGTAGCGCCAACTTTGTCTCGCTTCGATTCCACGTGATACTTCGGCGTGCGCGCGAAGGCGCTCTCCTTGCCGATCAGCGCTTCGATCACGGCCTTGGTGTTGGTGATGGTCAATCCAATGCCAAGAGCCATAAGAAACGGCAGATACAGCAGCGCCTTCGGCCAGGTTCTAGGAAAAAGTTCGCGCTGCGAAACCAGATAGAAACTCGAAATCGAAAACGTCGAAGCCATAAACAATGGCAGGTCGATGAACAGCATCTGAAACCATCCCTGATAAAACCGGATGATCATCGCCGGCAACATCAGCACCGAGAGCACAATCATCAGCGGATAGCTCAGGTTCGCGGTGAGGTGATACCAGGCCTCAATCTTCGTGTGCAACGGCGCGTCGCTGCGCAGCACGCGCGGCAGAATCTTCTTTCCCGTCTGGATCAATCCCTTGGCCCAGCGCGCCTGCTGCGTCTTGAACGCGGTCATCTCCACCGGCAATTCCGCTGGACACTCGACATCCTGCAGA
>JBEKJF010000471.1:0-3511 GCA_050011375.1 Candidatus Sulfotelmatobacter sp.
GCCGGGATACTTCATGATCAGCGCGCCCAGCGCGAACGCGAACGGCACGGTGAACCCAACGTATCCCAGATAAAGCATGGGCGGATGAATCACCATCTCGGGATACTGCAGCAAGGGATTCAATCCGCTGCCATCGGGCCGCAGCGGGCCCTCCAGAATGCCGAATGGATTGGCCGCGAAATTCAGCAACAGCAGAAAGAAGATCTGCACGCCGGCCAGAACCACCGAAGCGTAGGCGAAAAGCCGCGGATCGGTCTTGTAGCGCAGCCGCAATACGAATCCATAGGCGGCCAGCAGCAGCGACCAGAACAGCAGCGAACCTTCCTGGCCAGACCACAGCACGGCAAACTTATAAGGACCGGGAAGATCGCGGTTGCTGTGATGAAAGATGTAGGCGATGGAAAAATTATTCTGGAAGGCGCAGACAACGAGGACGACCGAAGCCAGAAGAACAGCGCCGAAGGTGGCGATGCCGGCGCGCCGGGCGGTTTCGCCGATCCGCTCCGAACCTTCTCCCTCAACGAGCGCGAGGATGCCGGCAATGAACGTGTAAGCGCTCAACGCCAACGCGAGCATCAGCGCAAAACTACCCAATACCGCCATGTGACAGAACCCCAGCCTATTTTTTCAGAAACCTCCTCGCGTGGCAACCGCGAAGCGTTTTGCACACTCCCGCAAGAACCGGCGGCCAGATTCGGCCGCCGTTGCCGCGACAGTATTAATAACGATAGGCTCGGGAGCCTTTAGGCGCTTTGTTGCTGCTGGTAGCGCTGCTTTACTTCACGTTCCGCAGCCAGCCAGTCTTCGCGTTCGTGGCCGGGCGTGGCTCCGCGCTGCTGGTAGAGTTCGTAGGCGCGACGCCGAATCTCTTCTTCCACGTTGATCGGAACCACCCGACGGGGCTCCGTCTTCACCACTTCCAACTTTTTTCTGGGTTCGGGAGCAATCTTGGGCTCCGGCTTGGCTGTGGCGGGCGCCGCCGCGGGCGCAATAGCCTGGGCCTTGGCCTGCACTTTTTCCTGGGCTTTTTCTTGTACTTTTTCCTGCAGATCGGGCGCCTTCACAACCGGCGTCTGCACCACGGGTGTCGGCACTGCGGGCGAACTGGCCGTGGTCACGTTGGCTTGCTCATTGATGGTATTTGTCTTGGTGGGGGGCTTGCTGCCTGAAGTCGATTTTGCTCTAGCCATATTCGGATACTCCTTTTAAATACCTGGATTTAGGAATGAATTGGGCGGTTCAGTGAACCACCTACACTTCGCCCCGCAATATTCAGGGGAACAATTAGATTTTCGGTGGCGGAGTTGCCCCTATTATACCGCCCCTAAAGCTGTGGAAACGAAATTTCGGGAACAAATCGAGAGGGGCAGCTTTGCTATAATCGAAGCTCTCCAGATGGCGCTATCGTCTAGGGGTTAGGACGGAAGATTCTCAATCTTCAAACCCGGGTTCGATTCCCGGTAGCGCTACCAAATACCTCAGTGGTGGGGGTTTCATTCGGTAAACCCTTAAATAGAAAGCTAGTTTCCTGAGTTCGATAAAACCCGTCTCCGAATTCCACTCCCTGCGGAAACAGCACTTGTTGCAAACGCTGCTTCTGTTCAAGCGAACACCTCTGCCAAGCTCCCGCCGTGTCCAGCAGCAGATTCTCGGCGAAGTCGAGGACCTTCTCAACCTCGACTTCATCGAGCCGCGCTCGTCCGAGGTTCAATTCCGCCACAGCCAAATCCTCTATAAGCGGCGTTCGCATCTGGTCGAAGTCTTCGCGGGTTATTGCTTGACGGAATACAAACGCATCCATCAGTTTCCGCTTTCGCTCCTTCAATTCGTTCACTTGTTTCTCGAATTGGTGAATGAGCGCAACAGAGTCGGCCTGCTTCGCGTTCCACACGTCGAGAACGACCTTGTGGAATAGTTGAAGGTATCCTGCATCAGGCTGTTGCTGGCGCAGGAATCCCACGAAAGTGTCCTCTAGGAATTGACGCCCAACGTTTACCGGGGCGGGGCATTTGCGATTCTGACAGCGGTAGTAGGCATATTTCACACCCATCTTCCCCTTAGACCAACTTGCAGTCAGCGGCTTATGGCAGGTACCACAGCGAACGAAATTACGAAGCGGAAAGTCTGGGTTGTTCCGATTTCGGGCCGTAATACTGGTGCGACGCCCGTTCAAGATTTCCTGAACGCGCTGAAAAACCTCGACACGGACGAGTGGCTTGTAATCGGCTTGCGACTCGATCTCCCAGCCAGTTACGCTCAGGAGTCCTGCGTAGCGTGGATTTCGCAGCATTCGGCTAAATGTCTCAGATGAGAGTGGCTTATCATTCACGCTTCGCAACCCAAGCGCATTCATTTGTGTGCGAACCTTCTCTCTTGTGTAAAGGGCAGTGGCAAACAGCTCAAACGCTTGGGATATAAACGGGGCACGATCTGGGTCGGGGAGTAGGGTTTTATTCCCAGCGGAGTCGCGGCCATTGATGTAGCCGAGAGGCGCTTTGAAGGGCCACTTGCCCCCCTGAAGCCGTGTCTTCATTCCGGCAAGGCTTCGCTCCCCGCGCAGCTTGTTATCAAGTTCAGCCTGACCTGACATGATGCGCTCATAGAACTGGTCATAAGGGTCTTCACCGAGCCGCTGTGAGTAGGAGCGCAGCTTGACGCCCAGCCTGAGTAGATAACTTCGCATCATGTCGTGGTCTTGTCCGTTTCTAGCCCAACGGTCAATATGGTGGACAACCACATAATCGGGACGCGGTTTCGATACGCGGCAAAAGGTCAGCAATTCTTGCAATTGCGGACGATCAGCGGTCTTTGCAGACTCGCCCTCTTCTCGGAACAAACGTTTGACTTCCCACCCATTGCGCTCACACATCAAGAGGCAGTCACGCTCTTGGGTCTCAAGGCTTGCACCCTGAACCTGACGGTCAGTGGAAACACGTATGTAGATAACTGCGCTCCCAGTTCGCGGGTTGGTTGACTCGATGTTCGGCATAAGGTTTAAGAAAATACAGCGGGACACGTCACAGCGAAGTAACGTGCCCCCTGCAAGTGCTCACTCAAACAGCGTGAATGACGGATGTGAACGGCTCGTTACCGAGTTCCGCCAAAGAGTCGCACTGATTATTTTTTTCAGTGCGGCCCCGCTGCTCAATGAAGGCATCAACGGCGACGTTAGCCACCAAGTACAAGTGGTCCAGCAACGCCTCAGCTTCCTCATCCTTGAGGGTGGGTCGCTTAAGAATTGCTCTACACATCTCGGCAGTAATTCGACGTGCCTTCGGGTCAGGACGCGCTGGCCCCGCAGCCACGATTCTTTGTGCTGCGCGTTTACGTCCTTGCCGAGTTGAAGCTGACAATTACGGCTCTCAGTCTCACCCGACAAGCGTCTTGTTGCTGTACATCCGCCAAATGGTACGAGTTGATTGTGGATTTCTGCAACAAGAAACTCTCCACTGATTACTTGCCCTTGAAGTTGATAGCACCCTGCCAAGCAGCGGAGAAGTTGGAAACTTCG
>JBEKJF010000472.1:0-3478 GCA_050011375.1 Candidatus Sulfotelmatobacter sp.
CGGAGAGCATCAGCACGAACGTGACCCTCACGATGGAGAAGCTCGATTCAGGCTGGACGATTACATCGAGCCACATCGATGTGGTAGGAAAAGTTCCGGGGGCGGACGCGGCGGCGTTTCAAAAATATGCCGAGGCAGCAGAAAAGGGCTGTCCGGTATCGAAAGTGCTGAATGCGAAGATCTCGATGACCGCGAAGCTGGGGTAGGGCTTTCGGGCTTCGGGCTTCGGCGTTCGGGCTTCGGCTTTCGGCTGCAACGGCGTTGTTGGTTTGACAGGCTGATAGCGGGCTGTAAAAATAGAGTTGTTAGTCTTCCTGACACGGCGGCCTTGCGGCCGCCGCTGCATTGCAAGTTCAAGATTGCCATCGTGGCGGAATTGGCAGACGCGCATGGTTCAGGTCCATGTACCGGCAACGGTGTGGGGGTTCGAGTCCCTTCGATGGCACCACAAGACATTTCTTTCTAATCATTAGCTAGCCCGAGTATCGGCTTACGCGAGATCACATCAGCTTTCACCAGCGGCCGAAGTCTCGTACACTCTCTGCATGAAAATTCCTGTAAGTATGACTTGGCTGGTGGGCTACTTGCTCATGGCGTTGTGCGGAATCTGCTCGGCTCAGAAGCTTGCTATTACCTTTGATGATCTGCCGCTGAATGGCGAACTGCCGCCTGGAGTTACGCGCGCCGAGACCGCGAGGAATGTGCTGGCGATTCTGAAAAAGCGGCACGTGCCTCCCGTGTATGGATTTATCAATGCAAAAAAACTGGAAGGCAGCGCGGATGGTGCCGAGGCGCTGAAATTGTGGGCGGCCGCAGAGCCGTTCGGCAATCATACTTACTCGCATATGGATCTCGAACAGAACTCCGTCGAAGCCTACGAGCGCGATATCGCGGAGAACGAGCCGGTACTGGAATTGCTTAGAGCAGACGGCAGAGATGACTGGCACTGGCTGCGTTATCCGTACCTTCATGAGGGGGACACCGTTGAGAAGCGGCGCGCGATACGGGCTTATTTGAAAGCGCATGGGTACAGGATTGCGCAGGTTTCGCTCGACTGGGAAGACTACTTGTGGAATTTTGCTTATGCCCGGTGCGCTGCGAAGAACGACACGAAGGCGATCGCGTGGCTGCGGTCGAGCTACTTGAGCGCCGCTTCACAATTTCTTGACCTGGGTCGTGCGCAGGCAAAGCTCGTTTACGGCCACGAGATCAACTATGTACTGCTCATGCATCTGGGCGCGTTCAGCAGCACAATTCTGCCGGACGCGCTGGACCTGCTCAAGAGGAAAGGATTCCAGCTGGTAACGCTGCAGGAAGCCGAGAGCGATCCGGCGTATAACGGCGATCCGGATGTGGCTTTGCATGACGCCGGCACGTTTCTCGATCAGTGGATGCAGGTGAAACAGATCAAATATCCGGAGCACGCAGACAAGCCGTACAAGGAACTCGACAGTATCTGCCAGTGATCGCACGCTCGATTTGCGAATCGTTCCTTCCCGTATAATTCAGGCACCCGTTATGCCTGTTTCCCTTGACCAAATTATCGGCTCGACGCGAAAGAAAGTCGCTGAGGCCAAGCGCACGGCCGATTTGCGGGAGTTGGAGCGTCAAGCGGAAAGGCATGTTCCACGCGGCTTTCGGCATTCTCTGGAGGAAAAGAGCAGGTCAGGCGTGGCCGTGATTGCGGAGTTGAAAAAGGCGTCGCCCTCGAAGGGATTGATCCGGGCAGAGTTTTGCGTCGAAGAGTTGGCGCGGGAGTTGGAAGCCGCGGGAGCGGCCGCGCTTTCGGTTCTAACCGATGAGGAATTCTTTCAGGGATCTCTGGAGAATTTGCGTTTGGCTTCGGCGGCGGTGAAGATCCCATGTCTGCGCAAGGATTTTATTGTGGATGAATTTCAGTTGCTGGAGGCTCGGGCGAATTCAGCCGATGCGGTACTGCTGATTGTGGCGGCTCTATCGCAGACGGAGTTGACGGCGTTGGCGATGAAAGTACGCTCTCGCGGGCTCGATGTTCTTTGCGAAGTGCATGATGAACAGGAACTGCAGCGGGCCTTAAATGCAGGTTGCGATTTGATTGGAGTGAACACGCGCGATCTGCGCACATTCAAAGTCGATGCGGAAACCGCGTTCCGGCTGGCGGAGCGGCTTCCTAAGAATGTTATGAAGGTGGCGGAGAGTGGAATCCGGTCCGGAGAAGACGTAACGCGGCTGCGGGCGGCGGGGTATCAGGCGTTCTTGATTGGTGAGTCGCTGATGCGGGCGGAGCGTCCAGGTGAGGCGCTACGCGAGTTAGTTGCAAGTACCGAGTTGCGAGTACCGACTCGGCAATGAGAGTGTGCGTGAATTCTTTTACTTGCAGCGGACAACTTTGTTTATGACTTGGGTGAAAATTTGTGGCATGACGAATTTGGAAGATGCACTGACCGCGGTTGACGCCGGGGCGGATGCGGTAGGGTTTGTGTTTTATGAGAAGAGTCCGCGGAACATTAGCGTTGAGGCAGCGCGAACGATTGTGCAGAAGTTGCCTGAACGGGTGGATAAGATTGGAGTCTTTGTGAACGAACTGCCCGAAAGGGTATCGGCAATCGCTGACGAGGCGGGCTTGACAGCAGTTCAGTTTCATGGGGATGAGCATCGGAATCCAGAGAGATACTCAGTCAATCGAGAAGCCTTCTTTTGCCTGCCGGCAATGGACCTCGTGCAGAGATGGAAGCAAGGCAACGTGTTTGTCTCCTTTAGTGGCCTCCCGAACCTGGCGGGAATTTTGCTGGATTCCGGTACGCGGGAGCAGCGCGGTGGGACCGGCAAGACCTTTGCCTGGGGAGAGGCTTATGGATTTGTTAGGACGACCAACGCGCTGTATCCCGTCATAATCGCCGGAGGACTGACACCAACAAACGTTGGATGGGCTGTTGGTTTTCTTAAGCCTTGGGGAGTGGATGTGGCTTCAGGCGTGGAAGCGAACCCGGGGAGGAAAGATCCGGAGAAGGTGCGGGCGTTCGTGAAGGCGGTGCGCGACGTGGATCGGAAGACGAGTTAACGATGGCTACAATTGCTCGACCAATCGAAGTCAAAAACCCCACCCTAGCCGCAAAAAACGCGGCTAGGATGGGGCACCCTCGGGCTTCTGCCGCTGCTAACGTTCCCGGGCGGTTTGGGGCTTACGGTGGGCGATATGTGCCCGAAACTTTGGTGGCTGCGCTGGAAGAACTTGAGCGCGAGTACGAAAAGGCGAAGCGTGATCCGAAGTTTCAGAAGAGACTCGATGACCTGTTGCGGAATTATGCCGGGCGCCCTACCGCGCTGACTTTCGCGCGACGTCTCACTGAAAAATTAGGCGGGGCGAAGATTTATTTAAAGCGCGAAGACTTGCTGCACACCGGAGCGCACAAAATCAACAACTGCCTGGGCCAGGCGCTGCTGGTGGAGCGCATGGGCAAGCGGCGCGTGATTGCAGAAACTGGGGCTGGGCAGCACG
>JBEKJF010000473.1:0-5639 GCA_050011375.1 Candidatus Sulfotelmatobacter sp.
CTTCTGGGAACTCTACCGCCGTAACGTTCTTCCCAAGGAGACGCGAAACTACGTTCCCATCATCCTGGCCGTGACCATCATGGCCAAGAACCTGTCGCAGTACGGTTTTGAAGATGTCAGCATGGATTCGCCGGTCCCATTTGACTCGGTGGTCATCAACTATCCTGTGGATCTGCGCCTGGTGGCCGACTGCGTGAACTCGACTCCCGCGCAACTGCAGGAACTGAATCCCAGCCTGCTGCGGCTGACCACGCCGAAAGAAGGTACATTCGAACTCCATCTTCCGGTCGGGACCAGAGATGATTATCAGACCGCAATCTCCGCGATTCCGAAGGACATGCGGCTCTGGTGGCGTTACCACAAAGTTCAGCCGGGAGAAACGCTGGCTTCCATTGCACGCTCCTATCGCGTCACGGCGAATTCGATCGCCGGAGAAAATCAACTCGAAGATACTGACCTCGAGTCCGATGCCCGGCTGATTATTCCGGTTTCGCCCAGCAAATATGCCGTTAGCGATACCCTGACTTACTCCCGCCGGATCACGCGCTACAAAGTCAACGTGGGAGATACGGTTGAAACCGTAGCCGAGAACCTGGGCGTGCCCGCGCAGATGGTTCGCCGCTGGAATGGCCTGCGCAATGGCGACAGCCTGCGCGGCAGGAAAGTGTTGGCAGTGCACTTGCCGGTTACGCCTGGGAGCGAAGGAGCTTCAACTGTTTCCAAGTCGGCTGGACGCACGACTGCCGGTGCGAAAGGCAAAGCCAAGCCCGTGCAAGCCGCGGCTGCCAAGTCCCCGAGAGCGCGAGCTGAAGAGGAACGGTCCTCCGAGCAAGCCAGCGTGCTTCGGCATAAAGTGAAGTCGGGCGAAACGCTTTATTCCATCGCCACCAGCTACAACACCACGGTGGCCGCTCTCAAACGTTACAACGGCGACATTGCCGTTCTGCGGCCCGGGATGGTACTGATCGTGCAGCCTAGCCGGTAACATCCTTCGACACTTTCCCGCAAGCTGTCGTCTTCACGAAGAATTTTCGCGCGCACGCACAGAATCTTCTTCCATTCCGACGCTTCGTGTGATAACAGGATAAGCGGGCCGAATGTGATTCCGGCTCTTGCAGCGTGCACCAAACGTCGTGCTATAATCGCCCGCCGTTCCAGCTTAAGTTTCTGGTGGTCTTTTAATTTCTCGTGCCCGGCACCCTGGCGCAGCGGTTGTTGCGCCAGGAGGCTAAAACAAGATCAGGAGGAGCAATGACGTTCTACGATCCCACACTTTACGGACGTGATGACGAAGAAGAATTCGGCGACAGCGGCGCTTATAGCGAGTCGCTCGAAGAGGATTTCGAAGAGGAAGAAGAGGAGGAAGAAGAAGCTGGCGTAGCGGAACCGGCTCTGGGCGAACCAGCCGCGCCCGCTCCACCACCTCCAGCACCCAAACCCGCTGCTCCCGCCGGAGGCGGTGGCGGTGGCGGCAAGAAGGCACCCGCGGCAAAGAAAGCGCCGGCAAAAGCGCCCGCCAAACCACCAGCAAAGAAGCCGGCGGCAAAAAAACCTGCGCCCAAACCCGCCAAGAAAAAAGCGGCAAAAGCACCGGCAAAGAAGAAAGCCGCAAAGAAGCCGGCGAAAAAAGCGCCTAAGAAAGCAGCCAAGAAGAAAGCTAAGAAAGGCCGCCGCTAAGGCGAACGCTCTGACTCAAGAACCGCGGCTCACGGGCCGCGGTTTCCTTTGTTGGAGGCGTTCTCATTTTCCGAGATCGACTGGACGCTGGATGCCGCCTGCGCAAACTCGGTACTCTCTACTTCTTGCCCTCCACCGCTGCCCTGCACTTAGCGTACAACTCCAGCAAATGCGTAGCGTACTCCTCAGGCTTCGCAGCCGAACCTGTGCCCTGAAAACCTACGCCCGTCGAAGCCGTTCGGCCGTATCCCGTTGTCATCGCAATGAATTTCATCAGATCGAGCGCGATGTCTTCATTGCGCCGCGCACTTGCATGTGAACCTGGGCCTTCATCCATGAGTCCTTCTCCTGAACCGGAAATATAAGGAATTGGCTCGTCGTCTTCCATGTCGTCGAGCATTTCGTCAAGCATGTCTTCCATGGTATTTACCGAACGCGGTGTTCACCGCGCTGCGCCAACGATGATAGCAGGATCAACGCCACGCTGCGGCACACACTCACTCAGCTAGGGAGCGGCAACTGACTTCTCGGCCAGCCGCCGCACGCGCTTGCCGAAGAATGATCCGTGGATGGCCAGCAGCGGCCCGATGACGAGGTACGTCCACCCCGCCCAGCCCGGACTCTTTAGTGCCACCAGAAACGACGCGACGCCGACCATCGCTAGGATGCCATTCTCCTGCATCGAAAAGCGCGTTTCCAACTCTTCGACCGCATTCAAACCCAACTCCCGGCGCAGTCTATAGGCGTGCGCGTACATCAGGACGAAAAGCAGGAAGACGGCAGCGAATCCGGCGGCGTAGATTCGCATCAGCATCGATGCTTCATACCATCCCATATTCGCGGGCGCATCGCCCCCTGTGATCTCAGAAAACAGAAGCGTGAAAACAAATTTCAAGGGATACACATAGAACAGAACCAGGAAGAGCAAAACTACGTTGAGGAAAACAGTGTAGGGATCTTCCAGCCCGTAGCGGCGGGAGAATCGGTAATGTGTCCTCCAGATCATTGCCAACTGCGCGAAGCACACCGCGAACGGCAGAAAGCCGCGCATATCAGCCATTAGATCCGCATAGGTGTGCGGCACTTCGAGCGACACCACCAGCAGCGTGATGGCGAAACCGAAGACTACGTCGCAAAAGGCTTCGAGGCGCGAGATCTCGCCGGCGCGCCAGCGGAAATACTTTTCCGGAGCGATCCTCGACCGGTGAGCACCAGCTTCACCAGGCGGTGTTGTCGGCGGCGCTATCTCCGCGGAAGAATCAGCAGCGGATGCTGCAGCATTTGTGCTCTCCATCATGCGGATGATTCTCCACGCTCAATAGCCGGTTGGCAATTGAAAATCGATTCGCGCGGTGCGCCGCAGCCGAAACATCAGCCACAACGAAGTTACGAGGAGCAATGGAGAAGAATAAAACCCCGGCGCCGGCCTCGAAAATGTCACTGAAACCACCGTGTGTCCCAGAATTGTGAACAGCGTGTGTCCCAGCCCATTAAGAAACATCACGACGGCAAAAAACCACGCCATCGGCCGCAAGCCGGGCATCCCACGCGCCGCCACCGGGGTCAGGCAAAATAATAGTCCGCACGCCAGGATCAGGACGAGCAGCCACTCTCGAAACTCAAATGTGGGCATGGGAAACCAGCTCCAGCGCGAGCGCAAAATAGTCACCGTCGGGTTGTACACGGCGAGAAAGCCGGTGGTGGCTTCATCCAGAATATGCAGCGCGAATGCCACGCACAGCGCCAGCCACGCGCTGCCAAAACCTGACGCTGATAGTGCCGGCGCTTCCCTCATGGAAAGCGCACGAATGACTATAGCTATGGTCTGGCGTAGCCACTGGGCCCGGCTAACGCGCTACTTCACTCATCAGCGCCATTAGGTTCCCTTCGGTGTCGCGAAAGGACGTAAGCCACAGATCGTGCGCCGGCATTTTCGCGATTATGTGAGGCTCATCCTCGAAATGCACTCCGCCTTCTTTGAGTTTTCCGAATGCCGCACGAATGTCGGGTACGGCAAAATATAAAACCGAGCTGGGATGGTCGAACTCCGGCTTCTCCGCTTTACTCAGCATCAACCGTACTCCGCCGCAATCGAAAAACGCGAGCCCTGGCGGCGCCCTGAAAAGCAACTTCAGCCCCAGCTTTTCCTGATAGAAAGCCGCGGCGCGGTCTACATCTTTGGCGTTGATGCCCACCTGTCCCAGCCGAGTGATCCCAACTCCTGTTGCACCGGCGCTCATGGCTTCGACCTCCGGAGCGGACTCATTTCATGTGGCTAACTATATCTGATGGCCCGAGCTCGCCACGTTCCCGAGCGAAACTTTCCGGGATACCCGGGGTTGTGACACTCTAGAAAGTATCCCCCAGGGCAGTTTCATGCATCCCTCTGCGAGTAACGTGCACTTTATGGAGGCTTATGCCGTCCAAATTGCTCCGCACTCCCGCGAAACTCTCTATCGTCTCCGCAATGTTCCTGGCCCTAACCGCATGCGGCACAAACCGGACGGTCGTCTGCGACGCCCCCCTCAGTTCCAGCAGCAGCGCCACCTGCACCTGCGGATCAGGAGTGGCTGCCTGCCCGATTCAACCCGGCCCTGAATTTCTCTACGCCACCACGAGCGCCGGCCAGATTCTGGCCTTCAGCATTGATCGGAACAACAGCGGAACCCTGACCTCGATTGGCTCCGTTTCGGGTCCCTCCGTAAGTCTCGGCCTCACTTCCGTAAGCAACCAGTTCCTTTACGCCTCCGACCCCCACAACTCTGAAATCGATGGCTACTCTATCAACCAGACAACGGGTGCGCTTACCGCCCTGGCGGCGTCTCCGTTCTCCACGGGAACTCTCAGTTCTCCGGGATTTCTGGCTGCACCCCCGGGAGACTTGGGCTCGTCTCCGGGAAGTAGTCTTCTGTATGCCGCTGACTCCGGCACGATCGACATGTTCACCGTTAGCTCAGCCGGAGTTCCTACGGCGCTTTCAGGATCTCCCAACGTTCCTGAAGCCGGTTTCTCTATCGTGGTCGATCCCTCCGGCCAATTCCTTTACGCTTCAGACGACGATCCACCGGGCGGCATCTTCGCCTTCACCACGGGTTCCACCGGAGCGCTAACCGTAGTGCCCAATTCGCCATTTACCATTCCGGGGCAAACTGTTGCCAACAGCCTGCCCGCAGGCATCGTCGACAACGGCTCCTACGTGTACGCGGCTCTCTCGCAAACCAACCAGATCGCTGCGTTCTCTCTGGTGAGCGTTGGCGGCGCATTCACTGGCGCACTCACGCCCGTACCCGGTTCACCTTTCTCAGCGGGAACAGCTCCGACAGCGGTCATTTTTGCCGGGAACTTCCTCTACGCGATCAACTCTTCCGACGGAACCCTCTCTGGCTACAGCATCAATCCCGCCAACGGAGTGCTGACGACGCTTTCGGGCTCTGCTTTCGCGATCGCTGGTGCCTCCCTGGCTACGGATTATTTCGGCGAGTATCTCTATGTCGCCGGGTCGACGGGCATCCAGGCATTCGATATCGATTCCAGTAGCGGCGCGCTGACCTCGGTCTCCGGTTCGCCTTTTCTTGCAACCGGAGCTACGCTCTTGACCGTCGTCCAAATTCCTCCGCCATAGCCTTTGTTCGTTTTTCGTAACAAGGTCAAATCGTTCGTTGCACGCACCCCTCCAACATTTTATGATTCGCCCCGCGTCTTTCCCTCACTATACGTTTGACCGGATTTCATCCTGAGCCAGGGTCCTCACAGGTCTCAAGGCCTCAGATCCTAGTCCTAACCAGAAAGGAAACGCAGCCATGTCCGTAAAGATGCTCGCCACTCCGCCCGCCGACTCCAGAAGTAGCATCGCCGTAAAGTCTGACCCCACCCGCATCGATCCTCTTAAGCTGAAGCTTGGCAAGCACCCGCCGCGGCACGATCCGCGAACGCTGCTGTTCGCCACCTACGCCACGGCCGCT
>JBEKJF010000474.1:0-3445 GCA_050011375.1 Candidatus Sulfotelmatobacter sp.
CGTACCTCGAAGATGGAACGCCGGTTGAGATCGTGCTGAATCCCCTCGGCGTACCCAGCCGTATGAACGTGGGCCAGATTCTCGAAACCCACCTGGGATGGGCGGGCTATACCTTGGGCGAAAAGATCGGCAAGTTGCTCAAAGAAAACACGCGCACGGAGGCCATCCGCCGCGAGTTGAAGGCGCTCTTCAAGGACTCGAAGCTTGCCGACACCATCGGCGAAATGGGCGACGAAGAACTCGAAGCTCTGGCTCCTACGCTGGCGCGCGGCGTCTACATGGGTTCGCCCGTGTTTGACGGCGCGAAAGAAGGCGAGATCAAGGCTCTGCTCGAGCATGCTGGCCTGCCTACTTCAGGCAAGACCACTTTGCACGACGGCATGACCGGAGATCAGTTCGAGCAGCCGGTTTGCGTGGGCTACATCTACATGCTGAAGCTCTCGCACTTGGTCGACGACAAGATTCACGCGCGCTCGATCGGGCCATACTCGCTGATCACGCAGCAACCGCTGGGTGGCAAGGCGCAGTTCGGCGGACAGCGCTTCGGAGAAATGGAAGTGTGGGCGCTCGAAGCTTACGGCGCGGCATTCATTCTCCAGGAGTTGCTGACGGCGAAGTCCGACGACGTATACGGCCGCACCAAGATTTACGAGGCCATCGTCAAGGGCGAAGCTGCCATGGAGCCGGGCGTGCCGGAATCGTTCAACGTGTTGATCCGCGAATTGCAATCGCTCTGCTTGGATGTAGAGCTGATCAAGGCCGGGGAGAAGAAACCCACGGCCAGCGCGGCGGCGGACTGATGAAAACAGTTCCCGGTTCCCGGTTCTCAGTTCTCAGTTGCGGCTGAGAATGGGATCGGGAGCCGGGAATGAATGAAGAGTTTTTTTGAATTACTGCCACTGCGGCATTCGCCCTCAATGCCGCATGACCGGCAAGGTTCGATCCCGGTTTTGCTGACAACTGGGAACTGAGAACTAGTAGCGAGGGCCGTAAGCGGCAACGACACTGCCGAGGAAAGCGGAGGAACACCTTGTTTCGTTCGAGCCCGTTCGAAATGCAAAACACCATTGCGGATTTCGATGCCATCCGCATCAGTCTGGCGTCTCCGGAAAAAATCCGGAGCTGGTCCCATGGCGAAGTCACCAAGCCTGAGACCATCAACTACCGCACCTTCAAGCCGGAGCGGGACGGCCTGTTTTGCGCCCGCATCTTCGGCCCTGTAACCGACTGGGAATGCCTCTGCGGCAAGTACAAGCGCATGAAGCACCGCGGCGTGATCTGCGACAAATGCGGCGTGGAAGTTACGCTGTCGAAAGTTCGCCGCGAACGCCTCGGCCACATCGAGCTGGCTTCGCCCTGCTCGCATGTGTGGTTCTTCAAAGGCCTGCCCAGCCGCATC
The DNA here is from genome assembly GCA_050011375.1 of Candidatus Sulfotelmatobacter sp. Classification (GTDB taxonomy): domain Bacteria; phylum Acidobacteriota; class Terriglobia; order Terriglobales; family Acidobacteriaceae; genus Sulfotelmatobacter. The sequence goes on from JBEKJF010000474.1 coordinate 1,400, forward strand.
GGACACCTGCTCGATATTTCCCTGCGTGATCTCGAGTCCGTTCTGTACTTCGAGGCTTACGTGGTGGTCGAGCCCGGCGACGCTCCGGTGAAAGAGCGCGAAGTTATCAAGGACGAAGCGAAGTTCCGCGAACTCGATCAGCAATACCGTCCCGCGGGCTTCAAGGCCATGATGGGCGCAGAGGCGATCAAGGAACTGCTGAAGCGCATCGATACCGATGGCTTGTCGATTGAGCTTCGCGAGAAAATGAAGAACGAGAGCTCGCTGCAGAAGCGGCTCAAATATACGAAGCGCCTGAAAGTGGTCGAGGCCTTCCGCCGCAGCGGCAACAAGCCGCACTGGATGATTCTCGATGTCATCCCGGTTATTCCGCCGGAGCTTCGCCCGCTGGTTCCACTCGATGGCGGACGCTTCGCCACGTCCGATCTGAACGATCTTTACCGCCGCGTCATCAACCGCAACAACCGGTTGAAGAAGCTGATGGACCTGCACGCGCCTGAAGTCATCGTGAGAAACGAAAAGCGCATGCTGCAGGAAGCTGTCGACGCATTGTTCGACAACGGACGCCGTGGCCGCGTGCTGCGCGGCGCAAACAACCGTCCGCTGAAGTCGCTCTCCGACACGCTCAAGGGCAAGCAAGGCCGCTTCCGCCAGAATCTGCTCGGCAAGCGCGTCGACTACTCCGGACGCTCCGTCATCGTGGTCGGCCCCGAACTCAAGTTGCACCAGTGCGGGCTGCCCAAGAAAATGGCACTCGAACTTTTCAAGCCGTTCATCTATCACCGGCTCGAACAGACCGGCAACGTCACCACCATTAAGCAAGCGAAAGAAATGGTTGAGCAGCAAGAGCCCATCGTGTGGGACATCCTTGAAGAAGTCATCAAGGATCATCCTGTGCTGCTGAACCGCGCTCCCACGCTGCACCGTCTGGGCATTCAGGCGTTCGAGCCAGTGCTGGTCGAAGGCAAGGCCATCCGGATTCATCCGCTGGTCTGCACGGCGTTCAACGCCGATTTCGACGGCGATCAGATGGCCGTGCACATTCCGCTGTCTCCGGAAGCGCAGGTGGAAGCGAGCGTGCTGATGCTGGCCTCGCACAACATTCTTTCGCCCGCGTCAGGACAGCCGATTACCGTTCCTACGCAGGACATGGTTCTCGGTCTCTATTACCTGACCAAAGGCAAGCCCGGAGCGAAGGGTGAAGGCCGCGTGTTCGCCAACATCGAAGAAGTTTTGATGGCGCTGGAAGCGGGCGAAGTGGAAACGCTCACGCCCATCCGCCTGCGCTACACGGGCGAACTGATCGACCTGACCACGGCTTACGACGATCAGGACATCATTCACACCGAGCCGATTCACGTGGAGCGAACCTTCGTCAACACGACGGTGGGCCGCGCCATCCTGAACGACCACTTGCCCGAAGGCATGCCCTTCATCAATGGCTTGCTCAAGAAAAAGGGTATTGGCGCTCTGGTGAATTATGGCTACCTGCGTTTCGGACTTGAGACCACGGTCAAGATGCTCGACGAAGTGAAGGACTTCGGCTTCAAGTACGCAACTAAAGCCGGCCTTTCCATCGGCATCGACGACATGGTCATCCCTGACAGCAAGAAGACTCTGGTCAAGGATGCCGAGCGGCAGGTCGTCGCTGTGCAGCAGCAATACCTCGACGGCGCAATCACCAACGGCGAACGCTACAACAAGGTCATCGAAATCTGGTCCGGCATCACGGAAAAAGTTGCCGATGAGATGTTCGGGCAGATGCAGCGCGCCGATAAAGAAGGCTTCATCAATCCGATTTACGTCATGGCCGATTCTGGCGCTCGTGGATCGAAACAGCAAATCCGCCAGCTCTCCGGCATGCGCGGACTGATGGCCAAGCCTTCCGGCGAAATTATCGAGTCTCCCATCACGGCGAACTTCCGCGAAGGGCTCACGGTGCTGGAATACTTCGTCTCGACGCACGGCGCCCGCAAGGGATTGGCCGATACGGCGCTCAAGACGGCCGATTCCGGGTACCTCACGCGGCGTCTCGTCGACGTGGCG
>JBEKJF010000475.1:0-3430 GCA_050011375.1 Candidatus Sulfotelmatobacter sp.
CCGTTTCCATTCGGTGGATTGCCCGGTGCCGCAGTGCCGTCCGCGTTGAAAGGACACCAGAGCACCTGGGTGGCTGTGCCGCTGGTATTTCCATAGAGCTTGAACATTTGTTGATAGAACAAACAATTCTCATTCGCCCCGCTGGGCCCACAGCCGGTTGGTTGTCCCATGGAACGCTGGTTCAAGACATATTGTTGGAATGCCGCACTGGGAACGATGGTAGGCGTGACGATGGGCAGCGCGATCCGCACCCATTCGCTATCGAAAAAGAAAAACAGCTTATCGCTCGCAATCGGCCCACCCACGCTGCCCCCAAAGTGATTCACCGTCGCCCCCGGCTTGTGGTTGCCTGGCGTCGCATTGGTGAAGTAGTCCGCCGCATTCAGCAGCGCCCCGTTCCACAGTTCATAGAGATTCCCGTGAAACTGGTTCGTGCCAGACTTGGTGACGTAGTCGACTTGAGACGCTCCATACCGTCCTTGATCCACGGAATAGGACAGTGTGTTGACGGTCACTTCCGAAATCGAATTCAATCCCAGTACGAGGTTGGTTGAGAGACCGCTATTGAGATTGGTGAGCGGGTCGTTCGTTTCCAACCCGTCCACAATGTAGCCATTGGAGAGGGCGGGGAGTCCGTTGAATTCCACGTTGCCATATCCGTTGCTGCCGCCGACAAAATCGTTACTGCTGCCTGCCGTATTGATCAGGGCTCCAGGCGCAAACTGCAGAGGGTAGGTTAGGTCGCCTCCCGGATTCGGCAGGTTCTCCAGCGCCGGCGCACTCAGGGTTGTGGACGTGTTTGCGTTTTCCAGGTTGATGAGTGGAGCCTCGCTGCTGACCTCAACCGCTTCATTGGATCGGGCCACCTTGAGCGTAAAATCCACGGTTTGCTTTTGGCCCAGGCCTGAGACGACGTTGTCATTTCGCCCCCGATCGAAGCCTCGCGCTTCCACTGTGACAGAGTAGGTCCCCGGCTTTAACTGCGGAAAGTTGAACCGGCCTGCGTCATCAGTCTTGGCGCTACGCTTCAGACCTGTCTCGTGATTTGTGATCGTCACGGTAGCACCCGCGACGACCGCGCTAGATACGTCGCTAACTTCGCCAATGATGGCGCTGGTGGTTTCGCCTTGCGCCAGTGCTTTCGCTGGGAGAAGGCAGACTACGGTCAAGACGAAAAGAGGAACGTGAAACGCCCGCGCCATGAATGCCCCCACTCATTTGTCCAAGACCGGCAATGTCTTCTGCTTAATATATTAACCAGTGATTATTCTATGTAGTTAATCATAGTTAACACAGACAAGCAAGGACGGGAGGAACAGAGGCAGCCTTGGGGATTGTGTCCGGAGTGACGGGCTAACCGGAAGTTGACCGGAACAAAGCCGACTTCGCAGTACCACTCTCGTGGCGTGTGACCGCTAGACTTTCCGCGCAGAACTGCCCAGCGATGCAAGAACACACCCTTTTGTGTTAGCACTGATCTGGTTTCACTAAGTGCGCCTTGATTTTGCGGCTGCGTGGGGTTCTGAGCGTGAGATTCTTGGCGTTGAGTACAAACTCGACTTCTTTGTCCTTCGCAGAAAACAGATCATCGATCTCGTCAAGGACAGGAGTTTCATACTCAACGCAATATGTCTGGTCGGAAGTGCGCACTGCAATATAAAGCAGGTAATAGTGGATTTGGGGATAACGGCTGGCAAAATAACGATTTTCCAAAACTTTTCGTACAGTGAGGATCTTTCCGGTCTGCTGACCTTCATCTGACGAACTGGGCGAAGGTGGTGAACCAAGTCCATATGTCGTCGCCGCGAGGATAACGGTTGCGAACAGGACCAGTGGTAAGATGCGTCGTCGCGGTTGCATGTGTGCCATGGCCGACCCTCTCGCGTCTTGCCGCGCTAGAGCTGATCTCGATGCTGCTCTAAAACGATACGTACCAATTGACTCCGCGTACGTACACCCGTTTTGGAGAAAAGTTGCTGAAGTGTAGCTTTGACCGAGCTCTCCGACACTCCGATTCGTGCCGCAATTTCTTTGTTGGCAAGCCCCTCGAACACACAGGAAAGTACCTGCTGTTCCCGTTCTGTGAATGGCCGCGTTCGATTGTCCTGTGAGGAGCCGACCTCAGTTCTGAGGGCGAACTGAAGTTGCTCCTGGTTCAACCACACCTTGCCAGCGAACACGTCACGAATTGCTTCTGCCAGCAATGCGGCAGAGTCGTGTTTTAGAAACACCCCAGAAATCCCAGACCGAATCAACTCCGCAGCTACGCCCGCATCCACACCTGCCGTGACAACGAGAACTTTTCCCTGAAATCCCTGATCCTTTGCCAACCTCAGAACCTTCCGGCCATCGCCCTCTCCGAGATCAAAATCAAGGAGCACAACGTCAATCGCTTTGCGCCGCAGAATTTGCAGAGCCTCTCCAATTGTCCCGCAGTGAGCAATCACCTCAAATCCCGACTCCGCCGCGAGCAGTCGGCTTGCACTCTCTCGAAATAACGTGTGATCATCTACCAATAAGAGATGGACTTATTCGCCGCAGTTTCAGGCATTCACCACCTCCTTTTTCGCAACGTCCAAGGGCAGGACCACAGCGAAGCAGCAACCTTCCGACCTCGGCTCGTACGAAAGCTCTCCTCCAAAGCTGCGCATAATCTGCAGCCGCAAGACCTGCTGGACCACCTCCGACCACAACCGCGTCATAATCTTTTTTCGCTGGCTTCGTGTTTATGCCTAGCGCCTCGGCGACCTTGCGAACTGTTAGGGGTCGAATGACTGGCACCGAGTCGTCGACTAAAACGAACGGCCCCGTGGGATCAGAACGCACGCACACCCTCCGCCACAAGCCTTCCGAAAAACAATTGGTTATAGTGCCTTTTCGTCGATGGGGCCGAGCAGTGAACTTCGTATTCGCTCACTATTTGTGCCGGCGAATCCACAAAAACCTTCAGATTCATGAAGGCCACATCTGGGAAAAGCCCGTTGATCTTTCGGAGGAACATCAAAATCTCCTCGTGACCCGTGAATCTCGCTGGAAGGCCTACTTCAACCAAGTAGGGGATCTCAATGGCGGCGTCTGCCGCAAAGAGAGCCCCCGTGAGCTGACGTCAATCTTCAATAATGTGGACATAAGTGATTGGGCCTCTGTTCTTGCTTCAGTGAGCAGATACGAGTGAGCCGTCGGTCTGCTCTTCAGCTGGAACTCGCTTCGACTCAGACAGGGCGGATAGCAGCTCGTCCGTATTCAATTCCGCGTGAGCGAAGAGCTTCGCGTTCACTCGCGCAGCTGTCATGCCCTCTGGGTTGAAGGCCGCCGTCGCATCTTTGATCAGGGTCACATGGAAGCCTAGTTCCATGCCGAAGCGCGCCGTCGCCTCTACGCAGGAGTTGGCGATAAAGCCGACGAGAACTATCTTTTCGATGCCGTGCTG
>JBEKJF010000476.1:0-3402 GCA_050011375.1 Candidatus Sulfotelmatobacter sp.
TTAAGAAATTATTGAAGTCACGAGTCGCGGAGAATAAACGAAAAAAAAACCGCTGATGGGTGTGCATCCGACGATGAAAAACTCCGCCATCCTCCTAATCTCCTGCCCTGACGCGAAAGGCGAGGTCGCCACCATCGCCGACTTCGTTTACCGCCATGGCGGCAACATCCTCCACGCCGACGAACACGCCGACGAAGAATCCGGCCTCTTCTTAATGCGCGTCGAGTTCGATCCCAAAGATTTCGACATTGATCTGACTCAGAAAGATCTCACCGATAAAAACCTCGCCGACTTCGCCAAACATTTTTCTCCTATCGCCGAAAAGTTTCAGATGAAATGGCGTCTGGCGCAATCCTCGCGTCGCCCGCGCATGATCATCCTGGTTTCCAAGTACGACCATTGCCTCGTCGATCTTCTCTATCGTCACCAGAGCGGCGAACTAGCATGCGAAATCCCGCTTATCATCTCGAACCATCCTGACAACCAACCCATCGCAGATTTTTACAAAGTTCCTTACGCGGTCATCTCAATCACCAAAGACAATAAGCAACAAGCCGAAACACAAATCCATTCACTCATTGAAGACAACAAAGCCGACTTCCTGGTTCTCGCCCGTTACATGCAAATTCTCTCCAACGACTTCGTCAATCGCTATCCGCAGCGCATCATCAACATTCATCACTCGTTTCTTCCCGCCTTCGTCGGCGCGCGCCCATACCATCAAGCCTTTGAGCGCGGAGTAAAGCTGATTGGCGCAACCAGCCACTACGTCACCGAAGTCCTCGACGACGGTCCCATCATCGAACAAGACGTCGTCCGAGTCTCTCACCGCGATACGGTCGAAGATCTAATCCGCAAAGGGCGCGATCTCGAAAAAATCGTACTGTCACGCGCAGTTCGCTGGCACATCGAAAACCGCGTCCTCCTCTATGGCAACAAGACGGTGGTTTTCTGATCTCACCTCAGTGCCCAAAAGGCCATGCACTTCCAGAAAACGGAAGCGGACTTAAGACTCTCGCTCCGCTAGTAACTTGCAGCCTCGGTGACTTTCCTCTTTACTTAAACAGCAGTAAAGAATCCTTTAACCGAGGGGGGAATTCCCGCTCGCGGGAGCGTTTCTTGGCCGAGGATCTTAAATTTGAGCTGGCAATCCTGGCGACCGTCCAAGGTTTTTACCAGAAGCTAATGCGAGATTCGCTCGGGGGCGATGTGCCCATTCCGAGCGGGCTCGACGAGGTTTCTCTCCGCCACTCGGAAGCGGACCTTCCCGAAACTCTTTCGCGGATGTATCGCTGGCTGCACCTGCTCGACATGGCCATCACGCCCGCGATGCTGCGCCGGGCGCTCACCCCAGACACGGATTCCGAAGTCGCCGAAGCCCTGCTTCGCTACTTCGTGCGGCGCCGCGAACCCAGCGAGGTCAATCGCGACAAAACCGATTTGATTTCCACTTTCCTTTATCGTCATCCCCGCGTCCATGGACAATGGCAGCAGCACGGTTACGGACTCGACGGATCTTTGCCGCTTTCTCCATTTGAAATTGCCCTGATTGAAATTCTTGCCGACACTGACGTGCCTTCGCTGCCGGAAGAACACGTGCAACTGTTGCGCAACTTCGATCCGTTGCGCGAAGAGATTGCCCGTTACCGCGATTTCAATTCGCTTATCGATTCCGGCATTGTTTCGCGGGTGCGCGAGTTGAAGCGCTGGCTGGACGCTTCTTTTTATCATCCCGGCGTGCTGGCAACGGTCGCCGCTCACAATGCCGCGTTCGGCGCGCGCTTTGACCAACTCTTCGCCAAGGCTCTGGGAGAAATCAAACAATTCGCCCAGGCGCTAGATGAGATGGGAGGCAGCATTCTCAGCACCGTCGACGGCGTAGAAGTCACAGTCGACCATGTGGCCGCGATCGAACAGAAAGAAATGCTGCAGGCCGACTACGGCAGCGCTCTGGAAAAATTTCGCCGAGTTTCGCGTTTGAAAAAAGAACTCGATCGGCGTCCACCGATTCGCAAGTCGTTGCTTGCGCCCGCGGGCGGAAGCACAACAAAATCTTCGGGCGCGGCTGCCGCTGCCAAAGCGGCGCGAATCGCCGCCGCTAAAGAGCCTCTTCCGCCGCAATCCTTTCAGGCGCCGGCAATCACGTCCCAGCAAATCTCCGCTGAAGAAGGCAAACTGCGCCGCGTCGAAGAATCGATTCGAGTTTTTGTGCGCGTCGCCGATCCTAAATATCGCCAGATTGTCCCGATGCGATTCTTCAATCTGACGCTGACTACGGCCGAAGCCGAAGCCTACAATGCAAGCTTCCTTGAGGAGAAAAGCCTTCGCGCCGATGTTGCGCGCACGCTCATCCGCCTGGTTTCGTGCGTGGCTCGCGTCAACACCGAACTGGAAGAACTCAAACGCAGCCAGAGCATGTCGTCGTTGTGGAAGTTGCACGCGGACGCACTCGTGGTCCTGCTCGAAATCGCCAGCACGACGACAGAAGACGGTATCGCGGTCGCCAAGAGTGCGGATAGCAATGCATCGGCCGTCGCGATTCATGAAACGGTGCACAAACTACGCGTTCGATCTGATCTTGCCGTGAAGGCTCTGGCTCATCCGGGAAGCTAGTTCTCGGTTCTCGGTTCTCAGTTCTTCACTCTCAGCTCTCAGCTCTTAGCTCTTAGCTTAGAGCTTTCGCTTTTAATTTCGGGTCGTCGTTCTTACTCTCCGGTTTGGCGTGCCCGCGATTTTCTTTTCCCGTTTTGGGAAGGGGCTGTTAATCAAGTTGTAACTATGGGGTCACCCCCCTCCCCCTCGGTATATTGGAATCATCGACTTAGGGGGAAAATCGCATTTAGTCTATGGGGCTCAACAACTTGCGGGCAAAATCTTGAGCCGTAAGGGGTTAGGGGGGTAGGTCGGGGTGTCAAAGAGCTTTAGTGAAACCTAGAGTGTCGGCCAAAGCGGTCATCACGTCAAGTCTACCAAAGTAGCTAGTGGGTATGTTTGGCTTTGGACCGTTCAGCCGCACCAGCTTCGACGCTAAACCTAAACCTCCGGCGGCATCTTTACCAGCTTTTTTACCTCCGCGCCCAGTTGATCGAAGTGGCGCACATTCCAAGTGTAGAGATGGTCCGCGCCTGCCTTGAGGGCGCATGCCGCGACTAGGCCGTCATAGACTGCGCCGCCCACGATTCCCATCTGAGCCATGCGACGGATGGCGGCGCAGTATTCACTGGCGTCAAGAGCAACCAGGGCGAAACGATGCTCGATTTCTTGCACAACCAGGCCTGCGGCTTCGGCGCTCATCCGCTCTTTTCCGGGATAGCGGGTGAAAACAGAGTACGCTTCCGCCAGGCTATGGGCTGCACAAGCGGCTTGCTTGCGAGTGGCAGACGCAAACACCGGGAAGCTGCG
>JBEKJF010000477.1:0-3393 GCA_050011375.1 Candidatus Sulfotelmatobacter sp.
CCGCAAGTCTTGCTGTCCATAAGTCCGAGCGGCGTGGCGGCCCATCCAAAAATCCTATGAAGAAACTGGTTCTGACACTCATCACTATGGCATGCCTGCCCGTGTTCTGCGCGGGGCAGGTGGTCGAAGAAATCATCACGCGCGTGAACGGACAGATAATTACCCTGTCCGAGTTTCAGCGCAGCAAAGATCAGCTTAGGGATGACGTGAAGCAGCAGGACGCGGCGAATGCCGACAAGCTCTACGCCGAGCGCGAGAAAGATGTCCTGCGCGATCTCGTCGACCAGCAACTTCTGCTGGCAAAAGGCAAAGACCTCGACATCACCGGAGATACCGACCTCGTCAAGCAACTCGACCAGATGCGCAAAGACATGAAGCTGGGTTCGATGGAAGAGCTGGAAACAGCCGCCACCGCCCAGGGCATTTCTTATGAAGACTTCAAGCAAAACATGCGCAACCGGATCATTACCCAAAAGGTGATTGCGGACCAGGTCGGTTCTCACGTGAGCCTGACCAAAGAAGAAGAACAGCAGTTCTACAATGAGCACAAGAATGAGATGGAGCAGCCTGAGTCGATAAAGCTCAGCGAAATCCTGGTCGCCCCAAAAGCTTCGAAGAATCAGGATCCGGCCGCCAAGCAGGCTGAGGATGCCGCGGCTCTAGCCGCTGCCGAAACCAAAGCCAACGACTTGCTCAAACAAATCCGCGCCGGCGCCAAGTTTGAAGACCTGGCGAAGAAAGAATCCGAAGGTCCGTCGGCCTCGCAGGGCGGCGATCTGGGCGCATTCAAGCGCGGCACACTCGCCAAGGAACTCGAAGATAAAACTTTCGCCATGAAGGCTGGCGAAGTCACCGACGTGATCCGCACTAAACAGGGCTACGTCATCTTGAAGGTCACCGCCCACCAGACCGCCGGCATTCCGACGATGAAAGAAATCGAGCCCCGTATCATGGACGCGCTCTACATGCAGAAGCTGCAGCCCGCACTCCGAGCCTATCTGACCAAGCTGCGCGAAGAAGCCTACATCAACTACAAAGACGGTTACGTCGACAGCGGCGCCAGCCCCAACCAAACCAAGCCAATCGAAACTGCCTCAGCAAAGCCCTCCGACTCAAAGAAGCTAAAAAAGAAAAAGAAGCTGGGCATAATCTAGAAAGCTCGCGAGAACAACAGCTCATGTAGGAACAGGCGCCTTGGCTGTCCGCCGAAGCGAAGCGAGGCGCCGCATCACGACCTCAGTCAGCACCAGCTCGCCCAAACGCACCATCCTCCCGCTTTCTGATTTACACTGATGAAGAATGAAAGAGTTCTACATCTGCGATTGCACCCGCCACGAAAACAAGATCATCACCTCCAACTTCGTCGTGGTCAGCAAGCAAATCAAGCCCAAGAAAACCGGCGAGCCATATCTCGCTCTAACCCTCGGCGATCGCAGCGGACAGCTCGAAGCCAAGATGTGGGATAACGTCGAAGAAGTGCTCAACGTCTTCGAGCAGGATGACTTCCTCAAAGTCAAAGGCCTCGTCAACAAATACAAGAACCGCTTCCAGCTAACAATCCATAAGCTGCGCAAGCTGGGCGAAACCGAAATCGAATTCTCCGAATATCTTCCGAAGACCACCAGAAATATTGACGAGCTCTGGCAATCGCTCGCCGATTTCGTCGCCTCATTCCAGAATCCTCATCTCAAGGCGCTGGTACAGGCCTTCATGTCCGATCCGGAAATTGCAGTGGCGTACCGCAACGCACCCGCCGCGAAAACTCTGCATCACGCCTACATCGGCGGACTGCTCGACCATGTGGTCTCGCTCTGCCGCTCCTGTGACCTGGTTTCCAGAAATTATCCGCAAGTGAATCGCGATCTGCTGCTCACGGGAGTGTTTCTCCACGACATCGGCAAGATCCACGAGCTTGCTTACAATCGTTCGTTTTCCTACACCACGCGCGGCCAGCTTCTCGGGCACATGATCATTGAACTTGAAATGTTGCAGGCGAAACTTGCGCTCGTCCCGGATTTTCCCGCCGAACTCAAAACTCTTATCGAGCACCTCATCATCAGCCATCACGGCCAGTACGAATTCGGCTCGCCTAAGTTGCCCATGTTTCCCGAGGCGCTGCTGCTGCACTATATGGACGACCTCGATTCCAAAATGGAGGCCATGCGCGCCCACTTCGAGCGCGAGGCCGACCTCGAAAGCCCCTGGACCAGCTACAACGCATCGCTCGGGCGCCCATTGCTAAACAGCACAAAATTTCTTACGCCGAAAGCCGCGGCCGCTCAAGACGATTCTTCGGCTGAGCCCGAACCGGAGCCCGGCAGCGAATCCAGCGAAGCAGCGCCGATACTGCCCGGTTTCAAAGCTTAGCTTCCGCGCGTGAGTGCTCGACCATGCTCGACTTCAATCGCTTCGAAGTTTTCACCTTTGATTGTTATGGCACGCTGATCAACTGGGAAGATGGAATTCTCGGCTGCCTGCGCCGCATCCTCGCAGCGCACGACAAAAATATAGATGACGCGACCATCCTTCAACTCTACGGAGATTTCGAAGCCCGCGCCGAGCACGGAGAATATCGCCGCTATCGCGAAGTGCTTCAGTCGGTCGTGCAGCAGTTCGGCGCGCAACTTGGATTCACGCCCACGGACGAAGAAGTCCGCTCCCTGCCCGATTCTCTTCCGCAATGGAAGCCGTGGCCCGACACCGTAGCCGCTCTTCGCGAACTAAAAAAACGCTTTCGCCTGGCCATCATTTCCAACGTGGACAACGACCTCTTCGCCGCGACACAACCTCAACTCGGCGTGGAATTCGACCAGGTCATCACGGCACAACAGGCAAAAGCCTACAAGCCGTCGTTGAAGATTTTCGAATTAGCGTTGAGCCGCGTCGGCACGCCCGCCCACCGAATCCTGCACATCGGCCAAAGCCTCTACCACGACGTGCTTCCCGCACAGTCTCTCGGCCTCGCAACTGTTTGGGTAAATCGTCCATCAGCACGAGCCGGCGTGGGAGCGGTCAAATCCGCAGACGGTCGTCCAGACTTGCAGATCTCAAGCCTCGCGGAGCTAGCCGCCTGCACACGCTCGTGATCAACTCGACTAAAGTGGTCATCCTATTCACATTGTCATTCCGAGCGAAGCGAGGGACCCTGGTGTTTGCGGGCAGCGGAAACACTCGTTGCGAAGGCAAGCATCGGGAACCGCTACCTGTAGCACCGGGCTAACACTCGAAACGCAGGCTAGAAGTTCGCCGGAATCTTCACAACTCTTCTCTGAATCGCCCACATCACCAACTGGGCCTTATTGTGGATTCCAAGCTTCCGCATCAGATTGAACTTGTGTGCGTCCACCGTTTTATTGCTCACGCCCAGAAGCGAAGCCGCCCCGCGCACAGTCT
>JBEKJF010000478.1:0-3332 GCA_050011375.1 Candidatus Sulfotelmatobacter sp.
CATGGCTCTCGATATTGGGGCGAAGACGATCGAACTCTTCTCCGAGGAGATCTCGCGCGCGCGCACGATCGTGTGGAATGGGCCGATGGGCGTGTTCGAGGTTCCGGGCTTCTCGCGCGGAACTTTCAAGATAGCGCATGCTGTGGCGGAAAATGTGGGCGCGATCTCCATTGTGGGCGGCGGCGATACGGTATCGGCTGTGCACAGCGCCGAGGTTGCGGATAAGATCACGCACATCTCGACTGGCGGCGGCGCGTCGCTGGAGTTTCTGGAAGGCAAGAAGCTGCCCGGGGTCGAAGCCCTTACGGACAAAAAGTGATCGGTCTGGATACGGGCGTGCGCGATTTCACAATTCGACTCGTGCTGCAGCGGGCCGCGGTTGCAGGACGCGGCGTTAAAAGAAGCGGCATCGAGATAAATAAGACCATCGAGTTTCACGGCCCCGCCGATATTACTCGCGAAACCACCGATGCAATCGTGAATGCAGCCAACTCGTCTCTTCTTGGCGGAGGCGGTGTGGATGGCGCGATTCACCGCGCTGGCGGGCCTGCGATACTCGCCGAATGCCGGCAGATTGTGAGCAAGATCGGGAGCCTGACTGCGGGAAAAGCTGTGATCACTTCCGGCGGCAACCTCTCTGCTCAACATGTGATCCATACGGTGGGACCGATCTATCGCGGCGGACAGAACGCTGAAGCGGACGATCTGGCGAGTTGTCATCGCGAATCGATTCGCCTCGCCGATGAGCACGGTCTTCAGTCGTTATCCTTTCCTGCCATTTCGACTGGGGCTTACGGTTATCCAGTTTTAGATGCTGCGCCAATTGCGATTGCCGCTGCGGTTGAGGCTTTGGGCGCGGCTCAGCATGTGAGGCTGGTTCGATTTGTTCTGTTTGATATCTCCACTTTGAAAGCGTACACGCGGGCTGCTGAGAGGTTCGCGAACTCAGACTCCGCTTCATCTTCATCTTCATTGTCATCCTGCAAAATCGAGAAGGGACCTTCATGAGAAAGAAGTTGATTGCCGCCAATTGGAAGATGAACAAAACCCCGGACGAAACTCGCGCCTTCTTCCGCGAGTTCCTGCCTTTGGTCGCCGGTCATACCCGCGACGAGATGGTGGTCTGCCCGCCTTACACCAGCGCGGCGGCGGCGCTCGAGGCGGCGATCGGGTCGAGTGTCGCGATCGGAGTGCAGAACGTGCACTGGAAGGCGGATGGCGCTTTTACCGGGGAGATCTCGGCTCCGATGCTGTTGAGCCTGGGCGTGACGCATGTGATCGTCGGGCACTCGGAGCGGCGGCAATACTTTGGCGAAACCGATGACACGGTGAACCTGCGGCTGAAAACTGCGCTGGAAGCCGGGCTTACGGCGATCTGCTGCGTCGGCGAAGTACTCGAAGAGCGCGAGGCTGGGCTCACTGACGATGTGCTGCGGCGGCAATGCGTGCGTGCGTTCCATGCGATCTCCGCTAAGAAGGCGGCGAAGATGACAGTGGCTTACGAGCCGGTGTGGGCGATTGGCACGGGCAAGACGGCCACGCCAGAGCTGGCGGCGGCGGCTCATGCGGTGATCCGGCGCGAGGCTGCGGAAGTGTTTGGCGAAGAGTTCGCCGCGGGACTGCGCATTCTTTATGGGGGATCGGTGAAGCCGGATAACGCTTCGACTTTGATGGCACAGGAAGAGATTGATGGTGCGCTGGTGGGCGGTGCATCGCTGGATGCGAAATCGTTGGCGGGGATTGTGAAGTACTGAACTGATTCCGGCTCACCGAGCAGTATATCTGTAAGATAATTTATGCGTTCATCAGCATAACTAATGTCGCATCGTGCCGTCCCTGACGGGACTCTATTCAGCTTAGGAATTCGTTCCCGGCACTGCCGTGCCGGGCTTTCACATGCCGCCCTTCGGGCTGGATTTTGGTCCGGATAGAATATTTTGGCATGCTGGCCGTTAAAATATCTGGAATCAATTAGTTACGCGCTTTGGATACCACTTTAATCCGGCTAAAATATTGATTATAAATACTTTACCCGTAAAATGCTTGATCTAAAGGACTTAGCTTGGGTGCTCTTGGACTAAGTCCTTTGTAATCAGTTGGCCACTCCGGGGGTACAACGGGCGTTAAATCTAAAATATTGGGAGTAGAGGGCTTGCAGGCAAAATCTTGATGCCGGGTCAGTTATCCGATTGCTATTTTTATGTCAAAGAGCTAATGCTTTAACAAATATTAGAAACCTTCTTGCGGGTCGGAGTCAAGGGAATTCTGCGGAAGCCGACGCGCGAGCTTTCATTCAAAAAGATGTGGCCATCGCCTTGACACTAAAAAATGGCCGGATTATAGTTCTGGCTCCTCCCCGAGTGAGAGTAGCTCTCACGTCTTCAACTGATTATTGAGTGTCGGCCTAGCATCCACTCCGCCTGGGCTCGGTCGAAACCTCACTGTCATCGCTTAGAAATCACGTGTCGAAATCTGTAGGAGCGCTCGAAATGCGAAGCCAGAGAATCTTTGGTCGATGGGCTGTGGCATTGACTCTGTTTGCCGCCGCCACTATGACGGGGCCACGCGCTGTCGCGCAAGAGAAGGTGCTGCACAGTTTCGGCAGCGGCACGGATGGCAACGAGCCGACAGCTGGGGTGGTCTTCGATAGCAGCGGGAACCTGTATGGCACAACGGAGGACGGCGGCGCTTATGGGTATGGCTCAGTTTTCGAGTTGTTGCCAAGAGCGGGTGGGGGATGGACGGAGCGGGTTGTACACAACTTCGGCAGTGGCCAGGACGGAGCCGGTGCGATCGGCCGGTTGCTCTATGCCGGCGGCAATCTCTATGGCACTACAGCCAACGGAGGCTCTCACGGTTACGGCGTGGTGTTCGAATTGATGCCCAAGGCGGTTGGTGGTTGGGAAGAAAAGATTCTGCATGAATTCGGCAGCAACGGTACGGATGGATGCGCGCCGTTGGCAGGATTAATTCTGGATGGATCGGGAAATCTTTACGGGACGACTTACTCATGCGGCGCTTTCGGCTACGGAACGGTGTTCGAGCTGACTCCGGATACAGGCGGGGGCTGGGTGGAAAGGATTCTGCATGACTTCGCTGACAACGGCAGCGATGGATACTCTCCTGAGGCCAGCCTTATCTTTGATTCCTACGGCAACCTGTACGGCACGACTCTTCTGGGCGGGGTTTACGACGACGGAATTGTATTTGAGTTAGCGAAGACCGGCGGCGAATGGGAGGAGACGGTGTTGTGCAGCTTCGATTATGCGGACGGGGCAAATCTCCAGGGAAGCCTCCTCTTCGACTCTGCGGGGAATCTCTACGGCACGACA
>JBEKJF010000479.1:0-3320 GCA_050011375.1 Candidatus Sulfotelmatobacter sp.
CAGAACCCATGATCGGAGAGAACAAAGATCACAGTGTCCTTGTCGACATGCTCGAGCGCCACGCCGACCAGCTTGTCCATCCGCTGGTACAGGTTCTCGATAGTGCCGGCGTAGCCATTGTTTGCACTCTGATCGCCCTCCAAGTAACGGTAGAACATGTGCTGCACGCGGTCACTGGTGTCAAAGACGCACGCTACTACCCCGCGCCGCGTCTTCTCCAGTGCGTTGCGGAACATGCCTTCTCGCTCTTCCATCAGAAGGTAAGCCTGCTTGAGAAACTCGCCTTCGTCGATGACGCCTTCGTTCAGGGCCCACGTGTCCTCGGCCATGCCGAGCGTGGAATAGGTGCCCAGCAGCTTCGCCAGATAAGCCGCATAGTAGGACGGGTGGCTGATGGGCAGCGCCGGTTTTTCCGGATCGATCTGGATCGGGGAAACATATAGCGAAAAATCCGGCGTGGTTTCAGTCAAAAGAAAACGTGCAATCCCGTTCACCTTGATACCGAGAGACGCCTTGAACTTCAACTTCACCCATGGCGTATAAGTTCCGCGATCGAGCGGGTAAGACTCGTCCTGAATCTCGAGCACGGGCTTGCCCGCTTCGAAGCGAATGCGAAAATCAATCCGAACAGCTCCCCCGTTTTCGAGAAAAACGTTTTCGGGGCCTTCAAGCGATCCTTCGAGAGTTTCGCCGACACGCTTCAGTGGATAGCGGCTGCCGCTTTCAAACGTGGCTTCATTCACTCGGGTGGTGAATTGTGAGAAGCTCCCTTGTGTACCGCGCAGATCCGGAGTAGACATCGCCGAAAGTAGTCTGCCATTGAACTTGTCGGGCGGGAACGTGATGGGAACACGAATAATGGTGGACCCAATCTGCTGTTGCCCCAGCAGTTTCCAGAACGGCTGGCTCTTGCGCCTCAGTTCCACACGTGGCCGTGAAAGAGGGATTCTCAGCTTTCCTAATTTCAATACACGTGTGCTGTTATGAACCTTCGCCGCCGCCAACTCGGGAACATAGCTTTTCATGTTGCGGTTGAGGAAGTCGAAAATGTTGTGCTTGGCCGGATTGACACCGGTCGCGAACGTAGACCATGCCACGGGCGAGAGCGCGGGAAAGGTCGTGCGAAGCCGGGAGTAGGAACCCTGTTCCTTGAGTCGGGTTAGATTCGGCAGTTTGCCTTCGGCCATGAACCGTTCAGTCAACCGTGGGTCCAGACCGTCAAGCCCAAGGAAGATCATTTTCTTTACGCGCGCATTGCGAAAGCCTCGGCGCCGACGGAACATTCGCCATGCCATGCGAAATGGCCACGTCAAAAGCGAATAGAAACTAAGAAGAAAACCAGCCGCCAGGCTCAGAAAGGAGCCCATAAACGCGAAGCCGGCGCCCGGACCAGCGTATAGCATCATCACAGCTGTCCTTCTCGAACAAATTGATTGTTATCGCCAGTCATTGGTCAGAATCAATCTTCTACAACGTGGGTTTCGAAGATCTCGCGGTACTGCGCCCAGAGACTTCGGTCCAACCCGCCATCGGGCTGAAGGCAGTCTGCTGCTGCGCGAGCCATGTAAAAGGCGTGATGGGTATTGTCGTGAACAAAAAGGCCCTGCCGTCCGAACGAAAGCAGTCCTTCCAGTTTTCCCAGCCATTGATCAACCTTGGCGAATTGTTCCTCGTACCCTCGTCGATATATGGGATACGCCTGACGCAATTTGCGTGTCGTGACCCGCCGAACCTTGGAACGCACTGGCAAGCCAGCCTGCTCGAGCCAACCGCGGAGCAAATCCCCGAGGGCCTGATCGCTCATGTCCCACTCCCGCGAGCCTGGATCGGCCGGCAATTCCGCGCACAGCACGGTACTCCCGCGAGGCTCGATCGAGTTGCTATAGTTCTTCGGTTCGGAGAGGCGTGAAACCGGGATCGACTCCTCGGGAAAATAGTGCGCGTCGTACTCCGTGAACTGATCCTGTTCCAGCGTCAGGTAGATCAAAATCATTCCCCGGAACGAAATATTCTTCCCCGCCTCGAGTATCTCTTGCGGCGGCTCGGGACTCATGCTCCGCGCTAAGAGATTGACTGGTAACGTCGACCAGACATTCCTGGTCGCGATTGCGCTCTCTTTCCCATCCCGCTCGTAACGGACAGCCGTAACTCGATCCCCGTCCCGCTCCACTGCGAGAACTCGCGCTCCGAACACGAATTCTGCCCCGGCGGTTTTGGCTGCGTCGCAGATTCGCTGTGAGATCTGGCCATATCCACGCCGGGGATAGAAGAAACGCCCAGCACCGGGCTTCTTAAGTCCGGGAACTGCGTTGGCTACTTTGCGAAGAATCTTGCTTACGGAATTGCCGGAAACCCTGCGGTGGGCCTGCGCAGACGCCAGCTCCTCCGGTGGCAAGCCCCATAGCTTCCGCGCATACGGAAAGTAAAACTCCCGGCAAATTGTGCTGCCCAGACTGCGCTCAAGAACGGAAGCGAAGGATTCTACATGTCCGTTTGAGCCTCCGAGGTGTTTGCGGATCAGGTCGAACGTTACTCCAGCAGCAAAACTTTTCGGCAATCGCATCAAAAGATCGCCCGGCTTGAGCGGAAAATGAATCCAACGATTTTGCAGCCGGATGCGGCCGTGCCGCGGACGATCCAGCAAATCATCTCCCAACAATTCGCGGAGATTCTTCAAGATGGCGGGATCGCAGGCAGGATGGAGTCGGTGACTGCCATAATCAACCCAAACCCCGTCCAGTTGGAAACTGCCTGCATTGCCGCCCACCGTATCCCGCTGCTCGAGAACGGTGACGTGGGTAAAGCTGTTACGGGTAAGTTCGTACGCGGCGCCTACCCCCGCAGGGCCAGCACCGAGGATCACGACGTGCGGCGACTGCTCATGTGTTTGCTCGGGATTCATCGACTCTTGGGTTTTCGAGTCCAACAGAACCGCGCCAGTTTGCTGTCTTTCCAAAATGTCACTGCTCCATTTCGCTGGCAGGAGTCAGTTTTCGGGCAGACGACTGCAGAGACGCGGGCTGAAGGACTGACTGGGCAAATCCCGTTCCACCGATCAGAAACGATAGCAGGCCTGCGATCAGCCCTCCGACAATAATGATGGACTCCCAGGAAAGCCCAACAGCTACGGAGACTGCTGCCGGAGCGCCGAACGGAGCCAGAAGCGCTGTCAACCCGGCTTCCCGGACACCCAAGCCGCCCAGCGTAATGGGAACCAATGCGATCAGTTTGGCGAGTGGCCAAACCAGAAGCCAGATACGAAACTGAATATGAAGCCCGCAAGCCTCCGCGATGGTGGCAGCCAGACCAACTAGTCCGGT
>JBEKJF010000480.1:0-3290 GCA_050011375.1 Candidatus Sulfotelmatobacter sp.
ACGTGCTCCGCTCCGGGACCATGGCAGCCCTCGCAACCCTGCATTGACGGACCACCTTTGGTGTTCAATGTGGTTTTCCAGTGCGGCGTTTTCTGCCAGGCGTTGTAGATCTCCTCGTGACAGGTTTTGCAGGTGTCCGCGCCCACGTATTTGGAATCCTCAGCCGACGCTGCAGCAGCCGGGGGCGCGCTAGCGGACTGAGCGTTCTTGGCGGGAGCGGGCTGGCTCGCCTGCCCGGAGGCATCGGCGACGACGAGAAGAAAGAATGTCGAGAACAGAAGAACTCGAGAGGCCCTGAAACTTGCTGGCATTCGCATTAGCACGTCCTCCCTTGATGCCCGGGGCTTGTCATGAATCTGTGTAAGAGAATCATTTGACTTATCGGCCTGTATCTCATCTTTCGGCTTCTGCGTCCTCGCCTCAAGTGCAGAACGCAAGGACGAGCCCAAAAGTCTGCGCTGCAATTCCCACTTTGAAACTTCGAACCGAGACCGCACAAAGACTTCTCAGCCCCGAGGCTCGCCGTTCGTGAGCACCACCTTGAGCGCGCTCTCTCGTGCCGCGTTGCCAAAGGTGTCATACGCCTTCATGATGTCGTTCATGGCAAAACGGTGAGTCACGAGCTTGGCGGGCTGCAGCTTCCCGGAACGCACGACCTTCAGCAGCATCGGGGTCGTAACGGCGTCCACGAGCCGGGTGGTGAGGGAGATGTTGCGGTCCCAGAGTTTTTCCATGTGCAACTCGACGGGCTTGCCGTGGACGCCTACATTGGCGATGCGGCCACCGGCCGCGACGATTTCCTGGCAGATGGCAAAGGTAGCGGGAAGCCCGACGGCCTCAATGGCCACGTCGACGCCGGCGCCTTCAGTGAGTTCCATCACCTGATGAGCGGCATGGCCATCGGAGCTGTTGATCAATGTGGTTGCGCCAAACTTCTTCGCGACCGCGAGACGCTTGTCATCGAGGTCGATCATGAAAATTGCCGCGGGCGAATAGAATTGCGCGGTCAGCAAAACGGCGAGGCCCACCGGGCCGGCGCCGATGATCGCGACGGTGTCTCCGGGCTTGACCTGTCCGTTCAGAACGCCGCACTCAAAGCCTGTGGGCAGAATGTCGCTGAGCATGACCATGGCTTCTTCATCGGCGCCGGCCGGGAAGTGGTAGAGACTGCCATCGGCTTCAGGGATGCGAACGTATTCGGCCTGAGTTCCGTCGAGGGTATAGCCGAGAATCCAGCCTCCATGGCGGCAATGGGAATACATGCCTCGTTTGCAGAAGTCGCACTTCAGGCAGGCGGTGACGCAGGAAACGATGACCTTGTCGCCGACGTGAAACTCCGAGACTGCGGCGCCGATCTGCTCGATGACACCGATTGCTTCGTGGCCAAGAATACGGCCATTGGTCACGGCGGGGAGATCGCCTTTGAGAATGTGGAGATCGGTTCCGCAGATCGTAGACGTGGTGACCCGCACGATGACATCGGATGGGTGCTGGATGGTCGGGCGCGGCTTATTCTCCCAGCCGTACTTGCCTGGACCGTGATAGACCAGAGCCTTCATGGTGCCATCGGGTGTGGGAGTCGCGGGCGAGATCGCATGTTCGAGTTCGGCGGTTGGCATGAATGTTCCTCGAGCAGATCGTAGAACGGTGCCGCGTTGTGCGACTGTTCAATTCTGCTCACTTGCCGATTTGAGATAGTTCGATCCGTAAAAAGGACGGAGTCGGGTGGACAGCTACGAGCACGCTGGACGAAGTTGCGTGAGCGATCAAACTGCTGGGTCGACGCGGCGGAGGCGGCGAATGTCAAAGAAAACAATTATCGCTCCAACTACCAGCACCCAGATAGCTGACCTTGCCATCCACTGGTTGAGAAAGCTAACGAACCTTGCGGCTTCGGTGGAAGGGATGTCATTCCCGCTCAGCGATTGCAGCAGGTTGGCTCGGAACAGCCAGTAGCTCAATCCCGAGGAGCCACAGTCGAGCGCGAGGCGCAGGCTGGCGCTCAGGCGCGTCCAGCGCGCCTTCGCGAGATTCAGGCCGGAGACGACGATGCCAGCCAGGCTGAGCGCTACTAATCCCCAGAAAAATTCCGGCCAGCGGTAGGAGAGCGTGACGGTCAATCCGAAAAAGTGGAAGACGCGATGAAAGACGTCAAGCTGCACCCACACGGCAAGAGTCGCGACCACGATAGTCAACTCGAATATGGTCGAGCCGCGGGAGACGCGGTTGGGGTCGCGCACCGCGGGGAGGGCGTGAGGGTTCCAATCGTTTACCAGGTGTGAGCGCGCCTGAGAGCGATCCAGAAGCGCGAAAATCAGGGTATTGATGAAGAGTGACCAAGTGCAGGCGAGCCACCAGGGCTCGAGCGATGCGAGCAGCGCGACGCCGGGATGACCTGCGCGAAAGTCGGGGGAGAAGATGGCGATGCCCGTCCAGAGCAGCAGCCAGGGCAGCAGAAAATAGAGGAACAGCGACCGGATGATGACACGATAGATAGGAAAGAGCGCCGGGCCGATTAGCGACTGCTGCGGCAGGTAGCGCCCGGCCACGGCGATGGGAGAGCCGCAGCGTTTGAGGATGGGTTCGACTTCGGCGTCGGTAAGCGGGTGGCCGAGTTCGGCTTCTTTTTCTTCGAGCTGCGAGCGAAGATCTTCGGAGAGCTCCGCGATGATGTCGTTCTTCTGATGGCGCGGCAGCCAGAATTTAACGGCTTGCAGGTAACGATCGATGAGTGCCATAACTGTGCTCCTTGAGACTGTTAACATTCGTGCCACTAAAAAATGTCTTCCAGCGATGCGTGAATGCTTTTCCACTCGATCAGCAACTGTTTGAGAATCAACTTGCCGTCGGACGAGAGACGGTAGAAGCGCTTGTTGCGCTTGTCCTCTTCGCGCCACTGGCTTACCAGCAGACCCTGAGTCTCAAGACGGCGAAGCAGCGGGTAGAGCGTGCCTTCGTCGATGGCCATACCGTGGTCGGCGAGGGTCTTGCGCAGCGTGTAGCCGTAGTGCTCGGTGCGCAGAGCTGCTAGAACAGCCAGGGGAAGGCTGCCGCGGCGGAGCTCCTGGCGAAGGTTCTCGAAGCGGTCGTCGTTGCGCGTATCGGAACTTATGCTAGGCGACATATAGTGTATGACATACACTGTATGTTACACAGTACAGGATGTCAAGAATAAACTTGTCGATTGGGGCTAGGGCGAACACGGGGGCTGAAAGCCCCGAAGGAGTGAGGCTTACGCGGCGCTGAAGCGCCGCTCTTCCACTTTGCCGGGCGCTAAGGTGCGGCTACAG
>JBEKJF010000481.1:0-3287 GCA_050011375.1 Candidatus Sulfotelmatobacter sp.
GAAATTACTGCGGTGCTCGAACGTGCGCTGCACGATGTCGCATTAATGCACCAGGACGGGCCGGTGCGAGTGGAACGACAGTTCGAAGCGAACTTACCGCTCGTTCCATTGGACGAAAGTCTCAGCGAGCAGGCGTTCGTGAATCTGATTCAAAATGCTTATGATGCAATGGGCAGCAGTGGTGGAACACTGCGGGTGGTGGCGACGAGGGCGACGAATTCAGGTCGCGACGGAGTGGAAGTGCGAATTGAGGACTCAGGGCCGGGAGTTCCAGGGGAACTGCGGGAGCAGATCTTCAATCCGTTTGTGACCACCAAGAAAACCGGCGTGGGCCTCGGTCTCTCGATTGTCTCTAGGATTATCGACGGCCATCATGGGACCATTCGTGTTGAAACTTCAGAGAGCGATCAGCAGGGTGCCGGTTTTGTGGTATTTTTTCCCGCAGGCGGCGAAGCGGCCCAGCAAGCATCTTAGTTCGTAGCCCTTTGTTCGAAGTGCATTTGCAACGTATGCCAACGATCTTAATTGTCGAAGACGAAGCGAAGATGCGCCGCCTGCTCGAATTGAATCTCGGAGAGGATGGCTTCACCACACTCTCCTCGGGCGACGCAGAGACTGGGCTGAAACTTCTGCGTGAAAACACAGTTGATCTCGTTGTGACAGATCTGAAACTGCCGGGGATGAACGGCTTGGAATTTCTGCAAACGATCAAACGGCAAAATGCTGCGTTGCCGGTAGTCGTGATGACGGCTTTCGGGAGCGTAGAAACCGCCGTCGAAGCCATGAAAGCCGGAGCCAGCGACTACGTGCTGAAACCATTTTCGCTCGGCGAGATGCGCATGGTGATCCGCAAGGAACTGGACGTCCACAACCTGCGCGAGGAAAATCGGTCGCTGCGCGAAGCGCTGGGCAAACGCTACTCGCACCCAAACATTGTGGCGCGCAGCCCGAAGATGCAGGAAGTTCTGGCGATGGTTGAGCGCGTCGCACCGACAAATTCGACGGTGCTGCTCGGTGGAGAGAGCGGAGTCGGCAAAGATCTGATTGCCCGCGCTATTCATGAAAAATCGCGGCGTGCGTCGGGGCCGTTTATCAAGATCAACAGCACAGCTATTCCTGAGAATCTTCTGGAGAGCGAACTGTTCGGATACGAGAAGGGCGCCTTCACCGGGGCAAACAACAGCAAGCCAGGAAAGTTTGAACTCGCCGATAAAGGGACTTTGTTTCTCGATGAAATTGGCGATGTGCCGCCAGCGACTCAGGTGAAACTGCTGCGTGTGCTACAAGAGCGCGAGTTTGAGCGGCTGGGCGGCACGCGCACGGTGAAAGTGGACGTCCGTCTGATTGCGGCCACCAACCGCGATCTGCGCGAGGCGCTCGAGCAAGGTACGTTTCGCGAAGATCTTTATTATCGCTTGAATGTCGTCCCAATCGACATCGCGCCGCTGCGCCAGCGCAAGGAAGACATCCCCGATCTGGTGAATCTTTTTATCTCACGCTTCGCCGCAGATTCCGGTAAGCCCGTGAAAAGCATTACGCCGGAGGCGATGCAAATTCTGGTGAACTACCACTGGCCGGGAAATGTGCGCGAGTTGCAGAACATCATCGAGCGCGCCTGCGCACTCGCAAAGGGCACGGTACTCGAAGCGGCGGACATTCATCTTGACGTGCGTCCGGCCAAGGCCGCAAACGGTGCGAGCGGATTTCTTCCTGAGGGTATGACGCTCGAGCATTGGGAAGATGAAATGATCCGCGAAGCGCTTAAGCGGGCAAATGGAAATAAGAGCCAGGCTGCGCGGTTGCTGGGACTGTCGCGGAATGCGCTGCGATACCGACTGTCGAAAATTGGGATTGCGGATGAAGGGGAGAAGGAAGGATGATGTAATTCCGTTTTTGGGATTTGTTCCTAGATGGAATACGAATATTTGCGTCGGCGTGGGCTGGCCAACAACTACAATTCGAGCTGAGATGAATGCGTCTGGAGAGCGTTGCCAGTGGGTACTGGACGCTGATTCTCAACCAGTCGAGTGGCTTTGTCAGCCACTAGGGTTCGACTCCCTCGCTCTTCGCCGGTCACTCGACGACTTCGAATTTGCTTGACAATGCCGTTGATGGAGCTATTCTTGGGAAGGTGTTGAGAATCAGCGTCTAGTACCAAGCTTTTGATCCGAGCCCCGACTGACTATCGGGGCTTTCGTATTTCCAGGCAAACGCCCATTTAATTCGGCGTGATAAAATGTGTTCATGGCGAACACAAAGAGCGCAACGCTAAGTATCCGCCTTAAGCCCGCGACCAAGAAGCGTCTAGCCAAGCTAGCCAAAGTTTCCGGGCGCAGTTCGAACTTTCTCATCTCCGACGCTGTCGAATCGTACGTAGCGGACCAGGAGAGAATGCTGGCCGAAATTCGCCAGGCCGGCCGCCAGGTGAAGGCTGGGCATTATGTCAGGCACGAAGATATGAAGGCCTGGCTTCTTTCGTGGGGAACTGATCGCGAACTCCCGCCGCCGAAATGCGCTTGCGGCGGGAAGCACGACGACGAGGCGCTGTGCCGGTAGAGATCGTCTGGTCTCCGCGGTCGCTGGCGCGGCTGCGGGAGATACGAGACTACATTGCGAAGGACAAGCCAGACGCTGCAGCAAGATTAGCGATGCGGATTGTTTCGCTGGTTGAAGCTCTGAGGGAACATCCTTTCCTCGGTCGCGCCGGAGGTGAGCCGGGAGTCCGCGAGTTGATAGTGGGCGGCACTCCGTATTTGATTTTCTACCGCGTGCGAGCGAACCGAGTTACCATTGCGACGATCTGGCATGGGGCGCAATCGAGACGGAGACGGCGAAAGCCACGCTGAATCCTTAAGCCACCACCGGCCGAAAAGCACCACCTTGGCTCAGGGTGGCCACCGCCCCCGAACCAACGTCCTGATTTCGGTCGGAGACTGCCGCTCTTCCCCACTGAAAATAAACGAGTTACGAAGCGTTTCCGCACCGCCCTTTTGGCATGGCACTTGCTTTGAACAATAACGGCAATCCCTCAGTTCAGTTTCAATCACTCTGCGACGGTTCGCGGTGAGGTAATCATGAAGAGCAAATTCCTAGCAAGCTTCACAGCCTTAATGCTCGCGCTGGCGAGTGCGCTGACAATTCACGCGCAAACTACGCAGGAAGGCGCCGGACCCTCCGAGCAGCCCAGCGCTCCGATGGAAATCGGACAGGATAAATCCGCGCAACCAGCGCAGGCCGAACCAGCTCAACCCGCGCCCGCAGCGCCGGATGCCGACGCGCCGAAAGCC
>JBEKJF010000482.1:0-3286 GCA_050011375.1 Candidatus Sulfotelmatobacter sp.
GGTTTGCGAATCTTCGAGGTTCTGCTCGGGAGTGCGGCCGATCAGCGTTTTCAAATTCTCGAGGTCCATGCCGGAGGAAAAGGCTTTGCCTGCTCCTGTCACGATGAGCACAATCGCGGCAGATGTCTCCACTTCCTTCAGCGCGCGCAGCAGGTCGTCGATCAGTTCGAAGCTGATGGCATTGCGCTTATCGGGACGGTTCAGCGTGATCGTGGCAACGCCGGATTCGTAGGCAAGTTGAATTGTCTTATAGCTCATATTCTATGAATAGGTCTCGTCGTCGATCGAGTTCATATACCTCGCTGCCATCTCCGTCGTCGCGCGAAGAAGCGTGTCCAGCGGCTTTAACGGCGGCAGTTCAGCGCCGCGCTGCTTCAGTGTTTCGATTACCTTTTCAGTCGCGATATTTCCAACCAACGCGTCCTGCGCGAAGGGACATCCGCCCAGTCCGCCGAGCGCTGAATCGAATCTTCGGCAGCCCGCGTCGTAAGCCGCGAGAAGTTTCGCCGCGGCTTGCTCCGGGCGGCTGTGCAGGTGTACCCCAATCTCCAGGTAATCGTACTTCGCCATCACCGCACCGACCAACTCACTGACCTGCTCGGGCGTGGCAATGCCTACGGTATCGGCCAACGAAATCATGCGCAGGTTGTCGACTTCGAGCAGCGAGATGGCTTCGATCACTTCGTCGACATTCCACAGATCGCCGTACGGGTTGCCGAACGCCATCGAAATGTACACGACCACATCGAGTCCGGCAGTGTCGGCTTTATTCTGGATTTTCTCCAGTTCCTCGAGCGCGGTTTCGGCGGACTGATTCTGATTCTTGCGCAAGAAAGTTTCGGAGATCGAATAGGGAAATCCCAAGGTGTGGACCGCATGAGTCTCGGCGGCCCGCTGCGCGCCTTTCTCGTTGACCACGATGCCGATGATCTCGACGTCATCAGGAGGATCGAGTTCCTTCAACACTTCTTCGGAATCCGCCATCTGTGGCACGGCTTTCGGCGACACGAAAGAGACAGCATCGATGTGCTTGAAACCCGCGCTGATCAAAGCCTGCAGGTAAGCGCGCTTGATGTCAGGCGGAATGTGGCCCTTCAGCCCCTGCCAGGCATCGCGCGGACATTCGATTAACTTCACGAGTTCGGACATATTGAATCAGAACATTGAACCATTGAGCGATTGAGTCATCGAGCGATTGATAAGAACGCGGAGCGATAGGCAATGACTCGATCACTCAATGACTCAATGTTTTATGTTTGCAGCACTCCCACTTTAAACTCAGGCACGTCGGGATTCAGCGCCGACGCTTCAAGAGCTTGCGTAATGGCGTCGCGCGTTTCAACCGGATCTATGATCTTGTCGATCCACAGCCGGGCTGCGCCGTAGCGCGGGTCGGTCTGTTCGTCATAGGTGCGCTTGGTCGATTCGTATAGCTCTTTCTTGTCTTCGTCGCTGAGCTTCGTCCCGCCACGTTCCAGTTGCTTCACTTTGACCTCGACCAAAGTTCCTGCAGCCGCGTCTCCACCCATCACTGCGTAGCGCGCCGTCGGCCAGGCAAAAACGAATCGCGGATCGAATGCCTTGCCGCACATCGCATAGTGTCCCGCGCCGAATGATCCTCCCACGATCACGGTGATTTTCGGCACCACTGAATTCGATACCGCGTTTACCATCTTCGCGCCCGCCTTGATAATGCCGCTCCACTCCGCGTCGCGGCCCACCATGAAGCCGTTCACGTCGTGTAAGAAAATCAGCGGGATCAGATTCTGATTGCAGTCCATGATGAAGCGCGCAGCCTTCTCGGCGGATTCGGTGTAGATGACGCCACCAAACTCCATGCGCTTGTGGCCTTCATGGTCAGTTTGCTGAACGTGTAGTTTCTGGTTGGCGACAATTCCCACAGCGAAGCCGCCGATGCGTCCGTAGCCGCAGATTACAGTCTTGCCATATTCCGGCTTGTATTCGTCGAAGCGGCTGCCATCGAGAATGCGCGCCAGAATCTCTTTCATATCGTACGGACGCGCCGGAGAAGAATCGTAAATGCCGTAAATCTCTTCCGCGGCCAGCGCCGGCTCGACTGGTTTTTTGCGGTCCCACGGCGATTGCCGCCGGTATCCCCACTTCTCCACAATCGATCGAATGCGCGCCAGGCACGCCGGATCGTCCGGCTCGCGGAAGTCTACGGTGCCGCTGATCGCCGCATGCATGGCCGCTCCACCCAATTCCTCGGCCGAAACTTTCTGCCCTATTGCCGCCTGCACGAGCGCAGGCCCGGCCAGAAACAGTCCACTGCCGTCGGTCATCAGAACGTGATCGCACATGACCGGCAGATATCCGCCTCCGGCCACGCACATGCCCATGATGGCCGCAATCTGAGGAATACCGAGTGCTGACATGACTGCGTTATTGCGGAAGACGCGCCCGAAATCGTCGGTGTCGGGAAAGACATCTTCCTGCAACGGAAGAAACACTCCTGCAGAATCGACGAGATAGATGGTCGGAATACGATTCTCGATGGCAATGTTCTGCGCACGAATCACCTTCTTCGAGGTCATCGGAAAAAATGCTCCGGCCTTCACGGTCGCGTCGTTCGCGATGATCATCACCATGCGTGTCTGCACTCGTCCCAGGCCGGTAATCACGCCCGCAGCCGGAGCGCCACCCCACTCTTCATACATCCCATGAGCAGCGTAAGCGCCCAGTTCGAAAAAACTGCCAGGATCGACCAGCAACTCAATGCGTTCGCGCGCCGTGAGGCGTCCCTTATTGTGCTGGTTCTCGATAGCTTTGGCGCCGCCGCCTTCGCAAATCTTTTCGCCTTCATTGCGCACCTGCGACATGAGGTCGGCCAGAAAACGCATGTTGGCCTCGTACCGAGCCGAGGTAGGGTCGACCTTCGTACTCAGAACGTTTGCCGCCTGAGTCGACGGAATGGCGGGAGCTTCGCTGCGATCAGCCATGAGTATGAATTATGAACAATAATGAAGAGCGGACTGTTTACGGTATACCACTCGCGCTGTGGCGCGCAACGCGAGGCATCTTTAGGCAGTGCCCTAAGAGTGCGTTGCTCTGGCCTATCCGAAGAAAAGTCTCTTGAGCCTGAGCCGCCGGATGCACACCTTGATGTGCCCAAAATATTTATCTTCGAACCTCTGCTGAATGAGCCCTGCCAGCATGTCTGCAAATTGGACCCCTCTACAGTTTTTGCTGTCTAGCGGCGTGGTCGTAAGTTTTGTTTTTACTTTCTTAGTGAACCATAGCTCCGTTTGCAAATAGTCGTGCAGGC
>JBEKJF010000483.1:0-3281 GCA_050011375.1 Candidatus Sulfotelmatobacter sp.
AAGTCCGAAGGTAAAGTTACAGCGATCACCCGATAGCAACAGCCTTTCCGCGAGCTGTAAGCTCCGCTGAGAAAATTCAAGATGGAAAGGATAATGAAGATGCCTAGCCAAAGAATGCCGGGTTCCTTGGGCGGATTATTGGACCCGGATCAGCCGATCCCGATGAAACCGCGCATGGCGTTATGCTCCCCGTGTGTGTGTAATCGCAAATCTGTGGCGACGATTTAGTGCCAACCGAGCGCTGGGGCGATCGTAGTGAGAATCGCTTCCATGACATGCGCATTGTAGGCAACACCCAGTTGATTTGGAATGGTCAGCAATAGGGTGTCGGCCTCCGCGATCGCCGTGTCTTTCTTAAGTCGCTCAATGAGAACATCTGGCTCAGCAGAGTAGCTTCGTCCGAAGACCGCCCGCGTGTTCTCGTCGAGGAATCCGATTTTGTCCTCTTGGTCAGAGCCGTGTCCGAAATACATACGATCTCGGTCGTCGACCAACGGAAAAATACTGCGGCTAACAGAAACGCGGGGAGTGCGCGTGTGACCAGCTTGCTTCCAGGCTGCGCGAAAGGCGCGAATCTGAGCGGCCTGCTGGATGTGGAGCGGTTCGCCCGTCTCGTCGAATTTAAGGGTTGAGGTCTGCATGTTCATTCCCAGCTTCGCGGCCCATTCCGCCGTCGCGTTCGAAGCAGACCCCCACCAGATTCGATCGCGCAATCCTGCAGAGTATGGCTCAAGACGCAGCAGTCCCGGAGGATTGGGAAACATTGGACGCGGGTTCGGCTTCGCGAAGCCCTTGCCGCGCAGCAACTCGAGAAATTCTTCGGTGTGCCGGCGACCCATCTCTGCATCGTCCTCTCCTTTATTCGGGCGGTAACCAAAATAACGCCAACCGTCGATGACCTGCTCAGGAGAACCGCGGCTGATTCCCAACTGCAGCCGGCCACCAGAAATTAGATCCGAGGCCCCAGCGTCCTCCGCCATGTAATGAGGATTCTCATACCGCATGTCGATGACGGCGGTGCCAATTTCAATCTTTCGCGTTTTAGCGCCAACCGCCGCGAGCAGTGGGAACGGCGATGCCAGTTGCTGCGCGAAGTGATGAACCCGGAAGTAAGCTCCATCCATTCCGAGGCGCTCAGCCTCCACGGCAAGATCAATGGACTGCAAGAGCGCGTCAGCCGCTGATTGTGTTCCTGACTGCGGTGAAGGTGCCCAGTGACCGAATGAAAGGAAGCCAATTTTCTTCATGCAATATAAGTCCCCCGTATCCTGGAGATGTAATTTAAGTCGATTAAACTTAAGTCGATTAAACGAAAAGAGATGATGGGCTGTGAGTCGCACGCGACGGCTACGAGTGCTGCTAAGTAGACCACTCCAGTCAATCGCATTCGCCAATCATTCGTGTGTGCGTTTTGTGATCGCCGGCCCAAACAGAGCCCGCGCGAGCCACCCTTCAAGCTCAGGCAGTCACGGTTGAGTTCACCTCGATCGATCTGCCAACGTCCGCTACGCGGCGATACGACTCGATCCTGTCGGCATGTTCATAGGTATCCGTCACAACGATTACTTCGTTGGCAGATGTATCACCCACTAGCTTCTCGAGCCCCGCCTTCACCGTCGCGTTCGATCCCACAATCGCCGCACCCAATTTGCTGTCTACCGCCGCTCTCTCCCAGTCTTGCCACATCCCTTCCATGGAATCCACTGGAGGCAGCAATTCAACTGGCTGGTCTCGGATCAGTCGCAGAAAGCGCTGCTGCGGCGTCGTGAACAACCGCCTCGCTGCCGCATCCGTCTCTGCCGCAATCACCTGCACCGCGACCATGAAGTATGGACTCCGCAGGGCCTCGCTCGGCCGGAACTGCTCGCGGTACAACTCTGCTGCCGCATACAGATACTCGGGAGCGAAGTGAGCCGCGAACGCAAATGGCAGCCCGAGCACTCCCGCCAGATGCGCGCTGAAGCCGCTCGACCCCAGCAACGTGATCGGCACATTGCTCCCCTGTCCCGGAATCGCTCTGACTATTTGCCCCGGTTTTTCCGGACCGAGGTAACCGCGCAATTCGTCGAGGAGTTCCGGAAAGTCATCCCCGCGTTGCCCCAAATCCCGTCGCAGTGCCCGCATCGTTTGCGCGTCGCCGCCAGGCGCGCGGCCCAACCCCAAATCGATCCGCCCCGGATATAGCGCTTCGAGAGTCCCAAACTGTTCCGCTACCACCAGCGGTGCGTGGTTTGGCAGCATCACTCCACCACTGCCCACGCGAATCGTCTTGGTCCCTGCCGCCACATGCCCAATCAGCACGGCCGTGGCTGAGCAAGCCAGCCCAGGGATGGAGTGGTGCTCCGCCAGCCAGTAGCGCCTGTATCCAAGTTGTTCTACGTGCTGCGCCAGGTTCACCGACCGGGCAATTGCGCTGCCGGCGAACTCCCCAGCTCGCATGCCCACAAGATCAAGCACTGAAACAGCTATGCTTTTTTCCATTACCTG
Source organism: Candidatus Sulfotelmatobacter sp. (assembly GCA_050011375.1). GTDB lineage: Bacteria > Acidobacteriota > Terriglobia > Terriglobales > Acidobacteriaceae > Sulfotelmatobacter. The sequence continues at coordinate 2,488 of JBEKJF010000483.1, forward strand.
ATTGGATGAGATTAATTGGAAAGCGATGCGACACTGGGACGAGCGCGCAATTCGCGCCAACCTCGGGCTCAACTTTGCCTCTTAGGCTGCTCCTACTGAGGCCGGCGTAGCGGTGCGATTTGCCATGAAATTCCCTCTGAGTTCAAATACTGCAAATCAAGGGATTTCAAGATTTTCAGTTACAGGAACCGATAAAAATAGTAACAGACTCGCGGAACCCGCATGTTTGGCTGTGATTTAAGAACTGGCGGAGAGAGTGGGATTGTGTTCCGACCAATTTCAAAAATCACAGTCACAATGGAAAAATCGTTCTATCCCTTTGAAATCGCAGGTACTTTTAAGATTGCCGCCATGAAGTTCGATGAAGGTTAACGAAGCCCACAGCAGCCCAAAACAAGGTGATTATACGTGAAAAAAGTAACATTTTAGTAACAAGAACTTCCTTTGCTCACCCATTCATTACAGCACGTCCCCTCTCAACCCCCACATCAATTTTTGCCGTCCAACGTGAATTGCTGCTTCGATTGCCAATTCCTGCGTGGGGAATGTGTCAGGCAAATAAAACTGAGTTTCAGTCACGCCGCCATCTATGTGCCTCTGGATTCTTCGCAAGTCCGAAATAACTCACGATGCTTTCGCAGATAGGGCAGCATGGCAGGTCGCACAAACCTCAGTTTACTCTTTTCGCTCACTCCCAGAATCGCCCACTCCTGAACCGTTAATTCTTTCGAGAGCAGGATAGAGCCGTCATCGTTGAACGCAATCAGGCAGCGATCAACTAGTCTGTCTATGTT
>JBEKJF010000484.1:0-3277 GCA_050011375.1 Candidatus Sulfotelmatobacter sp.
CCGAAGGCCTCAGTTCGACCGAATCCAGCAGGCGCGGAAAGAAGCGTGAACGCCCCGTTCTTGTAGAGATATCCGAACCCGGCTCTTTTCATCTGACAGAATCCCACGACATCACCGAGATTGTTGATCCCTAGCGCGCCGCTTTGCCAACATCCGGGCACCACGAGTTCTTGAAAGGCGCCGTTTTGGTAGGTGTAACTGTGGGAAATGCCTGTCGAATCGTTATAAAAACCGGCGACTTCTCCCCGGTCATTCACTCCCCTCGCCCCCGACGACTGAGCTCCGGGATAATCCAGGGTGATGAATGTGCCACTGCTGTACAGGAATCCCTGCCAGTTCCCATCCGTGGAATTGTTGTTGTAGTACTGTCCGACGATGTTGCCCGAATCACTAATCCCGGCGGGGATAGTGCCCGTTACGTCAGGAACGCTAAAGGCGGTGAGCACGCCATCGATTACGGTAAACCCCTGCGGCGGATCGCCGCCATAGTTCGGATTGTACGATCCAACCATTTCGCCGGACGAATTCATGCCGCTAAGTGCCGAGTCATAGTACGGGGTATACGTCGAGAAAACCCCATCCTGTACCGTAAAACCGTTGTTGCTGCCGTCCCAATACGCTCCGACAACGACGCCCTTGTTGCTAATACCCTGCGGCTCAGTGAGGTTCGCGCCCGGGGCGATAATGGTGGAATATGTGAACGTAAGCCCGCTGGCTGGGGCCTGGGCTTTCTGAGCGAATGAAGCACCCACCAGTACGCAGAGAAAAACCACCAGCGGCACAGCACGATTCTGCAGCATAGACTGCCCCTTTTGAAGTCGAGATTATCGTCTCAATCGCTTTCTGAGACAAGGAGAAGAAAGGCCCTCGGCAGCTCACTCTTGCGCGGGCGGGCTTCCTTTGGGACTGCTTGGCTGCATCTCGCGGACTCAACCGGGGAATTTGCTCCCTCAATTTGGAGTCCCTCCCTCCTACAAGCCCAAGGCAGGTCTGTGGCAAAAGACGTGACAAGGTTAGGGTGCCCCCTGATCCGACTTCGCGGTCAACTGTCGTCGCTGGAAGGGTTTAGGCCCGAAATTAGCCACTAGTTATACAAAACGGCTCAAAATTGTTGTCAAGAGGAAGAAAAGGCGAACATTTGAGTTAGGTTATTGAAAGGAAAGGAAATATAAAATTTTCCCAAGGTTCGATTGTAACTCTTTTTGTAGTTACAAGTGAAATGACACAACGGTCCCCGAATTCTTCGCCTCGGTAGAAACTCCTCGCGAGGCCATTGCTGCCGCCGGCTGACTAGGGATCCTTCGACTGCGTAAATGCTACGCTTTCGCGGAGCATTTACTTCGCTCAGGATGACAAAACAAGAAGCAAACATCGCGGCTTAATTGGACGCGATGTTTGCGTTCGTTCTTGTTGTTCAGCGGCCTACCATTTTTTGCAGTTCTTCGGGATAGCGCGCGCCTTGGACCGCGATCTTTGAGGCTGCGATATCCAGTTCGCGGAGATCTTCCGGCGAAAGTTCTACGTTCTCGGATGCGATGTTTTCTTCCAGGCGATGCAGCTTGGTTGTGCCTGGGATGGGCACGATCCAGGGCTTCTGCGCTAACAGCCAGGCGAGCGCGATCTGCGCGGGAGTTGTCTTCTTCTGTTGCGCGAATTTTTCGACCATATCGACCATCGCCTGATTTGCTTTGCGGTTCTCCGGCGAGAAGCGCGGGACCTGGTTGCGGAAATCGGTTTTGTCGAACTTTGTGTCTTCGCTAATCCTGCCCGTGAGGAAGCCTTTGCCCAGAGGACTAAAAGGAACGAAGCCGATGCCGAGTTCTTCGAGCGTGGGGATCACTTCGGTTTCAGGTTCTCTCCACCACAGCGAATATTCGCTTTGCAGCGCTGTCACGGCTTGAACCTTGTGGGCGCGACGGATCGACTGCACCCCTGCTTCAGAGAGTCCGAAGTGTTTTACCTTGCCTTGCTGAATCAGATCTTTTACTGCTCCCGCAGTATCTTCGATGGGGACGTTGGGATCGACGCGGTGCTGATAGAAGAGATCGATGACGTCGGTCTTCAGGCGCTTGAGCGAGGCTTCGGCAACCTCTTTGATGTGTGCGGGACTGCTGTCGAGGCCGGCTTGTTTGTTCGTGATTGGATCAATCTTGAAACCGAACTTGGTGGCGATTACCACTTGCTTGCGGAAGGGAGCGAGAGCTTCGCCCACGAGTTCTTCGTTGGTATAGGGTCCGTAGACTTCGGCGGTATCGAAGAAGGTGATGCCGCGTTCCACCGCCGCGTGAATGAGGGAGATCATTTCTTTTCTGTCGGGAAGCGGAGTGTAGGAAAAGCTCATTCCCATGCAGCCGAGGCCGATGGCGGAGACTTCAAGATTGCTTTTTCCAAGTTTGCGTTTCTGCATTATTTCTCCTTTATGAATGTGACAAGGCTCTTTAGTTAGATGTGTGCCGAGTTTCGGAATATGCAAAACCTGGGCTGGTACTAGTCAGGCGAGCGAGATCAGAAGCTGAGTCTCCCGCCGTAGTGCGCGAGGGAGATCCCTCGCCCCGCTGGTGAAAACGCGGGGCTTCGGGATGACGCCGTACCACAGAGCTAGAAGTTTGATCCGACGCGTGCCGGGCGGAAGGGAATTGAGAAGGTTGCTTCTACGTCGACGGGAGCGCCGTTGCGTGTGGCGGGCTGGAATTGCCACTTGGCGATGGCTTCGCTCGCAAAGCGATCGATGCGGTCGTCCACGCCGCGCAGGACGCGAATGTTGCCCACGGTGCCGTCGCTGTGGATAACGGCGTAGAGGATTACCGTGCCGCCGACGTTTTTGCGCATCAGCAGTTCCGGATAAGCGGGATCGACTTTGCGCGTGGCGGAGGGTGCGGATAGATTTTCGGAAGATGAATCGCCTGAGGCAGCACGGGAAGATGGAGTGCTCGATGCGGCATCCGGCTTGAGGGCGGCGAAGCGGACGATCCAACTACCTCCGGCGGAGTTGAGGTTGGGCATGCTGAGGCTGAGCGAGTAGAACTTACGCGTGCCGAAGATGGCGCGCTCTTCTTCGGAAAGTTTGCTGTCGCCTTCTGGTTGCATGCGTGCCGGGATGCGCGGCGGGCGCGCGTTGGCGAGCAGATTCGGATTGACTGAGTTGGCTGTCGAATTTTTCGGAGCGGGATCGCCCGCGACCTGCGAAGTGGCGTTCGAAGTTTTGCCGACGTAGAGTCCCGAGGGAAGATTGCCGGCTTTCTTTCCAGATCCGCCTGCGTTTTCTTTTCCGTCTTCT
>JBEKJF010000485.1:0-3247 GCA_050011375.1 Candidatus Sulfotelmatobacter sp.
CACTCCAATGTGGCGCGCAGGTCGACCATCATGTTGGGCAGACCTACGATGTCGGTGTGCTTCGACTGCGCTAAGCGGTATTTCAGCACAGAACTGTAGTACCGGATCCACGGATCATCCGGCTTCAGCCCGGCGGCATTGGATAGTTCTTGGGCGGCGGCATCGAACTCTTTGCGCTGCAGGTGGTCCCAGGCAAGAGCGCGGTGAGCGATCTCGTTGCCGACGGCCGTGACCAGGAGAGGATTCTTCTTGTCGTCCTTTTCCTTTTCTCTAGTGAATAGTTTTTCGGGAACCGGCTCGGGAGTTGTGGCTAACGCCTGCAACTCCTGCAGGGCAGAGTCGCGCCGTTCAGGAACTCTGCTCTTAATTTCCGCCGCTGTTGCGCGTGCGTCGGTTTCAGAGATGACCTTGAAGGTGATCACGCGGCTGTCCGTTTGCACGATCTCAGGAAACTGGTAGGGTTGCGGAGGATTGATTTGGGATTGGGAGCCGGTCGCCTGCTTGGAGGCGTCGAGCGCTACGAACAGCGGCGTGAGCGAATGAAAGTAGTCTTTTACCGCCTGATCAAACTGCGTCGACGACATGCCGTAAGCTTTTTGGATCGCCTCTTCCACGGGCACGTGCTGGTTCTCGACTAGATCGAAATAGGTTCCCGTCTGCGGCAGTTTCTTCTCGTGGATGAGGTAATGCATCACCATCCAGGACTGCGCGTAGAAGAGCGTGTGGTGCGTGCCTTCCGTGTAGTTGGACGTTTCATGCTTCATGGTGAGCAGATCGGGCATCGCTAGCCAAACCTGGCCACTAAGAAACTCGGTGAGCGACTTCGGAAGATTGCGAACTTCCTTCTGATTCTGCAGCAGGTCTTCAGTGTAAGCGGACTGCAGTTCGGGATCGCCGCCGATTTCGTACTTTTTGTCGTCGAGGCGAATGGAGCTGAAATATTCTGCCAGGCCTTCGTCGAACCATCCCGCGGCTGGAGGATAGTTGTTGTTGACAAGCATGTGGGCAAAGTCGTGGGCGACGGCGCGCCACGATTCCGGCTCAAACAAGTTCAGCACGATAAAGTTCTGATCATCGCCGGGTACAAAGAAACCGGGAACGTCGATGGGCTGGCCTTGGCGCAGGGGCGCGCTCTGGTAGTAGTTTTTATCGTTCTTGAAAGCGAGAATCGTCAGCGGCTCCGACTCATTAAGGCGGTCTCGCATGAGCAGGGTGGCGAAGACGGACCGCATCTGCTCAAAGCGCAGCGCAACTTCTATGCCTCTCTTTTCGCCGGCATCGGTAATCACGGTGTAGTGTGTGGAGTGAATTTCGCGCCACGGCGATTGCTCTGCCGCGAGAGCGAATTGGGATAGAAGAATGCTGAGGAGCATCGCGAGAGGAAATGAAATCGGGATTAGGCGAGTCCGGGCCATGCGCGTGCCGCCGGGGAAGAAGACTACTGAAATGCTAACACGAGGGCCTACTGCCGACGGTCTACTGGTCGGCGCTACGGCCGCGGTGCGCGGCGGACGGCAGCGATCGCACGTAGCCGCCGGGCACGTATTGAACATAGGTCTCGAGTCCGTTAGGATCCAAGATCAGGCTCTCATAAATGACGTTGCGCTCTCTGCGGAAGTAGGAATATTCAAATTTCTTTCCATCGCCCATGACCTGGCTCTTGATGTAGCCGTCGGGAAAATATTTGTTGGTTAAGACCAGATTCGCGGCTCCATGTCCCGCCGTGATCATCTGTCCTTTCTCGTCATAGGTATAGGAATCCACATGCCCTGCCGAATCTGTGGCGCGGATCATTCGCCCACCCGCGTCGTATTCGTACTGCACAGTACGACCGTGCGAAGATGTGATCTTGCTGATTCGGTGCTCGGAGTCGTTTTCAAAATGAAGCCACTTTCCAGAGGGACTGCTGATCGCAACAAGAGCGCCGAACGAATCGCGCTCCATCTTGTACTCGCGTCCCTCGGGGTCGATAAAGCCGGTCAAGACAGTTACGTTCTGCGGCAGCGCATTGGGCGTGTAGGGAAACATGTACGTCCATCCGTCGGCCGTTTTAATTCGCCATATTTTTCCATCAAAGACCAATTGAGTGTTCTGAAAACGACCTGCGCGATCCCAGCCAGACTGGTACGTGTCGCCGGTCTGTCCTGTTGCCGGCGGCAGGTGGTTGTAATGAATTCTGACGCCGTCTTCCATGATCAGATCGATGGCGACGCCCATCTGTCCACCGAGAAAAATCTCGAACGAATCCGAACCGCCGATTCCGAAAGAGCGCGAACGATCGTCCTGATTGCGATGAATTCGGGTGAATTGCATGGCCGGGTCGTCTTCGAAAACAAAATCAGCTTTGTGCAAAATCATTAGCCCAACGCCAGTGTCCACGCGGAAGGTTTGCGTGGCCGTATCCGGTATGGCAGATTCTGTGTACTGCATTTTCCAGAGCAGTTTGTCTCCGGGGCCGTCGTAAATCGTCACGACAGGATCTCCCGACTCCACGAAAGAATCCCACCGTCCTTCCGCCCCGATTACGTCCGCGCCCATCCGATCGATCTGGAAGCCAGAGAGAACGCCGCCGCTCAGTAAGCTTGTGTCGTCGCTGCTCAGGGGCAAATCGAAATAGAGCATGACCAGATTCTTGGTCAGAAGTTTTTGCACCCGCGAGGTCAGCCATTCCGGGTTCCACTTTCCCAGCAGCGAAATCGGATGCAAACGAGCTGACGAGACCATTCCGAATCGTCCCTCGTGGCGCATGTTCTCCACATAACTCGAGTCAAAATCTGGGATGTACATATCGCTGGAGGTCAGGCCAATCAAAATCGAGGCCGGTTCGCGCGAAATTTCGGGATACTTCTGCGCCACGAATTCGATCCACTTGTCGGTGTTCAATTGATTGCGCGTCGCGTCAATGAGCTTCGGGTCGAGAGGAATTGGAGCCAGCACCTTCACGTCGATTCCAAGCTTTGCTTTGTAATACGCAGGCGCCCACTGCAGGGATTCGCCTTCAGCCATACCGATTGGTAGAAGATAAACATTTTTTGCTGGTACCGATGGAAGCTGGAGCCGGCGCACCGGAGTGAGGTCAATTTTGCCGCTACTTCTGTTGCCCTCGGACTCAAACACTAATCGGGAAAAATCCCAGGTTCCATTGGCCCAATTAGCGACGCCGTAGAGATGTCCGCTGCCGTGCGAACCGCTCAACGTCACCGACCATTGCGCAAATTGCGAACCTCCGAAGGGAAACAGAAATCCG
>JBEKJF010000486.1:0-3241 GCA_050011375.1 Candidatus Sulfotelmatobacter sp.
AGGCGGAGCTGGTTACGCCGACGGGCGCGGCGATTGTGAAGGCTCTGGCTACACGGTTCGCGGCGTTTCCTGAGATGAAGATTGAGAAGTCGGGCTACGGCGCTGGATCGCGGGATTTTCCGGGGCATCCAAATGTGGTGCGGCTGACGATTGGAGAGAGCGCTGCGAACGCGCTGGCTGCGAAGACCGCGTCGGAGACTGTTACTGTGCTGGAAGCGAATCTTGACGATTTGAATCCGCAGGTATTTGGGTATGTGATGGACCAGTTGTTCGAAGAATCTGCGCTGGATGCTTTTGTGGTGCCAGTGCAGATGAAGAAGAATCGTCCGGGGACGTTGTTGACGGTTTTATGCAAGCCTGAAGACGCGAGCCGACTGACGCAATTGATCTTCTCTGAAACGACTACGCTCGGTGTGCGGCGGCGCGATGAGATGCGGCAGACTTTGGCGCGGCGGTGGGAGAATGTGCGTACTCCGTGGGGCGAGGTGCGGATTAAGATTGCCAGCATGAATGGGACGGTTACAAATTATTCTCCGGAGTATGAGGATTGCAGACAGATCGCTGCTGAGCATCATGTGCCGCTGAAGACTGTGATTCAGGAAGCTGCTCGCGCTTATCTCGGTGACGCTGCAAAACCTTAAACACAGGGGACACAGAGGTTCACAGGGTAATTCAAAAGACTTTATGAGCAGGAAGTTTTACATCACTACGCCGATTTATTACGTGAATGCGCGGCCGCATATTGGGCACGCTTACACCACGATTGCTTGCGACACGATTGCGCGGCGGCAGCGCCTGCTGGGCGCGGACACTTTTTTTCTCACTGGCACTGACGAGCACGGGCAGAAGATTGAGCGGGCTGCGGAGGCCGCGGGCAAGACTCCGCAGCAGTATGCGGATGAGATTTCGGCGGAGTTCCGGCGGTTGTGGAAGCGGATGGGAATTTCGAATGACGATTTCATCCGCACCACCGAAGACCGGCACAAGAAGCGCGTGCAGGAACTTTTCCGGCGCATTCGCGACAACGGCTACATCTATAAAGGCACTTATACCGGGCAGTACTGCGTGTCCGATGAGCTGTATGTCGACGGAGCGCAGCCGGGCGATCCTTGTCCTACTTGCGGTCGCATCACGGAGACCGTTCAAGAAGAAAATTACTTTTTCAAGCTTTCTGCGTTTCAGGACAAGCTGCTGGAGTTGTATGCGAATCCGGAATTTATCCGTCCGGAGGCGCGGCGCAATGAGGTAATTTCGTTTGTGAAGTCAGGGCTGCGCGATCTTTCCGTCAGCCGGTCAACATTCACCTGGGGAATTCCGGTGCCCGACGATCCTAAGCATGTGATTTACGTGTGGCTGGATGCGCTCGCGAACTACGTCACGGCGATCGGGTACGGATCCTCGCACGCGGGGGCGCAGGAAGCGTTCAAGAAGTATTGGCCGGCCGATGTGCAGATGATCGGGAAGGAAATTGTCCGCTTTCATTGTGTGTACTGGCCAGCGTTTCTGATGGCGGCTGGGCTCGCTGAGCCGAAGACCATCGTCGCACATGGATGGCTGCTGTTTGAAGAGAGCAAGATGTCGAAGTCGCGCGGCAATATCGTGCGCACGGAAACGATTCTTGACGTGCTGGGGGCGGATGCGCTGCGCTATTTTTTACTGCGCGAAGTTGTGTTCGGGCAGGATGGATCGTTTTCCTTCGACGCGCTGGTGCAGCGCTACAACTCCGATCTGGCGAATGGCTTGGGAAATCTGGCCAGCCGCACCCTAACGATGATTAACCGGTATTTCAAGGGTGAGGTGCCGTATCCCTCGCATGGAGCTTCGAAAACTGCGGCGGATGATGCTGTCGCCGATGTGGCGCGGAAAACGATTCGCGAATTCGGGACGCTGTTTGATCAGTTCCAGTTTTCGCGCGCGCTCGAAGCGGCGTGGGCGCTGGTGGCGGCGGTCGATAAATATATTGTCGAGAATGAGCCTTGGGCGTTGGGCGAGAAGCAAGATGAGGACAGCCGCTCGCGTTTAGCAACCGTGCTCTATACCGCGGCGGAGGCGCTGCGGATCGCCACAGCGCTGGCGTATCCGGTGATGCCGGAAGCTACGGCGAAGATCTGGGTGCAGATGGGGTTGGGAGATATAAAGAAGCTTGCCTTGAACGAACTGACCTGGGGACAACTGCCTTTGGGCACGAAGCTGGGCGAGGTGCAGCCAGTTTTTCCGCGCGCCGACAAGAGCGCCATTGAAAGGATGCAGAAGATGGAAGAGGAAGGTAGGAGTGCGCCGGCTGAGCCAGTGAGAGAGAGTGCCGCGCCAGCAGAGGTGCAGGCTGTTCCGACGCTTCCGGCGCTTGCTCTTGGGACGATGTCCCCAGTCGTATCGGCAACGAGCGAGAAGATTTCGATCGATGACTTTGCCAAGATCGAACTGCGCGTGGGATTGGTGAAAGTTGCCGAGCGTGTACCCAAGGCTGACAAGCTCTTGCGGCTAGAGATCGATATTGGAACCGAAGTGCGGCAAGTGCTGGCCGGGATCGCCGAGGCGTATGCTCCGGAGTCTCTCGTGGGGCGGAAAGTTGTGATTGTCGCGAATCTTGCGCCGCGGAAGCTGCGTGGGATGGAGTCGAATGGGATGATCGTCGCGGCTTCGCTTGAGGGTGGGAAGCCCGTGCTGGCCGGGTTCTTGGAGGATGTGCCGGTGGGGGCGAGGCTGAAGTGAGGGCGTCGTTGCTCCTTCGTCGTTGGTCCTTCGTCGTTGGTCGTTGGCCAACCCTCGGCGGTTGAAGTAGAGCGGGCGGCAGTCATATTGTGGACAGGAAGTCAAAAGCCAGCCGAGCTTTGCTCGGCATGGACGGACGAATGCGTCCGTCCCCACATGGGCAGTGCTGGGCACTGGGATTTTGCCAACGACCAACGACTAACGACCAACGACATGTTTGTCGATTCTCACGCTCATCTTGATGGTAAGCAGTTCGACTCGGACCGCGAGGCGGTGATTGCTCGGGCTCGTGAGGCCGGAGTGCAGGCTATCGTCGCAATCGGCAACGGAGACGGGCCGGCCCAAGTGGATTGCGGAATTCGGCTGGCGGAGAAATACGATTTTATTTATGCGACGCTGGGCATTCATCCGCATGAGGCTCGGCTCGCGGATGAGGCCGCTTACCAGAACATGGAGCGGCTGGCGAAGCATCCCAAGGTAATTGCCTGGGGCGAGATTGGCTTGGATTATTTCTATGATCATTCACCGC
>JBEKJF010000487.1:0-3238 GCA_050011375.1 Candidatus Sulfotelmatobacter sp.
TCATCGCTACCACGTGGTCGATGGGCAGCAGGAACTTCACGTTCCGCTCCTTCGCTTCTTTCAGTAATTCTCGCGCCAGTTCGACCTTATCGGCTTCGAGCAACGACTTGCCAATCTCCTGGCCCTGCGCTTTTAGGAACGTGTACGCCATGCCGCCGCCGATGATCAGCGAATCGACCTTCGTCATCAGATTCCGGATCACGCCGATCTTATCGCTGACTTTTGCTCCACCGAGGATCGCTACGAACGGCGGCTCCGGATGTTCGAGCGCCTTGCCCAGATACTTCAGCTCTTTTTCCATCAGCAATCCCGCTGCCGATTTGGATATGAACTTTGTAATCCCCACCGTGGAAGCGTGCGCCCGGTGCGCCGCGCCGAACGCATCATTGACGTAGAACTCCGCCAGGCTGGCAAGTTGCTTGGCGAACTTGTCGTCGTTCGCTTCTTCTTCGGCATGGAAGCGCAGGTTCTCCAGAAGCAGCGTCTGGCCTTTTTCGAGTTGCGTGGCAACTTCTTCCGCCTCAGGCCCAACACAATCGGGACAGAAGCCCACGTTCTCGCCGCGCGCCAGCTCTTTATCGAGCACCATGCGCAGCCGCTCGGCGACTGGCTTGAGACTCATCTTGGGATTCGGTTTGCCCTTGGGCCGCCCGAGGTGCGACGCGAGAATCAGCCTCGCGCCGTGGCGCAGAGCATACTCGATGGAGGGAAGGGTTTCGCGGATGCGCGTGTCATCGATCACGCGGCCGTCTTCCAGGGGAACGTTGAAGTCGACGCGCATCAGGATGCGAGTGCCGTTCAGAGGCAGATCACGGATGGAAAGCTTGGACATTGGCTGGTTCGTCCTTAATTGATAAAACCGGCAAAAAGCAGCGCCGACCTCAAGGTAGCGCCGCCGTCCCGGCGGCTGTCGTGAGGGCGTCCCGCCCTCACTCCCGAAAGCCGGCGAGACGCCGGCGCTACAAAGTGCGCTACAGACTACAAACCTTTGTCGCCGATATAGTGAATCAGATCCCGCACGCGGCAGGAGTATCCCCATTCATTGTCGTACCAGGAGATCACCTTGACGCAATTGCCGCCCACCACCAGGGTCGAGGGCGCATCGACGATCGAAGACCGCGAATCGCCCTTGAAATCCGACGACACCAACTCGTTCTCTTCAAAGCCCAGATAGCCCTTCAGTGGTCCGCTCTCAGATGCTTTTTTCAGCACAGAGTTTACTTCTTCTTTTGTCGTTTTCTTTTCCACCCACACCACCAGGTCGACCACCGAAACGTTCGGCGTAGGCACGCGCATCGAGAAGCCATCGAGTTTTCCAGCCAGTTCGGGGAGCACGAGCTTCAGGGCTTTCGCCGCGCCGGTGGAAGTCGGAATCATGTTGATCGCCGCCGCACGCGCGCGCCGCAAGTCTTTGTGCGGGAAGTCGAGAATCACTTGATCGTTGGTGTAGGAGTGGATCGTAGTCATCGTCCCGCTGACGATTTTGAACTCGTCATTGATCACCTTGGCGATTGGCGCCAGGCAGTTCGTCGTACACGAAGCGTTCGAAATAATGTGATGTTTAGCGCCGTCGTATTTCTCATGGTTCACGCCCAGCACCAGAGTGATGTCCTCATTCTTCGCCGGGGCGGAGATGATCACCTTCTTCACCGTTCCTCGCAGGTGCTTCTTGGCGTCGTTGGCGTCGGTGAAATGTCCAGTGGACTCGACCACCACCTGCGCCCCCACCGACTCCCACGGCAAAGCTCCGGGATCTCTTTCCTTGAATACTTTGATGGTCTTGTTATCGATCTGAATGCCGTCGGCGGTTGCGCTGATCTTGTTGGGCAGGTTGCCGAGAATGGAATCGTATTTCAACAAGTGCGCCAGCGTTTTGGGATCGGTGAGATCGTTGACCGCGACGAATTCCAGGTTGGGATCGTTGAGCGAGGTCCGCAGCACATTGCGGCCGATACGGCCGAATCCGTTAATGCCAACTTTGATTGCCATAGTGTCTCCGTTCTTATGAGTGCAATATCGAAATCGTTCCGTGTTAAGTAGACAGATGATGTTAGCAGGACGCGGGAGCGGCGTAAATGATTCCAGTTCGATTACGGAAGGCTCTAATTCCCATCGGCGAACTCGCCGGCCGTGGTTATTGATGACTCTTACGGGAAGCTTATTTCCAGGAACACATCTGCCCGGCTAAAGGGCGAGGAGAGCCGCGCCAGCAAGTATTTCCGGTTGACGGTCTTCCGCGCGTGCGCATGTTCTTCAGGAGGCAAAATGCGCGCCAACGCCGCGATCTCGGGCCCAGTCAGTTTTCCGCGAATTGTGCAGGGAGCAACTGTCACTTTCGGATTGTTGCGAATGCGCTTCGTCTTGCCCATTTTGCTGAGCGTCATCACGTAAAGCTTGTCGCCGTCTTCTCCAAACCATACCGGCGTTGGAACCTTGACCCCGCTTTTGCGAAAGGTGCCGAGAGAGATGTATTTCTGACCGCTGATCTCGGGAGGGATTGGTTTGGGCATGGCGATATTGTAATGGCTCCGTTCGAAGTCGGCTGTCGCGTCTGGTTCGCCCGCAGGCTTCGCAGATTGATACTGCCCGCGCTTTGTGTTAAAAGCCGTACATGCGTAAATGGATGCGCGAGCGGCTGCAACGCCGCAAAAAGACTCCCGCAGAAGCTTCGGATCAGCCTGCTCCTCCGCCCTTGCAGCCAGCGTATTTCGACGCGGAACAGGCAGGCAGTGCAGCGCCTGAAGGTGCCAAAGTTGAATCTGACACTCCGGCGTCAACGGTGGCACCCCCCGAGCCTCGGCCCGGTCGCAGAGCGCGTGCGAGTTCTGTGGAACAACCTCCTCAACCGCAGCCGTCCGAACATCGGCTATCAGAAGGCCAGCCGGCAGAGGATCAGCCGGCAGATGAACAGCCGGTAGAAGTGTCGTCTGCTGCGTCGGCCCCTGTACGTTCTTCGAATGCTAGCCGTGGGCGTCGTCGCCGCGGAGGGCGTGGACGCGGTGGTCGTGGGCGTGAGCAGGCCGTTGCTCAAGCCTTTGCTCCCGCTGCCGTCAAAGGATCGATCCCAGCAGTGCCGGTCGAAGATGAAGACGAACTTCCGGATACCGGCGAGGCGGACGCTCAGGCGCCGGCTCCGCCGGTTGTCGCGCCGGCCGCGCAAGCTCCACCAGTTCCTGCACCCGCGCAGCGTCCGCCGAAAGGCGTGGTAGTGCTCGCGATTGGGCTGCCGGGCTCGGGC
>JBEKJF010000488.1:0-3221 GCA_050011375.1 Candidatus Sulfotelmatobacter sp.
CCTGTTAAGATTAAGAATCATGACAGTGGCCCCTCGCAAGCAGCCGCAAGTTGCTGAACGCCAGTTTCGATTCGATCTCACTGACCACTGGCCACTGACCACTGGCCACTGATTCTATGGACGCCGCTTTCCTCCGCAACTTTGCGATCATCGCGCACATCGACCACGGTAAATCTACGCTGGCAGACCGCCTCCTGGAACTGACCGGCTCCCTAACCGCGCGCGAGATGCAAGCCCAGGTTCTCGACTCCATGGATCTCGAGCGCGAGCGCGGAATCACCATCAAAGCCCACGCCGTCCGCATGATGTACACCGCCCAAGATGGCCACACCTATCAACTCAATCTCATCGACACTCCCGGCCATGTAGATTTTTCCTACGAAGTCTCGCGCTCCCTCGCGTCCTGCGAAGGCGCGCTGCTCGTGGTCGACGCATCCCAAGGAGTCGAAGCGCAAACCCTCGCCAACGCCTACCTCGCCATCAACAACGGACTCGAAATCATTCCCGTCATCAACAAAATCGATCTGCAAAGCGCCGACATTCCGCGCACCAAAGAAATGATCGAAAGCGCCGTAGGCCTCGACGCAACCGACGCCGTACTCATCAGCGCCAAAACCGGCCAGGGTGTTCCCGACGTCCTCGAAGCCATCGTGAAGCGCGTGCCATCGCCGAAAGGCAATCCTGACGCTCGTCTGCAGGCTCTCATCTTCGACTCCTGGTTCGATGCTTACCGCGGAGTAGTGATTCTCACTCGCGTTTTCCAGGGCACGCTGCGCAAGGGCCAGCGAATTCGCCTCTGGTCCAACGGCACAACCTTCGACGCAGAAACCCTCGGAGTGCAAAGCCCCAAGCCGGTTGAGATCGAAGAACTGAAGGCCGGCGAAGTCGGCTTCCTCATCGCGAACATCAAGAATGTAGCTGACACAAAGATCGGCGACACCATCACCGATGACGCCAACCCCGCCTTCGAAGCCCTTCCCGGCTTCGAAGAAATCAAGCCCATGGTTTTCGCCGGACTCTACACCGTCGACGCCCACGAGCACACCCGCCTGCGCGAAGCCCTCGAGAAACTTCGCCTGAACGACGCGTCCTTCTTTTTCGAGCCCGAAAGTTCCGTAGCGCTGGGCTTCGGCTTTCGCTGCGGATTCCTCGGCCTGCTCCACATGGAAATTATTCAGGAGCGCCTCGAGCGCGAGTTCGCCCTCGAACTGATCACCACCGCGCCCGGCGTGCGCTACAAGATTTACAAAACCGATGGCACCATGATCGAGGTGGACAATCCCTCGCGCTGGCCCGATCCCAGCGAGATCGCAAAGATCGAAGAGCCGGTGATCCTCGCCACGATTCTCACCAACGAAGAATACGTCGGCGGAATTCTGAAGTTAGTCGAAGACAAGCGCGGCAAACAAAAAACTTTCGAGTACGTCAGCTCGTCGCGCGTCATGTTGCACTATGAGTTACCGCTGAATGAAATCGTGCTCGACTTTTACGACCGCCTGAAATCCGTATCGCGCGGCTACGCTTCGCTCGATTACCACCTCGCCGATTATTGGGAGTCGCCCATGGTCAAGCTCGATATCCTGGTCGCGGGCGAGCCGGTCGATGCGCTTTCCATCATCGTGCATCGCGATTTTGCCTACGAGCGCGGCAAACTGCTGGTCTCGAAAATGCGGCAACTCATTCCCCGGCAAATGTTCGAAGTGGCGATCCAAGCCTCGATCGGAGCGAAAATCATCGCCCGCGAAACCGTGTCGGCGATACGGAAAAACGTCATCGCCAAATGCTACGGCGGCGACATTTCCCGCAAACGCAAGCTCCTCGAAAAACAGAAGGAAGGCAAAAAACGAATGAAGCGCATCGGCCGCGTCGATATACCCCAGGAAGCTTTTCTCGCGGTCCTCAAGGTCGGCGAAGACAGTGACTGATCCGGGAACAATCTCCGGCTAGCTCGTGATGCTCCCCACTCGCGTGCTCAGCCATTGACCTTTCGTGAAAAACAAGTGACCGGGGAAATGCTAGCATCACGCCAGCCTAACTCAGTGGGCCAAATGAGGGGGATCTAATGGGCGCGGATCGCCCGCTCGTCCTGTTAACCGGAGCGTCCGGCTATATCGGCGGGCGCCTGCTAAAAGAGTTGGAGAAAGCGGGCTGGCCGGTTCGCTGCCTGGCTCGACGCCCTGATTTTCTTAGACCAAAAGTTGCCGCTTCCACGGAAGTCGTTAAGGCAGATTGCCTGGATCGCAGTTCACTAGGCCCGGCGATGGCAGAAGTACACACGGCGTATTACCTGGTCCACTCCATGGGTTCTCCGGGTAAGTTCGAACAGGAAGACCGCGAAGCCGCGCAAAATTTCGCCGACGTAGCGCGCGATTCTGGAGTACGGCGCATTGTCTATCTGGGTGGCTTGGGGAACCATGACCAAGCGCTCTCCGCTCATTTGCGCAGTCGTCACGAGGTTGCAGACATTCTGCGAAGCTCAGAGATCCCCACTATTGAATTCCGCGCATCCATCGTGATCGGGTCCGGCAGTCTTTCCTTTGAAATGATTCGCGCGCTGGTACAGCGGTTGCCGGTGATGATTTGCCCGCGCTGGGTTGCCGTCAAAGCCCAGCCGATCGCGGTCGAAGATGTGGTTGCGTACCTCATGGCCGCGCTGGTGTTGCCGGCCGAACAGTGTGGGGTTTTCGAAATCGGAGGCGCCGACCAGGTCAGCTACGGCCAGATCATGCAGGAATATGCCCGGCAATGCGGCCTCCGCCGATGGATGATCCCGGTTCCAATCCTCACGCCCCGCCTCTCAAGTTTGTGGTTGGGCTTAGTCACGCCTGTTTATGCCCGCATTGGCCGCAAGCTCATCGATAGTATGCGCAACCCGACTCTGGTGCACGACACTTCCGCTTTGACCGCCTTTGACATAAGGCCGAAAGGTTTGCGAGCAGCGATAGAGAGAGCTCTTCACCATGAAGACCAGGAATTTGCCCAGACGAGTTGGTGCGACGCTCTTTCCTCGGCGGGGAAGCCGCAGTCATGGGGCGGCACGAAGTTTGGCACCAGGCTCGTCGATTCTCGGACGGTGCAAGTATCGGTTCCGCCGGCTTCTGCTTTTGCTCCGATTCAGCGCATCGGAGGTTTGAATGGTTGGTACTTTGCCAATATTCTCTGGTGGCTCCGAGGCGCAGTGGATCTCCTCGTAGGCGGCGTGGGACTGCGCCGGGGCCGTC
>JBEKJF010000489.1:0-3211 GCA_050011375.1 Candidatus Sulfotelmatobacter sp.
GGGCAAACACGATACAAATTGCGAGTGTGGACACGAAAGCGGGCGTCGCGATCTGCGATGCACTGTCGAGAACAACTTCATCCATGTCTTTCTCGGGCTCTGCCTCGCGATTGCGATTGATGTTCTCGACCTCGACCGTGGCGTCGTCCACCAGAATGCCAACCGCGAGAGCCAGTCCCCCCAGCGTCATAATATTGATCGTTTCCCCGATCGCACTGAACGCAATGATCGAAGTCAGGATCGCCAGCGGGATTGAGGTCGCGATGATCAGCGTACTTCGCCAACTGCCCAGAAAAGTAAGGATCATAAAAGCGGTAAGGCAAGCGGCAATCAACGTTTCTCGGACCACTCCGCTGATCGCACCACGAACAAAAATCGACTGATCCGCCAGAGGAGTCATTTTCAATTGCGCTGGAACCGTCGTCGCAATTTGAGGCAGAAGCGCCTTGATGCCTGCGATCACGTCCAGCGTTGATGCGTTCCCCGCCTTTTGGATCGTCAGCAAGACGGAACGCTGGCCGTTTACCCGTACGATATTGGTCTGCGGGGGAAAACCGTCGCGCACCCAGGCGACGTCTTTCATATAGATGGTCGTAGTGCCAATTGTTTTAATTGGAATACGGTTCAGGTCCGAGATCGTCTGCGGGGCTGCATTGGGAATGGAGACGTCGTATTCCCTGGAGCCGATCTTCGACGTCCCGGTGGGCAGGATCAGGTTTTGCAGGCTGATCGCATTGACCACATCGAGCGCGGACAGGCCCTTCGACTGCAGGGCGGTTGTGTTGAGATCAACTTGCACCTGACGTTGCTTACCGCCATAGGGGTAGGGCACGGATGCGCCGGGCACTGTGATGAGCTGCGTCCGAATGAAATTCAGCCCATAGTCGTTGAGTTCTTGCTCCGATAGAGTTTGCCCGGAAAGGGCCAATTGAAGTACGGGAACACTCGATGCGCTGTACGCAAGAATGAGAGGAGGCGTTGTTCCCGCAGGTAACTGCCTAAGCTGGGTCTGAGAAATAGCAGTAATCTGCGCAATACCCCGTTGAATGTTCGCAGTCGGCTGCAGAAAGACTTTGGTCACAGCCACCCCATACAGAGATTGCGATTCAATGTGCTCGATGTTGTCGACAGTGGTGGTAAGTGACCGCTCCGTGACGCTGACGATCCGGTCATTCATGTCTTGCGGGAGCAGACCGTTATAGTTCCAGATGATGCTGACCACGGGAATGTCGATGTTGGGAAAAATGTCGGTTGGGGTACGGACAATGGCGAGCCCACCCATGATTACGATGAGTATCGAGACGACTACAAAGGTGTAGGGCCGCCGCAATGCTAGTCGAACAATCCACCAGATCTGCCTGCTCCGATTACTGAAGCACTGCGACTCTTGACGTAGCGCCGTTCCCTGTACCGACCGAGGTGCTTCGTGGGAATTCTCCCGGCGGTCAGGGTTCGGCAACTAAGTCGTTTCGAGTGATTGCATCCAACTTACCAAACGTCGCGATGCCGCTAAGCCCATGCGTTCCAAGGTTGTTCGGTTGGCGACGTAAAGGGGACTGGCTGTCCCGAGTGTCAACAGGCCGATAGAAGAGTCGGCATTTGGACGGATCTCAAGGCCCGTACCGATGTTTTGGTTACAGACGCGCTTGCACGATAGCTGGCGAGCTGCTGTTACAAAGTACGAATTCCTGCGCGCGAAAACCTGCTCACCCAAACACAGGAGCTCCCGCCTGACCCGTTTTCGGGGACCGAGGACACTGCGATATCATGTTCTCCCGTTCAGGATTTGGATAAGAAAATGCTCAATGCAGACGAGGCCCGGCTGTGATCCCGCATCAATGGCGAGAGGTTGTTCAATTTATTCCCGGCGCCATTGCTTTCGCATTGCTCACTAGAATCGAGGCGGTTAAATGACGCCGGCCGCCGCTCCTATGGTTTTCGTAGTCGATGACGATGACTTGGTGCGTGCCTCCATCCAAGGCATGCTGAAGTCGGTTGGCTTGCGCTCCGAGACCTTCGCCACAGCGCAAGAGTTTCTACGCAGCAAGCGTCCGGACGGCCCCAGCTGCCTGGTCTTGGATGTGCGACTTCCTGGAGTCAACGGTCTGGATTTTCAGCGCGAGCTGGCTGAGGCGGGCATTCGGATTCCCGTCATCTTTATCACTGGTCATGGAGATATTCCGATGACGGTGAGGGCGATGAAATCCGGGGCGGTGGAGTTTCTGACCAAACCCTTCCGGGACCAGGATTTGCTGGATGCGATTCATCAGGCTTTGGATCGCGATCGGGTGGCGCGTCAACAGCAGAGCGAAGTTGGCGAGTTGCGAAAGCATTACGAATCGCTCACCCCGCGCGAGCGCGAAGTGATGGCTCTGGTAGTTTCGGGCATGCTCAATAAGCAAATAGCGTCTGAACTCGGAACCAGCGAAATCACCGTGAAGATTCATCGCGGGCACGTGATGCGGAAGATGCAGGCTGAATCACTGGCGGACTTGGTCAGAATGGCTGCGAAACTTGAACCGACGAGCGGCCGCGAGTGATCATTCCACCAAAATTAAAGCCTTACGGTCTGGCCGTAATTTCCTGCGCCTCCGGACTGGGAAGTGTGAAGTTAAAAGTGGCTCCGGGTCCAGAGTTGGATGTGGCCCACAAGCGGCCGCCATGGGACTCAATTATCGACCGACTGATTGAGAGCCCCATCCCGGTGCCGTCGGCCTTGGTGCTGAAGAATGCATTAAAAATCTTGTCAGCCTGATCTGACGGGAGCCCCTTGCCTGTGTCGCTGACCGAAACCAGCAACTGACCACCCTGGCCCTTCGAGGATCTGATTGTCAGTTGGCCTCCGCTATTCGTGTCTTGCATTGCTTCGATGCCGTTGAGCATGAGATTCATCAGAACTTGCTGCAGTTGCACTCTGTCGGCCACAACCCGCGGTAAGTCCTCCGCCAATTCGGTAAGAATCGAAACGGAGTGTCTGGATGCTTCACTGCGCAACAAGACAACCATCTCTTGGATGACCTCACTCGTATCCACCAAACTAGTTTGTGGCACACCCTTCTTGAATAACTGTCGAAGCCGGCTAATGATGTCAGCCGCCCGCGTTACCGCATGGACCATCCGCGCCGCGGATTCACGAGCCTCTGCTATATCCGGCTGCTCGCGCGCCAGCCAGCGCAAGCAAGTTCTGGCATCGGTCGCCGCGGCCGTAATC
>JBEKJF010000490.1:0-3211 GCA_050011375.1 Candidatus Sulfotelmatobacter sp.
AACTCTCCATCACCTTCAAATTCTCGCTAACGATCAACCGCGCCTCAGTCGCTTGCTGCACATCCTCCGCCGTCAACCCCGGAGCCACTTCCTCCAACACCAACCCCTGCTCCGTCACGCGGATGTAGGCCATCTCGGTCACGATCGTATCCACAACTTTCACGCCGGTGAGCGGCAGCGTGCATTTCTTCAAGATCTTCGGAGCGCCTTCCCGCGTCGTGTGCTCCATCGCGATCACGGTGCGCCGCGCCCCGGCCACAAGGTCCATTGCGCCACCCATCCCTTTCACCATTTTTCCGGGGATCATCCAGTTCGCCAGGTTTCCCGCCTCATCCACTTCCATCGCGCCCAGCACACTCAAATCAACGTGGCCGCCGCGAATCATGGCAAACGAATCCGCGCTCGAAAAATAAGACGTGCCCGGCATCTCGGTCACCGTCTCCTTGCCGGCGTTGATCAGATCGGCGTCTTCCTCGCCCTCCACGGGATAAGGCCCAATGCCCAGCATTCCGTTTTCGGATTGAAGGACGACCTCCATCCCCGCGGGAACATGATTGGCGACCAGCGTCGGCATGCCGATGCCCAGGTTCACATAGAAACCATCGCGCAACTCACGCGCAATCCGATTCACAATGCGCTCGCGCTTCTCGATATCTTTACCAGGCTTTTCCATAGCTATCACAGCGTCGTTGGCCGCTAGTCGTTGGTCGTTGGCCCATTGAAATAGGCTTTTGCCAACGACCAACGACTACCGGCCAACGACGGTTTTCCTCACTGTCCGCTTCTCGATCCGCCGCTCGTACGACTCCCCTTGAAAAATGCGCTTCACGTAAACCGAAGGAGTGTGCACCAAGTCCGGATCCAATTCGCCTACGTCGACTAACTGCTCGACCTCGGCAATCGTCACCTTCGCCGCCGTCGCCATGATGGGATTAAAATTCCGCGCCGTTTTCCGGTACACAAGATTTCCCATCCGGTCGCCCTTCCAAGCTCTGACGAAAGCGAAGTCCGCCTTCAGCCAGCGTTCCATCACATAAGGCCGGCCATCGAAGTCGCGCGTTTCTTTTCCTTCCGCAACAATCGTGCCGACCCCGGTTGGAGTAAAGAATGCGGGAATTCCCGCGCCAGCAGCGCGAATGCGCTCGGAGAATGTTCCCTGCGGCACCAGATCCAGTTCCACTTTTCCGGTGAGCACCATCGATTCCAGCAATTTATTCTCGCCCACGTAGGTTCCAATGTGTTTCCCCAGTTGCCCGGCAGCCAATAGCAACCCAACGCCGAATCCATCGACGCCCGCGTTATTGCTGATGGTCGTCAGGTTCTTCGATCCTTTGCGCACCAGCGCTCGAATCAGATTCTCCGGAATTCCGCACAGCCCGAAACCACCGAGCATAATGACCGAGCCGTCGCCGACATCGCGAATCGCCTCCTCCGCGTTAGCAACTACTTTATTCATCGCGTTCGCAATTCTAACCCAAACCCACCACGGAGACACGGAGGCACGGAGGCACGGAGAAAGACAACCGTTCGTTCTTAGAAATATGGATTTCGTTTCAACTTTTCTCCGTGGCTCCGTGACTCCGTGGTGGATTTATTTCCTGTCCCGACTCTTCTTCAGCCCATGCGCCTGCTCAAATTCTTCTGCCAGCTGCCGCGTTGTAAGATTCTCTCGGATGTGCGCCAGGCGCTGCTCTACTTTGAACAGCGCATCCTCAATGTTCTGTTTGTTGCTGATCGCGATGTCGCGCCACATCGAATAAGGACTCGACGAAATCCGCGTCATCTCCTGCAGCGCACGCCCACCCGCCGGAAGCAGCGGCGCTTCTTCGCCGAACTCCTCCACTAACGCTGCGGCCAGCGCCGTCGATATCATTTGCGGCAGGTGACTGATCCATGCACACAAGCGGTCATGATCGTCCGGAGGCAGCATCGCAATGCGCGCTCCAATCTGATCGATCCATCCTGCAAATTCCGCGAACATTCCTTCATGCAGATTCTGTCCGGGCAGCGGCGTCAGAAACCAAACTGCATTTTGGAACAAGTCGGCATCCGCATAATCTACGCCACTGTGTTCTTTCCCCGCCATGGGATGTCCGCCGAGAAACCGCTTGCCTGCATTCTCGCCGAAGACACTCACCGCGCGCTCCACCACCAGCACCTTCGTGCTTCCAACGTCCGTCAGCAAGGTGCTCGCGGGCAGGCCCGGGCCGATCCGTCCAATCAGATCGACAATCGCCAGCACCGGCGTCGCCAGCACCACCAACTGGCTGCCGTGCACAGCATCCGCGGGCTCAACCGATCCGTTGTCGATCACGCCGCGCATCTTCGCCTTCTTCAGCGCAGACTCGCGGTCGCAGCCAACGATGCGCCCGGCAAAGCCGCGCTTTCGCATCGCCAGGGCAAACGACCCACCAATCAGTCCGGTGCCGACGATCGTGATTTGCCGGATTGGCATAGAAAAGAATTGAGCGATTGCGCGATTTTGTGATTGGGTGATGGCCCGATCACTCAATCACGCAATCTCTCGTCCTACTGCCGGCGCGATCATTCGCAATTCATCCATCAGTTTCGCAAACTGCTCGGGAAACAGCGACTGCGCGCCATCCGACCACGCCTTGTTCGGGTCGCAATGCACTTCGATGAGCAGAGCATCCGCTCCCGCCGCCACGGACGCGCGCGCCATCGGCGCAACTTTGTCGCGCCGGCCGGTTCCATGCGACGGATCAGCCGTCATCGGTAGATGCGACAGCTTGTGAATAATTGGAATCGCCGAAATGTCCATCGTGTTTCGCGTGTACGTTTCAAACGTGCGGATGCCGCGTTCGCACAACATTACTTCATAGTTCCCGCCGGCCATAATGTATTCCGCCGAGAGCAGCAGTTCCTCAAATGTCGCTGCAATGCCGCGCTTCACCAGCACCGGCTTGCGCACCTTTCCGAGTTCGCGCAGCAGATTAAAATTCTGCATGTTGCGCGCTCCCAGCTGCAAAATATCAACATACGGCAACATCATCGGAATCTGCGAAATCTCCATTACCTCGCTGATCACGAGCAGCTTGAATTTCTCTCCAGCCTCCCGCAGCAGTTTTAGCGCGTCTTCTCCGTGCCCCTGAAAAGAATACGGGGAACTTCGCGGCTTGAACGCTCCCCCGCGCAGCACGCGCGCGCCAGACTTCGCCACCGCTTCCGCCGTTGCAAAAAGCTGTTCCCG
>JBEKJF010000491.1:0-3608 GCA_050011375.1 Candidatus Sulfotelmatobacter sp.
GTGTTTGCGCGCGGCGGCAGTATTGGTGCGTCAGGCAGGAACCAAGGTCCCTCGCTGCGCTCGGGATGACAGGCGCGTTGAAACCAGGCACGAACTGTCATCGGAAGCGTAGTCCAAATGCTGCCCTTCAAGCTGATCTACAGCGACGGCTACTACTTGCCCATCGGCGAGCATGTCTTCCCTGCTGAAAAATACCGGCGCATTCGCGACCGGTTGTTGGCGGAGGGCGTCGCCGAAGCGAACGATTTTCTCGATCCTAAACCGGCTACCGATCAGGACATTCTGCTGGTTCATACCCAGGAGTATGTGCATAAGCTGAAGACCGGCACGCTCAGCCCGCGCGAGCAGATGGAGCTGGAAATTCCTTATTCTCCGGAACTGGTGGCGTCCTTCTGGTTGGCGGCCGGAGGATCGATCTTGGCGGGGCGGCAGGCGTTAAGCGACGGCGTCGGCATCAATATTGGCGGTGGATTTCATCACGCCTTTCCCGACCACGGGGAGGGATTTTGCATGATTCACGATGTGGCTGTGGCCATCCGCCGGCTGCAGCGTGATGGCGCATCAGGGCAACGGCACAGCGGCGATTTTTGCGGGAAAGCGAACTGCAGGCGAGCCGCTGCCTTCAGCGGGGCCGTCGATACCGGGGTCGCCCCTGCGGACCGGCGTTCTTCCGGGCAAAATGCGCGGAGCGCACACCGGCGAGGTCTTCACCATTTCGCTGCATCAGCACAATAATTATCCGCTGTGGAAGCCGCCTTCCTCGATCGATGTCGATCTGCCCGATGGCATTGGCGACGACGACTACCTCGCGTGGCTCGACAACACTCTGAGTTCTGGGCTGCGGCAATTCGAGCCTGATCTGCTGTGCTATGTGGCTGGCGCCGACCCTTACCGTGAAGATCAACTGGGCGGGCTTTCGTTGACGATCGACGGATTGAAGCGACGCGATGAGCTTGTCTTTCGCGTGGCGCGCGCGCGCAATCTTCCTGTGATGGTGACCTACGCCGGCGGCTACGCGCAGAACGTGGAAGACACCGTGACCATTCACTCCAACACAGTGATCGCGGCGAAGGAAGTGTTCGGCGTAACGAAGTAGGCGCGTGAAAAGTTATACTCGATGGAATGATTGTCACGCCCTCGAACCTTTCGCATAGCGAACTATACGGCATCCTGCTCAACTCGGTGGCGCCGCGGCCGATAGCGTGGGTCTCGACGATCAGCTTATCGGGAGAGCCGAACCTTGCGCCGTTTTCGTTTTTCAATTGCGTATGCGTCGACCCTCCGTTGCTGGCATTTGCGCCCGGGCTTCGGCAGCCCAAACAGCCCGAAGCCGGCCGTGGAGAACCTAAAGACACTTTGCGAAATATTCGCGAAATAAAAGAATTTGTGGTCAACGTCGTCACTTACGAATTGGCCGAGGCGATGAATCTAACCAGCGGCGAATATGATCCGTCAGTGAACGAATTTGAATTGGCGAAGGTCACTCCGCATGCGTCGGCGATTGTTCGTCCACCGAGGGTAGCTGAATCTCCGGTCAGCTTTGAGTGCAAGCTACATCAGATTCTCGATTTCTCGACGGCGCCGACGAGCAGCAGTCTCGTGATCGGCCAGATCGTTTCGATTCACATCAGTGACGCGCATCTCAAAGACGGCAAGCTGGACCGGAATTCGCTGGACCTGATCGGACGCATGGGTGGGATTCAATACACGAGGACGACCGAGCGATTCGATATGGTGCGGCCTAAGGTCGGGTAGTCGCTGCTAAAATAGAGTATCCAAATTATGTTCGAGAATCTTCAGGAAAAACTGCAACGTGCGTTTAAGTCGCTTCGCGGCCAGGCCCGGCTGAGTGAAGAGAACATTGCCGAGGCGCTGCGCGAGATTCGCCTTGCGCTGCTCGAAGCTGACGTCAACTTCAAGGTGGTCAAAGAGCTGATTGACCGCATCCAGGCCAAGGCCGTGGGCCAGGAAGTGCTGACTGCGCTTTCTCCGGGCGAGCAGGTCATTAAGATCGTGCGCGACGAACTGGTCGAGACCCTGGGCAAAGACACGGCGCGCATGAAGTTCGCCTCGCAGCCGCCCACGGTCGTGCTTATGGCTGGGCTGCAAGGCTCCGGCAAGACAACGACTTCGGGCAAGCTGGCACACTGGTTCAAGGCGGGCGGGCACCGGCCGCTACTGGTTTCGGTGGACGTTTACCGTCCCGCGGCGCGCGAGCAGTTGAAAGTTGTGGCGCAGGCAGTCAAAGCTCAGATCTACGAAGGCTTAGTCGGCGACGCGAAAACGCCCGCGGAACTCACACAAGAAGTCGAGCGACTAGTAAAGGAAGCGCGCCGCGAGGCCATCGTTTCTGGTTGTGACGTGCTGATCGTCGACACCGCGGGCCGTCTGCACATTGACGACGAACTGATGAACGAGATGCAGTCGCTGAAAAAGCTGCTGAATCCGTCGGAGATTCTGTTCGTCGCCGACGCCATGACCGGACAAGACGCGGTGCGTTCCGCCGACGAGTTCCATAAAAAGCTGTCGCTCACCGGCGTCGTACTCACCAAGATGGATGGCGACGCACGCGGTGGTGCGGCGCTTTCCATCCGCCAGGTCACTGGACAGCCGATCAAGTTTATCGGCGTGGGTGAGAAGTATGACGCGCTGGAGCCGTTTCATCCGGACCGCATCGTGTCGCGCATTCTCGGCATGGGCGACATTCTTTCGCTGATCGAGCGCGCCGAGTCGCAGATTGACAAGAAAAAAGCCGAGGAGATGGCCACAAAGGCCCTCACCGGCGCCGGCTTCTCGTTGGAAGATTTTCGCGACCAGTTGCGGCAAGTAAAGAAGATGGGATCGATGAAGAGTCTGATCGGGATGCTGCCGAGCATCGGGCCGTTCTCTGGCCTGCAAAAAGCCGCCGACAACGTGGACGAAAAACAGATCAACCGCGTCGAAGCCATTATCAACTCGATGACCGCGCACGAGCGCAATCATCACGAGGTGATTAACGGCAGCCGCCGCAAACGCATCTCCCGCGGCTCCGGCACCACGGTGCAGGAAGTGAATAACCTGCTTCGCCAATACGCGCAGATGAAAAAGATGTTCAAGCAAATGGGCAAGCCCAGCTTCGCGAGAAGGATGGCGGGCATGAAGTTGCCAGGAATGTAGCTGTGGCTGTCGGCTATCAGCTATCAGCGAACCCATGAATGCTCTTCACATTGTTTTCAGGACCAGCCGATTCAATCTCTCGAAAGTGGGCGCGCATTTTATCAATCCTTGCTGCTTCGGAGAGGACCTGGCCGCTTGGCTTCGGGACAAGCTGGGGGGAAAAGGAATTGAGGCTCGCGAACCGCATCAGGAAGACTGGGGTTGGGAGTTGGCGGTCACGAGCGGCGGTCAGTCATATTATCTCGGAGTAGGTGGGAATGCTGACGGCTCCGCCGAGAATCGCGACGAGGGTGAATGGCGGGTGATTGTTGAAAAGAAGCGGTCGATAGTTCAGCGATTTTCCGGCCAGGGAATGATTACAAGCAACGACGAGTTGTTGCTCTCGCTCAAGGAGGTTCTGGTGGCCGATGCAACCATTCGCGATGTCCATGTTGAAGACGTTTAATTGACCG
>JBEKJF010000492.1:0-3190 GCA_050011375.1 Candidatus Sulfotelmatobacter sp.
TTGGCTCGGAACGTTTGTATTGGAATCGCGATGTCCTTCGGCAGAAAGACATCGAAATCGAGAAAATCAACCAGCAGTTTCGAGATCGAATCTTCGAAGCAAGTTGGGCGCTCATCGACCGCTTTGCTGCCTCGGGCCCGACTGCCATGAAAGCAATAGATTGATGATGACCATGGTACAATGACCATGATCGAAAGGATGTTTCCCAATGAAAACGATGGCGGCGGGGCAGTTCAAAGTCCATTGCTTAAAAGTCATGGATGAGGTTCAGTCCAAACGCCAGGCCGTGCTGATCACCAAGCGTGGCAAGCCGGTCGCGAAGCTCGTCCCGGTCGAACAAGAAAAGGACGATATCTTTGGCTTCTTCAAGGGCAAAGGTAAAATCGAAATCAAGGGCGACATTGTCTCTCCGGCGCTAAGTCCCGAAGAGTGGGGCGATCTTTATTGATCCTGCTTGACACTCATGTTGTCATCTGGCTGGGCCTCGAGCCAGCGCGGGTTTCAAGGAACGCGAGGACGGCCATCGATGAGTCCAGGAAGGATGGGACAGGGCTGGCTGTCTCCGGCATGACGCTCCTTGAAATTACTCTGCTTTCGCGCAAGAAGCGAATTCACTTCACTCCCAGCCTTGAGACTTTCCTCACGGATGTTGAAACCCGATTTATGGTTCTGCCGATCAGCGCGCGTATATGTGTGCGTTCGTCTTCGTTGCCTTTGTCCTATCCCAACGATCCGGCCGACCGAATCATTGGAGCCACCGCGCTCTCCGAGGGCATTCCTCTGATCACCGCGGACCGCGAAATCCGCAACTCTCGCGCGCTGCCTACGATCTGGTGAACAAAAACCCTTGATTTCTCCTTGTGTTCGAGTGGTAAAGCCTTTGACTTCTGGGCAGACTGACTTTCTCTTTCCCCACGAATCTGCTTAAATCAGATCAGAAGCAACCTGCGGCAAAGCGCGCAGGTTCAAACAAATCGTGGTCGACATTCATTCCCACATTCTTCCGGAAGTAGACGACGGCTCGAAGTCCTGGGAAACGTCTGTCACCATGTGCCGCATGGCCGTCGCTGACGGCATCACTCACCAGGTTGCCACTCCGCACGCTAACGACCGCTATCACTACGATCGCGAATATCTCCAGGGACTACTCGCTCACCTGCAGGGGTTAATCGGCGACGCGCTCACTCTCAGCCTGGGCTGCGACTTCCATCTTTCCTACGACAATCTGCAGGATGTTCTCGCCAATCCCGCGCGCTACTCGATCGAAGGTTCCCACTACATGCTGGTTGAACTGAGCAATTACAGCGTCCCGCAGCAGACTACCGATTGCTTCACGCAACTCGGCGACCGCGACATCACCGCTGTCATCACGCATCCCGAGCGGAATCCGATTCTGCGGGAAACTCCGCAGCGCGTGGTGGAGTGGGCGGAGCAAGGTTGTGTCATCCAGGTAACCGCTTCCAGTCTCACTGGGTTCTGGGGAGAACGCGTGCGGCGAGCCGCCCAGTGGCTTCTCGAGCACGACGCCGTTCACGTCTTGGCTACCGACGCTCACGACACCGTGAAGCGCATCCCCGTCCTATCCGCAGGTCGCGATGCCGCCGCAGAAATTTGCGGCGAAGAAGTTGCCGAAGCACTCGTCGACGCCAACCCGCGAGCCATCATTCACTCCCAGCCCCTTCCCTACTTTCCGCGTCCCGTGCTCGGAAGCTACCGCAAGGATGCACGGTAGTTGGCAGGCCATCACCCGCAAAGTCATTCCAAGTGCAGTTTGTCATCCCGAGTGAAACGAGGATCTTGGTTTTTGCCGGCGCTGGCGAAACTGGTAGCGCAGGCAGGAGCCAGGATCCCTCGTTTCACTCGGAACAATTTGTCTTAATCGGAGGATTACCCTACTGCGGCTTGGAGGAATTCTCAGGGGGCGTAGTTGCCACTGGAGCGACCGGAGGAGTATTCACGCTGGTCCCTGGATCGGCACTGTGCGACGTAGGAGTCAAAGACTCCGCGTGCGGCGCGGCCGGCTCCGTGGTCATCGCGCTCTCGGGATTCAGCAGGTGCTCGTGGCTTGGGCCCAGCCCTAGGCTGATCAACGCGCGCGAATCGGGAACCACCTTCGATTGCCAGCCATGATCGGCTTGATAGCGTCGCATGGCATCTTCGCTGGATTCATTCCACGTACCGGCAGGATCGCCGCTTAAATAATGTTCACGGATCAACGCTTCCTGAATGGCCTGCGCCCGCTCAGGATCGATCTTCTGCTGACCGCGCGCGGTCGTCTTCTTGTTGATGCTCTTTGTATTGCCGGTCTTGCGCGAGGAAGCGTACATCGATTTGCTGTTGTGAGCCGAGGAGCCCGTACTCGACTTAGGGTGCGCACTCGCTGCAACATGCGATGTCGAATGAGATCTCGCCTGTGAGGTGGGACGTGCGCTGCCCTTGGCCGCAGCGGCCACATGTTTCTGTGGACTCGCCGGTCGTGCGCTCGCCCTCTTGGAATTCGAAGTTTGTGATTTCGAAGTTTGGGAGCCTGCCGTTCTGGATTTTGCCGTCGTACTCTGACTACCGTTGCCCGTCTTAGAGCTGGCAGCCGACGCTTGCCCAAGTGTCCGCAACGGCGAAACACACGCGCACATCACAGCCACGGCGCAACCTGCGCCCAGCCATCTAGTTATTTTCGCGCGGTATTTCACCTCAAGTTCCAAAAGACAACCTCAAAAGATCAGTGGCCAGTAATCAGTGGCCAGCAAAACCCTTTACATGATTCTGCCGCATTTACTGACCACTGACCACTAATAACCACTAATCACTAACCGCTGCCCGTTACGGAAGTGTGCCGGCCATGAAGATGGTTCCATCCTGCGCGGTCGACCCTCGCGGACGCACCAGGAATACTGCGTCCTGTCCGCTCTTCAGGCCCGCTTCCACCTTGGCGAAATCCTCTTCGTTGTTGACCGCTTGCTTGTTGACTTCCAGGATCACGTCGCCGCGGCCCAGATTGATATCCTCGGCAAACGACCCCGGCTTCACGTCCTGCACGATCACGCCTTTGCCGGCCGGTATGTCGAGCCGCTCGGCCATCTCCGGCGTCAGCTTGCGAACCGTGACACCCAACTTGCTTGGCTTGGGCGTGCTTTCCTCGTCAGTTGCCTTGTCCTCGCCCAAGCGCGCGGCGAAGAGTTTGGCGCGGTCG
>JBEKJF010000493.1:0-3188 GCA_050011375.1 Candidatus Sulfotelmatobacter sp.
GATGAGCATGGACGGAAAATCTACGTGAATGACGCGGTGGCATCTCCGTCGCATCGCGCGGAAACATCGGAAGCGCCGCGGCGCGCGCTTAGGTATTGGAGTTCCAAGGAGAACCGGTGGAAGCCGGTGCCTCGACCGAACGGGGCCGTGATGCGAGCTGCGCAGTCGGCGGCGGCCGAGGTTGACCAATACATGGGTCACGAATCCCAGCAATCGGCTAGCGTCAAGATTGTGAACGCCAATTTCCGCGGGCCGCTGGCCACCACTGCGGACATCGACGGCGCGATTGAGCAGGCCGCGGCGCGGCATAATGTCGACCCGAACTTAGTTCGGGCGGTGGTGAAGGTAGAGTCGAACTTCAATCCGAATGCGGTTTCGCGGAAGGGTGCAATGGGGCTGATGCAACTGATGCCCGCTACGGCCCGGCAGTTGAAGGTGAAAAACCCGTTTGACCCGGAACAAAATGTGGACGCCGGGGTTCGACATTTGAAGCAGCTTCTGGAAAGCTATGGCGGCGACGTCAGGCTGACCCTGGCTGCTTATAACGCGGGAGCGGGAGCGGTAGCGCGCAGCGCGGGCGTGCCGCGCTATGCCGAGACGCAAAACTACGTCCGGCGGATCACGAGTTTGTATTACGGAGGGTCCGTTTTTGAGTCGGGAGCTTCGCACGAACCTGTGACGGTTCAACGAGATGCGCGGGGAGTGCTCTACATCAGCAACACGGATTAGATTTCAGGGCGCGGGTTTTAATTTAAGCTCTTTAGAGGTTCGGGCTTTACGGTTGCCCTCGGAGCGGCGGGCGAGGACGCCCGCCCAACAACCGCCGGAACGGCGGCGCTACGAGATTCAAATCGGGTAGGTCATCTTGAAGAACTTATTGCGCCAGCGTGGTCTGTGGAGGGCGTTGCTGGTGATCGCCGTGTTTGCGGCGTTCATTCCGGCTGCTCTGGCGGCGCGGGCGCACCATTCCGATGCCTGGGCGCGCCAGGATTTTGCTACTGCGGAGCGAATGCGTGAGGCGCTGAACGGACGTCCTCTGGCGGCTCGGACCCGTGCCGACTATCAGCGCGTGTTGAATGCCTACCGGTCTGTTTATATGGGAGCGCCCGCTTCCGCGAAAGCCGACCCTAGCGTGGTTGCGGTCGCCGAAACGCTGGTGGAAATGGGACGGCGTTTCAACGACGACAGAATCCTGAACGAGGCGATCGGCCAGTACAAATTTTTGCGCCGCGAGTATCCCGGCAGCAAGTACCGATTTGATGGCCTGTTCACCATCGGCGAGATTTACAAGGACGATCTCAAGAACTTTGACGCAGCGCGCTCTACCTTCCAGGAATTTCTGCGACGCTATCCGAACAATCGACTGGTTGAAGATGCGCGTCAAGCCATCGCCGACATTAACGTCTCGCAGATGAACCGTGAAGCGAAAGCCGAGAAAGCGGCGGAAGCGCGGCGGACAGCGGAAAAGAAACAGCAGGGAAAGAATGGCGGCAGTAAGAACGCGAAAGCTGCCGTGAATGATCGCGGCTCTGATGCGCAGGCATCTGCCGTGCCATCCGCGAAAGACGATCCTGAGGCGGTTTCTGCGGGGCTGCCGCGGGTTACCGGGATCCGGCACTGGTCTACTCCCGATTACACGCGGGTCGCGATTGATGTGGAAAGCAATGTGAAGTTCGCTTCGCGGCGAGTGGACAACCCGTCGCGTATCTTGTTCGATCTGCGCGGTACCAAGCTGGCATCTACGCTGGTAGGTAAGACCTTCGACGGGGATGATGCTTTTTTGAAGAAAGTTCGCGTCACGCAGTTGGCGCGGGGCGGTACACAGGTGGTGCTGGAAGTGGACGACCTTTCCGATTACGACGCGTTTTTGCTGCCTGATCCCTATCGGCTGATCATCGATATTCATGGCAAGGATGCTCCGGGCAAGAGTGCACGTGGAAAGCAATTCGAGCCGAACGCGGGTGAGAGCACGACAGCGGAGGTCGCCGATGGCGAGTCGTCGGGTGACGGCGCGAGCGGCGAGGCTGTGTCTGCATCAGCGACCGGCGTTGGGATCAAGAAGACGCCGACTTCAGTGGTCAAAAAGATCGTGGAGGCGGATGACAGCACCGGTCTGTCTTCCGCTGAGTTGGCGAGACGGAATGGACGCGTAGCGCAGAAAAGATCATCCGCGCGGAAAACTGTGGCTGCGAAAACGCAGGCGGATAGTGAGGTTGAAGACGACTCTGAGGCTTCAGCCTCGGATGCGAATCTCGCCCGCTCCTCCCAGCTAGGCATTCATGAGGCGCGGCCTACTGCTGGCGGGGACCGCTCGCTGATTCGGGCGCTGGGATTGAAGATTGGCAAGATTGTGATTGATCCCGGACACGGCGGGCACGATACGGGGACTATTGGACCGAACGGCCTGGAAGAAAAGGATCTCGTCCTCGATGTGAGCCGGCGTTTAGGCAAGCTGCTGGAAACCCGGCTGGGAGCGGAAGTAGTTTACACGCGGAAGACCGACACATTCATTCCGCTGGAGACTCGAACTGCGATTGCGAATCAGGCGCGCGCGGATTTGTTTGTCTCCGTTCACGCGAACTCGAGCCACGATGCTGATGCCCGCGGAGTTGAGACTTATTATTTGAACTTCACTTCTTCGCCGGAGGCGCTGGATGTAGCGGCGCGGGAGAATGCGGTTTCGCAAAAATCGATTTATGAGTTGCGAGATCTGGTGAAGAAGATCGCACTCAAGGAAAAGATCGAGGAATCGCGCGAGTTTGCCGGCGATGTGCAGGAAGCGCTGCACAGCGGGCTGGCCGCGAAGAGTCCGGCGATTCGCGACCGGGGAGTGAAGAAGGCTCCATTCATTGTGCTGATCGGCGCGAATATGCCGTCGATTCTTGCCGAGATTTCTTTTGTGAGCAATCCTACCGACGAACATCACCTGGAAACTGCCGAATACCGCCAACGCATCGCCGAGTCGCTCTACCGCGGCATCGCCAAGTACGCGAACGGGTTAAGCGGGGTTAAGGTGGCCAGCAAGATGGATAAGGGTGCGGGTCAGTAAAGTCTGGCCAGTGACCGTCGCAACTCTTGCTCCCTTTCTGGTTTTAGCTTATCTTGAAGCGCATGGAAGTACATCTCAGCCCCGAACAGCAAGCGCAGCTTGCGCAGATCGCCAGTAAAGCCGGAACCGCCCCCGAACG
>JBEKJF010000494.1:0-3184 GCA_050011375.1 Candidatus Sulfotelmatobacter sp.
CACGCTCGGCGGCACTAGATACGCCTGATCCGGTTGATACGGCAGAAATCGTCCCATACCTCTCTTTCTGCCTCATCTTGAGTACAATTACAAGCTGGTTCTCACGCACCCTCTTTAGCCCCGGTGTTCCGGCCTCTTATCAGCAATGTGTTTTTCCGCAACCCTAAAGCGCATCCTAGCAACCACGCGGGCTTTAAAGCCCCTGAGCGCTGAGCATCACCGCAAAGCCTCTCGTCGACTCGCTTCTTTCCATTTAGAAGCTGCCGCTGCTTCCGTGTCGCCGCCGGCGGCGCTTGCCGTCGCGCCAAGCACTGCGAACATGCCCGCAGCGATGGCCGCCACTTCCGCTTCCTTGGAATCCGTCCGCTTGTCTTCTGGCCGCTTCAGCATCCGGTCAAGAAATCCCGTATCGAGCTTGGCGGAACGGAAATCTGGGTCGCGCAAGATTCGGCGAAACAATGAAATGTTCGTCTTGATCCCGCCTACAAAATATTCGTTAAGCGCCCGCGTGAGCCGCGCGATGGCCTGCTCGCGATCGCTTCCGTAACCAATCAGCTTGGCCAGCAACGGATCGTAATCAATCGGCACGTTCCAGCCTTCATACATGCCGCTGTCGCGGCGGATGCCCGGACCCGAAGGCGCGAGCAGCAGAGTAATTTTGCCGGGGCTGGGAAAATAATTGTTGTCGGGATCCTCCGCGTAAATGCGGCATTCGATCGCATGTCCGCGAATGCTCACATCTTCTTGCGTGAATGGCAATTTCTCCCCGGCGGCGATGCGAATCTGCAGATGAACCAGATCGAGGCCCGTGATCAGTTCCGTCACCGGATGCTCCACCTGCAAGCGCGTATTCATTTCCAAAAAATAAAAATTCTTTTGCCCATCCACCAGGAACTCAACCGTTCCGGCATTGGTGTAGGCTGCGGCTTGTGCCACGCGGACCGCGACTTCGCCCATCCTGCGCCGCATGTCGGCGTCGACAATCGGCGACGGAGCTTCTTCCATCACCTTCTGATGGCGCCGCTGCAGCGAGCACTCGCGTTCGCCAAGGTAGACGGTGTTGCCATGCTCATCAGCCAGCACCTGCATCTCAATGTGCCGCGGATTGACGATAGCCTTCTCGATGTAAACCTCGCTGTCCCCGAAAGACCGCTCCGCTTCGCTGCGCGCAGCTTCCAGAGAAGACTTAAGCTGCTCGCGAGTGTCGACCAGGCGCATGCCTTTGCCGCCGCCGCCCGCGGCCGCTTTCAACATCACCGGATAGCCGATTCTCGCGGCGACTTGCTCTGCCTCCTCAAACGATTCGACTCCGCGCGATGTGCCGGGCACAAACGGAACGCCGGCCTTTTCCATGGCCTGGCGCGCGCGCGTCTTTGATCCCATGGCTTCCATCGCGGCGGCTGTGGGCCCAATGAACTTCACGCCCGCGTCGGCGCAGGCCTGGGCGAACTTTGCATTCTCAGAGAGAAATCCGTAACCAGGATGAATGGCGTCAGCGCCTGAACGCTTCGCCACATCGAGAATCTTGGGAATGTTGAGATAAGATTCGCGGGCCGCGGCAGCGCCGATCGGATACGCTTCGTCAGC
Source organism: Candidatus Sulfotelmatobacter sp. (assembly GCA_050011375.1). GTDB lineage: Bacteria > Acidobacteriota > Terriglobia > Terriglobales > Acidobacteriaceae > Sulfotelmatobacter. The sequence continues at coordinate 1,588 of JBEKJF010000494.1, forward strand.
TTTGCGCACGTGCAGCGAAGCGCGATCCACATCGGAATAAACTATGACCGCGGCAATTCCCATTTCATGGCACGCGCGCAGCACGCGCACCGCGATCTCGCCTCGATTGGCTATGAGAATTTTCTTGAACATTCTCTTGGATATTCAACGGCGTCAGCGAACCCAGAATTCTACAGGAAACGTGGCTAAGAGTCGGTGATGTATGTCGCCAATGGTGGTGTTTTCAGGAAACGCTTTCGGGCTGCGAGTAGAGAGCCCACGCGGTCGATAAATCTTGCACGACGTGGCCGAGCGATTTGTAAACCGTAATCTCTTCCGGTGAGCGGCGGCCTTCGATTTCGCCCGCCGACACTTGCCCGATCTCAGCGACAATGTGGTCATCTCCGATTAAGCCTGCAGCTTTAGCCCGAAGAAATTCCGCTCCCTGCGCCAGAACACCCTCGCGGCTGTCGGCGATGAAGCGCGAACGCACAACCAAATCGTCATCCACCTCAACCGGACCTGCGTGGCTTGAGCCGACTAGATTCACGTGCGTGCCAGCGCGAACCCACGCTCCTTTCAAGATGGGCTCGGTCGCTGAAGTTACGGTGCAGATAATGTCAGCTTCGGCGACTGCTTCTTGCACATGTCCTGCGCTCGAAACCGGAATGGCTAGCTCCGTTTGCAGTTGCTCAGCGAGGGTGCGAGCGCGTTCGGACGAACGTCCCCAGATCTTGATCGACTGCAGCTTGCGCACTTTGCCGATGGCGCGCGCGTGAGTTGCGGCTTGTTCTCCGTAGCCGAGAATTGCCATGCGGTTGGCGTTCTTGCGCGCCAACGCGTCGGTGGCGACTGCGCTCGCGGCGGCAGTGCGAATGGCTGTAATCTCGCCCGCATGAACTACGCAAACCGGCGCTCCATTTTCCGGGTCGAACAGAATCACGAGGCCCTGATGCGACTGTATTCCCTTCGCGAAATTCTCCGGAAAGACGCTGATTAGTTTTGCGCCGAAGGGTGCGCTTGCGCCCATTGCTCCGGGCATGACGCCGAACATGCGGCCATCGGCGAGCGGGATGATCGAGCGCAGAAGTTGCCGGGTTTCGCCGCGCGAGAATGCGATCATCGCGTCGCGCACAATCGGAATGCACATCTCATATGTGAGCCGGCGCGCGACTTCTTCGCGGTCGATGAATCGCATCAGGGTTCCTGGTTTCAGGCAGCGCAGTGTGACGAACCGTTCATTCTAGCGGAGATTCTGTGGGGACTTGATGCTGTGGATATCCGCCCGAAAATATTTATGGGCGACCTGCTTTTGCGCTGCGGGAGTTGAGCCCATTTTGTTTTCTCGGATCTCCAGATGAGGTACCCCCTCCCCCCCGGCATCGTGTATCGCCAGTGTTCATGCGGGTGTTCGAGGGTGCAATGTGCAAATGGCGAATTCGATCTTTGTTTTCAATAGGATACGGGTAAAATCTTGACAACAAAGTACTTGGCGCTATTTTCAGCCAGTGACAAGACCGCTCCGTACTGCTTTCGCCTCGACCATCTTCTGCTTATTCGGCTTTGGGCGCAAGGTCAGATGTCACGGTGGCATAGTTCTTGGTGGGGTTTTATCTAT
>JBEKJF010000495.1:0-3146 GCA_050011375.1 Candidatus Sulfotelmatobacter sp.
GGACGAAGCGGAAGCGATCGGCATTCGCAAATCGATGGAAGCGTTGGCGGACGCCGATTTAGTGCTGATCGTGCTGGATGCGTCGCAGCCAGTAACTGTGGAAGATGAGGAATTGCTGAGGCACATAGAAGGCCGCCCGAGCATCGTGGTTCGAAACAAGTGCGACTTAGAGAATAGTGGTCAGTGGTCAGTGGTCAGTGGTCAGTCTGCGACAGAGCCTGCGCGGGTTCGTGTTTCTGCTCTTACCGGCGAGGGCATTGCTGAATTGCGCCGCGAGATTTTACGTCACATTGGCGGCGAAACCGGCGCGCAAGCCGAAGCTGGGTTTCTTACCAACGTAAGACATCAGGGATTAGTGAAAGACTCGCTGGCCGCGCTCGAAGCGGCTACTGGAGCGGTTGCGGCCAAGGTCCCGCACGAAATGCTGCTGCTCGATCTCTACAACGCGCTGCGGCCGCTCGATGCCGTCACCGGAGCCACCACGACGGACGACATCCTCAACTTGATCTTCAGCACATTCTGCATCGGAAAATAAAATCACGGCGAGGATCAGGCTTCCTGAATGGCCTGCCCAGTGCGGGCGGCGATTAGGCGCGCGACTTTCTTGGGGCGGAAGAAAGTGTAGGACGAGAAGCGGGCCTCGCTTCCATCCGTTCCCAGAACCCAGTACTGTTGCGCGTTGCCCACGCGTTTGTGCTTGATTGCGGCGATCTGGTCCCAGGTGAGAAACAGGTTTGAAGGCTGCTTCTTTGTGCCCAGGTTGAAGTCCGCGCCGCGGCTATCGAGCTTCACCCGGTAGCCTGCCATTTTGCGGCCCAGCTTCCACAGCCACGGGCACATTAGACCCATAGACAGCGAGGCCAGAGCCCATTGCAGGGCGGCGAATCCTCTCCCAACACTGAGAGCGCTGAGCGGAATGATCTGCGAAATCATGCCGAAGAACATGAGAACGGCGAAGGTCGCGGCAACGATGCTGCCGAACAGGGTGAGGCCAATCAGTATCCGGCTATTGCGCAGGACCATGGCGTGAGCGCGGTTGGTCGCGATTTGAGAATTGATACCCGCGCCCGGTCCTGAACTCGGAAAACCCGGATCCGGAAACTCTGTGGAACTCATTGGCACAGCCTCTTCATGGCTTAACCTGATCGCTGCGGAGCATCGAGAGTTCCCCCATTGGTGGAAGCTTCGCCAATCGATCAGTTTGCAATCTATCAGAAGGTGCCTTGCTACGCCACGCCCCGCGCTTTTATTGCGGGCGCAGCAGCTTTCTGCGCGCTTGGCGTTGAGCGCTCCGAGTTCTTTACGATGCGTGCTGCCAGCGGCTTCAGCCACAGCAAAGCCATGAACGCAGCAATCAGATCGCAGACAATCATCGCCCAGAAGACTTTGGTCCAAGAGCCGGTCTTTTCAAACAACCAGGCAGCGCCGGGAGCCGCGAATAGCGTGGCCAAGCCCTTAGCTGTGTAAACGACCCCATAATTGGTGGTGGCCCATTTTCTCCCATAGAGGTCGGCGGTGATCGAGGGGAACAACGAGTAGATATTGCCCCAGGCAAAGAAACACAGGCCCGAGAGCGCAATAAACCAGATCGGGCGGCTGATTAACTGGAGAAGGGCGAACACGGCAATCGCTTCCAAAATGAATGAGATGAATAGAGCGTTCTCGCGGCCGATATGATCGGAGATCCATCCCCAGAACGGCCGGGTCAGGCCGTTCAGGATGCGGTCAAGCTCAATGGCGAGCACAAGTGCACTCATGCCGAACGCCACAATAATTTTATCGACGTGGTAAGAAACCGCCATGGGACTGAGTTGCACAGTGACCACAATGCCGCCGAAGGCCAGCATCGTCATCATCAGGTAGACGACATAAAACGAGGGTTGGCAGAGCATCTCCCAGGGCGTCAGGTCGACGGCCGAGACGGTAAGCTTGGTTTTGATTTTTGCTTCTTTCTCTTTCCATCCCGGGGGCGTCCATCCAGCAGGCGGCTTGGCGAGGAATAGGGCCGCGACCAGAACCACCACGCCCTGGATCGCCCCCCAAACGATGAACGTGTGCTGGTAGCCAGAAGCCTTCAGCATGTTGGAAATTGGAATAATCGTCAGAGCGGTGCCAACGCCATAGGCGCCCGCGGTCAGTCCGACGCACAAGCCGCGATAATCCGGGAACCACTTTAACGCGTTGCCAATCGTGCCGCCATAAACCATTCCGGCGCCTACGCCAGCTAATCCATACCAGAAATACAAGGCGCGCAGAGTCTCAGCTTCGCCTGAGCCGATCCATCCCAAGCCCACGGCGATCGCGCCCACGCCCAGCATGAGGCGGGGGCCTACGCGGTCGACTAAATAGCCTTCGAACGGGACAAGCCAGGTCTCAAGCGCGATGAACAGTGTGATCGTCCATTGCACGCTGACAAGAGTGGCATGCAGATGGGACTGAATGGGCTTGGTGAAGACGGTCCAGGCATATTGCAGGTTGGCGACCGCCATCATGGCGAAGATGCCTGCGACTAATTGGATCCAGCGGTTGGGAATACGGGAGGGATGGATCAGGGAATCTGGAGTTGCCGAGGATGCAGCCATTCTTGGATCTCCGTGACGGCGCTTTAAACGTGGAGCGCTACCGCCGGAACGACATGGTCCGGCAGAGTCGTACGACTGCGCCCATGCGGGCGTGAACTTGAGAATCTTTTGGTTCGGCAGAGAGGCGTCCTATATACTGGTCCACTCATCGAACCACTTGTCGGATACGGAATTTAACACGCTTATTCCGGGCTGTCAATGGCCTGAAAACCCTTGCGCAGAGCCGCATTCGGCCGCTTGAGCGCGGACATAGCCGGAAGAGTTAGGGGACGCTATTTTATGGATGACAGCCTGCGAGCGCAGATCGAGACTTATCTTTCGCACCTCGGTGGCCTGACCACTCGCGGGCGTCAGCTTCGCGACAAATTGGCCTCTGACCCCGCCAATCCAGCGGTGATTGCGGAGACTCGCGCGTGGCAGGAAGATTGTGGAGTAACGATCAATCAGTTGTCCGGAGGCAGCAAAGCGCATTGGCTTGCGCGTTCTTTCAGCCAGGGATTTCTGATGCGTTCAGTCGACGGGAGTGCGGCCGAAGGCGCGGCGCCTGCCGAGATCGTCACGAGG
>JBEKJF010000496.1:0-3145 GCA_050011375.1 Candidatus Sulfotelmatobacter sp.
ACCCGAAACGGCGCGGCCAGCAGCCGAAACGGCAGCGTGATCGCAAGGAAAATAATCTCCAGCACTCCATGTACCGCGACGCCGACAATGCGAAACGGCAGAAGCAGCAGCCAGATGAAGGGATATGCGACCAGCGCCAGCAGAGCCAGCGGCCAACACATTACAAAGAGTATGCACCACAGGAGGAAAGCAAACATGATGAGACCTCCTTTCTTTCCTATTTGATTGTACGTCTGCCGCTGAGAGAAAGTTCCCGGAAAAGTTTATTCGTAGCGCAGCGCCTCCGCCGGCAGAATCCTGCCGGCCGACCATGACGGATAGAGCGTCGCCACGAAAGAAATCCCGACAGCACCCAGCGCGACGAATAAACCATCCATCAGGCGCGGGGCGAACGGCACGTAATCGATGGAGTAGACCTCGGGCGAAAGCGAAATGATGTGGTAGTGGCCACCGACGTAAGAAATGGCATAACCCAGCAGAAGCCCGATGGCTGTGCCGATCACACCGATCAGAACTCCCTGGGCGATGAAAATATTTCGCACCTGCGCTTGCCGCGTGCCCATCGACATCAGCACGGCGATGTCTTTAGTTTTTTCCATCACCATCATGATCAGAGAAATCAGAATGTTCAGGGCGGCCACGAAGACGATCAGGCCGGTGGTGATGTAAGTGACCAGGCGCTCCATGTTCAGCGCGTGAAACAGAGCTTTGTTCTGCTCCTTCCAATTCGTGGTCATGAAGCCTTTGCCGGCTGCGTCTTCGAGTTGTTGGCCAACTATGTCCGCTCTGTCGATGTCGTCGACCTTGAACTCGATCACTGAAATCAGATCGCCGAGGCCGAACAGTCGTTGTGCATCAGAGAGCCGCGTAAACGCCCACGACGAATCGTAATCGAAGAAGCCCGAGTTGAAAACTCCCACAACGCGAAAGCGGCTATATTTCGGGATCAATCCAAACGGCGTTAATTCGCCTTGCGGACTCACCACCAGCACGACAGAACCCACCGTTGCACCCAGGTTGTCGGCCATGTCTTTACCGAGAATGATCGGCGGCATCGCCGCAACGCGCGCATGTACGCCCTCAAGAGCATCGGGAGACTCTTCGGTCGCTGACGCTCCCTTGACAGCCGAACCGGCTGTCCCCACATGATCTTTTTCCGGCTCGGGAGCGCCTTCTTCCAGAGCCGCTGCCGATCCTTCCTTTATGGTGTTGAGCAGATCGCCGACTCGACGTTCATCACCCGGGATCATGCCCTTCAGGACGGCCCCGCGAGCACGGGCTCCGCGGGAAATCAGTACCTGCTCAAAAATCGCGGGAGCGGCGGCGACCACGTGCGGCTGTTTGGAGAGACGATCGAGCAAAGGCGGCCAATCCTTGATGCCGTCGTCCGCCACGCGGAGCAGGCTGACGTGCGAAGTGGACCCGATCAGGCGCTCCTGCAAATCCTGGCGAAAGCCGTTGTTGATGGCGAGCGCAATGATGAGCGAAGCCACTCCCGCCGCCACTCCGACAATCGAAATGCCAGTGATGATGCCGATAAATGCCTGGCGTCTCTTGGCTCTTAGGTAGCGGGTCGCGATGAAAAATTCGAAGAGCATGCGTGCTTTCAGTCTCACCTTTCAGCCAAATCGGATTATAACGATAACGGCGGAAAGACCGCGTGAGTCGCGGCACCCTTGCAGTAGCTAATACAAAAAATCAATCCAAAACCCGAGTCTGTCATCTACGAAACCATGGCAACCACGACGGAATTTACTCTGCCCGAAGCCACAGCAGTTCTCGCCCGCACTCCCGCCGTTTTGAATGCACTGCTGCGCGGCCTGCCGAACACCTGGGTGCGCGGCAATGAAGGACTCGGTAAAGATGGAAAACCCACGTGGATCCCGTTCGACATCGTAGGCCACCTGATCGGCGGCGAGCGCACCGATTGGATGCCGCGCGCGCGCATCATCCTCGAACACGGCGAGGCGCGAGCATTCGAGCCCTTCGACCGCTTTGCCCAGGAAAAAGAGAGTCAAGGCAAGTACATCGATCAACTCCTCGACGAATTCGCCCGCCTTCGCCAAGAAAATCTAGCCGCGCTGCAGGCGCTGAATTTACAGCCGGAAGACTTGGCGCGGCGAGGAAAGCATCCAGAACTCGGAGTGGTGACGCTATCGGAGTTGCTGGCGACGTGGGCGGTTCACGACCTCACGCACCTGCACCAACTATCGCGCGTAATGGCCCACCAGTATCGCGGCGCAGTCGGCCCGTGGAAGGCCTACTTGGGTGTGCTGCACTGTAATGGCCACAGCGGGTAAGACTTCCTTCGCGGGGAGCAGAGTCGCGGGATTTTACTTCGAGGTCATACATTCCGACGAAAAATATCTAATTAGAACCAGGAAGCGTAGACTTTGTGTAGAGCAGAAGAAACCGATTTTCTGCATGCGGTAGGAGGAAAATCATGAGAACCACTCTTGTTGTGATGCTGCTGGCAATATGCGCATTCGCCCAGGAAGGGCCAGGCGTCGTTCCGACGGCCTGCGGCCCAAAAGGCACAAGCTTTGATGCGAAGCAGGACGAGTCCCAGCACACCCTCGCGCCGCCCGAGGCCGGGAAGGCGCGAATTTATTTCATCCACGACATCGGCGCAGTGAACTGCCTCGGAGGCTGCGGGACGATGATTGGGATTGACGGATCATGGGTGGGCGCCGACGAGCGCAACTCCTACTTTTCCGTCTCTGTAGAGCCTGGTGAGCATCACGTGTGTGCTAGCACGAATTCGCACTTCTCCCCGCACACAGTGGCGTTCGCGCATTTCACGGCGGAAGCGGGGAAGGTGTACTATTTCCGCACGCGGCCCTTTTTGGCGAAAGACCAACTCCTGGATATCGATCCGATCGACAGCGACGAGGCGAAATATTTGATCGCGTCCTATCCCCTGAGCGTGTCGCATCCGAAGCCGTGATGTGAAGGGCCCTTTGGCTGCTTCGCTTACGTACTCATCCCTAGCCTTGCAAAGCCCTTGCGAATCACATCCACCGTATCCTCCGCCAGATTCAACCCCGGCAGTTCTTCCCGGGTAAAACACCCCACTTCCGCCGCATCGCTGGCAGCCGCAAGATCCCCCGCAACCCGGCGGCATAGAAAATCAATCAAAACATAG
>JBEKJF010000497.1:0-3144 GCA_050011375.1 Candidatus Sulfotelmatobacter sp.
GACTCAATCTCATTCAGCAGTTTCATAGCCTCGACAATGCATAGCACCTGCCCGACTTCCACCATGTCCCCAACCTTGACGAAAGGCGGCGCGCCCGGCGAAGGCGCTTCATAAAGCGTCCCCACGATGGGAGATTTCACGATGTGCAGGTTTTCTTCCGGAACTGGCTCGGCAGCAGGCACAGCCGCCGGAACTGATGCAGCCGAAGCCGCAACCGCCGGCGCCACAGCCTGCGGAACCGTCACCGCCGCATAAGGCGCTTCCGCGCGAGCCTGCACCACGGTGTGCTGGCCGCCCCGCTTAATCTTCACCTTGACATCGCCACGCTCCAACTCAAACTCGGCAATGTCTTTTTCGATTAAGAACTCGATGAGTTCCTTCAGCTCTTTTTGATTCATTCGTATAAAGTAAGGTCTTAGGTATCAGGTCTTAAGGTATTAGGCCCGTTGACCAAGCACAACAGCTTCTCTCTGCGTCCTCCGCGGCATTTCTTCGCGATCTCCGCGGTTAAAAGCTCTTAATCCTGCGTCTCAGGTGCCCATGACCGGCTGCTTAACATTCCGTGGCCATAGCCAAACACCCAATACCTAACGCCCTAGATTGTAAGAAATTCCTTGCCAGTCGGAGTCAATACCTCGCAGCCGCCTTCCCTCACGGCCACCATGTCTTCAATCCTCAAACCCCATTTGCCCGGAAGATAAACTCCCGGCTCAATCGTGATGACCATGCCCGGCTGCAAAACTTCTTTCTGCCCGGCCGCGATCTTGGGCGCTTCGTGGATCTCCAACCCGACTCCGTGCCCGGTCGAATGCGTAAAATACCGCCCCAACCCAGCCTTTTGCAATACCTTGCGCGCCGCCGCATCCACTTCCCCGGCGCTCACACCCGCCCGCACCGAAGCAATCGCTGATTCCTGCGCGTCTCTCACCGCATCGTAGGCGCCGCGCGCCTCATTTCCACTAGCGCCCGAAGCCCGACCCACCCACACACTGCGAGTCTGGTCTGAACAATAACCACCGAGTATAACACCGAAATCGCAGACCACGAATCCACCCGGAGCGATGGCCTGCTCCGTCGCCCGCCCATGAGGCAACGCCGACCGCGCCCCCGAAGCAATAATGGTAGCAAACGACATTCCCTCCGCACCCGCAAGCCGCGCTGCATACTCCATCTCCGCCGCCACGTCGGTCTCGCGCACCCCAGACCGCATTACTTCGAGCGCCCGGTCAAATAAAGTAGCTCCTAACTCCACCGCCGCCCGGATCAGCGCCAGTTCCCCATCATCCTTTACCATCCGCGCCCGCTCCACCAGCGCGACCGCATTCTTCAGCCGCAACCCGGCGGGCAACCCATCCCCCAGCCGTTTCCGTTCCACCACAGTAAGGTGTTCCGCCTCGATCCCCAAAGTCCGTTGTCCAGACTTCGTTCCAGACTTCTGCCCAGATTTCTTCCCCCGCGCTCCCATCCACTCCGCAAGCGCGCTCACCAATCCCGAGCGCGCAATCACAACCTTTGCGCCCTTAACCTCCTCCCGCGCCTGCACGTCATATCGCACATCGGTAAAGAATGCGCTCCCATTTTCCGCCACCAGCAGCAACCCCGCGCTCCCGGTAAACCCGCAAAGATACCGGACATTCGGAAGATGGCTGACCAGCAAAGCGTCAAGGCCGCTGGAAGCAAGCTGCTCCCGCAGTTTCTTTTGCCGCAAAAGAAAGTTCATCGCCGTTGAGTTTATCAGGTGGCCTAGAACAGGAACGACCTAAAACAAAAACGGCTTAAAACAACGGCGCTCTAAGCAAGGTCGTAAAACACCATTGGCTTAAAAGAAGATTGTCGTACTGAGCGAAGCGAGGGACCCTGGTGTTTGCTCGCGGCAGCTCAATCCAGTGTCGGCCTCCCGCGTCCAAAGAGCCTGACCTGAGCACAGTCGAAAGGGGACGCCCCTAATGAGCCTGGCATCTCACCGCCGGGCAGATGCGACCTAAGGAAACACCGTAGAACGAAAACTTAAAAACCGTAGCTGGCGTCTCCCAAGTCCAGATCGGCATCTCACCGGCGCTCGTCAGATTTCGAATTCGCATTGGGAAGTTTCCGAGGTTTTATGTCCCGCAGCATCTCCGTATTCTCCCTGGCTCTCCTTACAGCCTGCGCCAGTACAGTTCTGGCTTCCGCACAGGCTACGTCGTCGGCAACTGAAATCGGCTCCAGCACGGTGCCCGGGTTCGTCTATGTCACTTCCGTGAACAGCGACAACGCCGAAGAAATCTACGCCTATAGCGAATCCGCCGGCGGCTCACTGACTCCCGTCGCAGGATCCCCGTTTGCCGCCAACGGTTACAACCTGGCAACAAACAGCAAGTGGCTGGTCTCGACCGATACCGTGAATATCTACTCGTTCTCTGTCGCCGAGAACGGCGCGATTACGCAAGCATCGTCAATCAATGCGCAGCAGTATAACCAATACACGACCGGCGGTCCCGTCAGTTTGTTCTTCGACCGCACAGGCGCGACCCTTTACGATGAAGACATCTACGGCAATCAGGGAGCGAACAACACCTACCAGTTCTTCGACCTCAATCAAGGGACTGGAGCGCTCAGCTTCTTGGGAGCGACCACTTCTTACAGCGCCGCGTGGATCACTCCGCTCAGCTTCATCGGCAACAACGAATACGCTTACGGGGCCAGCCCCTTGTATGGAGGCCAATATATCTACGGATTCAGCCGCGCCAGCAACGGAACGCTGACAGAGCTGAACATCAATCCGTCTTATCCAAAAGCGTCCGACGGTGCCTACGCTCCCTATCTGGCAGCAGCGGACACAGCGAACCACCTTGCCATCACGCTTACGCCAAATAATGACATGACCCAAACCGGACCCACCCAACTCAGCGTCTACACCGCCGACAGCTCCGGCAACCTGACGACGGAGAGTACCAGCTCGAATATGCCGACAGTAGCTGTGGGGAACGTCAATGATTTGAAGATGTCTGCTTCAGGCAAACTGCTGGCGGTAGCGGGTAGCGCGGGCCTGCAAGTGTTCCACTTCAACGGGGCAAATCCAGTCACGCGTTTCACCGGCTTGCTCACCACCGACACCGTGAACCAGGTGGCTTGGGACAATATGAATCACCTCTATGCAGTCGC
>JBEKJF010000498.1:0-5175 GCA_050011375.1 Candidatus Sulfotelmatobacter sp.
CAATCCACCGAATGGAAACGGTTGCGCCAACCGGCAGAGCGTCTCTCACTCCAGCGATGACCACGAACAGGTGCAGACCGCCCGAATCGACTACAACATCAACGACAAAGACACGACTTGGTTTCGTTTGCAGGCGGACACCGGCCTGCAAGCCGCATGGACGGACCCCATCAACCCGATGTTCGACGCGCTTTCGCCGCAGCCTCTCTATTCGTTTGCTGCGGGATATACGCACGTCTTCTCGCAGAACCTGGTGAACTACTTCAATCCTGCGTTCTCCTGGTACGAGAGCTTGTTTGGGCCAACCAACCTTCAGAAGACGCTTTCTGCGTTCCCTATCGTGTTGGAGGGCAGCGGCGCGAATGCGTTCACACCTATGGGAGGGCTGGACAACACCTGGATTCAAGGCAGGCGCGCGTCCCGCTTTTTCATTAACGACAATCTCGCCTGGAGCCATCGCGCCCACGAACTGCGATTTGGAACTAATACCCGCATCTTCCGCTTGAACGACTACGACTTCGGGGAAGGAACGGTTCCCACCGTGACCTACGCGAACTTGCAGCAATTTATCAATGGAGTGGCGAATACGGCGTCAGAGGCGTTCCCTTCGAACCCAAATGAGCCCTTCAACTTTCTCAATCTCGATGTCTACGCGCAAGACACCTGGAAAGTAACTCGCACCCTGACCTGGACGTTTGGTCTGCGCGACACCTTCAATTCCAATCCATTGAATCGACATGATCAAGTCGCCCGTCTTCGCGGGTCTTTCAGTTCCCTCCCGCATAATGATCAACCGCTTAACGCCGTTATTCAAACCCGTCTCGGCAATCTGTTCTCGTCCACGCCGGTGGCCATTCTGCAACCGAGAACGGCGATTGCGTGGCAGTTCGAGCCGAAATCCGTGCTCCGCTCCGGCTTCGGAATCTTCAGCGACATCTTACCGGGCACCGTGGCGGACTTGATCGGTACGAATCCGCCTTACGATAAGACATTCCAGGGAGGAGTGCTTGGCACTGTGGGCGGGACAGCCATCGCACCGGAAGCGCCCAATAGCGCCGTCGGCGCACTCGTTGCCGCGAATCAGACTTTTACTTCGGGATTTCCCCAGGGCCAGTCCTCGCTTCCACCAGTTGCGATCACGGCTATTCCTGATGGCAAACTCCATGCGCCGTACTTCATGGAATGGAGTCTGGGGATGGAACATCAATTCGGAACGACAGCCAGTTTGCAAGCGCAGTACGTCGGCACGCGCGCCGTAAACCAGCCGTACTCAACACAAGTGAACGGCTACCAGACCGTATGCCAAGGTTGTTTCGCGCCGTTCCCCTACATGCAGTCGACTGATGCACGATTCGGAGCCGTGACGCAGTTTTCCACCGGGGCGAACAGCCATTACAACGGTCTTCAACTGACCGCGATGAAACGGCTCGGCCATGGCTTACAGGGACAGGTCAACTACACTTGGAGCCGTTGCATGGATACGGTCTCGAACGGAGGGTTTCTTCCGTTTTCCGCAGGAGGGATTCTCTCGCCTTTGCCGGGAGACCTGGCTCGCGACTATGGGCCTTGCGACTATGACATCCGGCACAATCTCAACGCGCAGTATGTGTATCAGTTGCCGATCAGAGTGCGCAGTCGTTCTCTGGGCTACGCGCTCAACGGCTGGCAGATCTCCGGAACAGCGTTTTGGCACAGCGGAGTCCCGTTCTCGGTCCTGAGCACCCCTTATTCAGCAAACGGAAACGGCATCCTGCAGGGCAGCGGGCCGCAGTTCGCTAGTGTGGTTCCGGGTGTTCCGCTGTATGAGCATCATCCGATTCCGGGTGTAACGCAGGCGGGAACCCTGCAATGGCTTAATCCGGACGCTTTTGTATCCGCGGTCGATCCCAGTACAGGGCAGTGCTATGGCGGCGACAGCCCGCAGACTTGCCAATTCGGAAACCTCGGTCGCAATGCCCTGCGCGGTGCCGATTTTCTCTGGAGTGACTTCTACCTGACAAAATGGTTTCCCCTGACGGAGCATGTGAAGCTGCGATTTGAGATGTCTTCAACCATCCGAATTTTGCGCTCCCCGGCATGGTGCAGGGCGGCATTCCAGGAAATCTTTCCACGCAGAGTGGATTTGGAGCGCTCGGGTCAACAACTTCTCCGCCGACCGGCTTGCTGGGAGTCGGATTGGGTGGCGATAGCAGTCCTCGGATGATCGCCTTTCAGGCGCGGTTAGAGTTCTGAGATTCTCATGAGGAAGAGTGCTTTTTTCTCTATCCCAACGAATCTATGGGATACTGTGGCCATTGTGTTGTGTCCGTGCGCTCCAGAGCGAAAGCATTTTCGTACAATAAACGTACAATGGATTGGGCAATGGGGCCTTTTTAGCCGTTGTGGCAGTTCCGAGAATCAGTAACTTACGTGCTATCAACATAGTGATTGTTCGACTCCCGCCGCCTCCACCATGTCTTTTATTATCAGCAATTTACAGACATTGTGATTTTTCAAAAAGCTGAAAATTATCAAGCCAGAGATGAGTTTTCGGACGAAGGTTCCTTCGGTAGGCTAAATATCGCGTTTATCTAATCCGTCATCACTTCCTGGCTTCTGACATTCTGGCTTCTGACGTGTTGCAACACCTACACCTTGGGTGAGAGAGAGAGCTTTGGCACGTAGATACGACTTCCAATCGCGATCTGCCTTCGGCATGTATCGAGATCGCCCGTCGGCGCCCTCCTGGCGAAGGGCACAAACATCGTCACGTCCTCGGAAGAGACTGCGAAACAGCTCAATCCGCTGTTCCGCCGTACCGAACCAGAGCCCTATAAGGGATCGCTGAACTATAATCTGGCAACGCAATTCTTAGAGCGAGAGACTCGCGAAGCACCTGTGGCTTGACACTCCGGCAGAGACTTGCGTACATTCGCTGGGTTCTCATCGCGCGATTGCAATGAAGCCCCTCGCCGGCTATCGTCCGCCTTATCCCGGGACCCAGCCCAATCATTTTCATCCGCCCTATGTGTCCTCGGCGAAGCGCGCGCCTACGCGGCCTCTGGTGCAGATTCCCTACACGCTGTCGGAGATTACGGGACCGTCGTTTGACCCGAAATCGGTTTCGCCGGCAGCGTACGATCTCACACGCCAGCACCAAGGAGAGCCGGTGGGTGAGCGCATCGTGGTGAGCGGACGGGTATTGGATGAGAACAGCCATCCGGTGACGAACACGCTGGTGGAGATTTGGCAGGCCAACGCCGCGGGACGTTACCGGCATGAAGTGGATCGACACGATGCGCCGCTCGACCCGAACTTTAGCGGTTGCGGGCAAGCCGTCACCGATGGCGAAGGACGCTATCGTTTCGTGACCATTCGGCCGGGAGAATATCCCTGGGGAAATCATTACAACGCGTGGCGGCCGGCGCATATTCACTTTTCGCTGTTCGGGCCTGCGTTTGCGACGCGACTGGTGACGCAGATGTTTTTTCCGGGGGATCCTCTACTGCCATTCGATCCCATCTTCAATTGCACTGCCGACGAGAAGGCGCGCAACCGGCTGATTTCCATCTTCGATTGGGATACCACCGTGCCCATGGAAGCCCTTGGGTATCGCTTCGATATAGTTCTACGGGGCCGCGATGCCACCCCGATGGAGGAATAGTTGAGCTTACAGGCGACCACCTCGCAAACGGTCGGGCCTTATTTCAAGATCGGTTTGCAATGGCTCAACCAAAGCCCGCTCGCGGCCGGGCCTGGGGCGGGAGAGCGGGTCACGATTCGGGGCCGAGTGCTGGACGGGGATGGGGCGCCGGTTCCCGACGCGCTGCTCGAAATCTGGCAAGCCAATGGTCATGGCAAGTACGCGCATTCCGAAGATTCGCAGGACAAGCCGCTGGAGCCTGGATTCGCGGGATTCGGACGCGTGCCCACCGATAACGCGGGCTGCTTTCAATTTGAAACCATCAAGCCGGGTCCGGTGCCGGGGCCAAACGGTCGCGAGCAGGCTCCGCATCTTGTGATCTCGGTTTTTATGCGAGGACTGCTGAAGCGGTTGGTGACCCGGATCTATTTTCCCAACGACGCGGGCAACGGCAGCGATCCGATCCTGAAGCTGGTGGACGAGGAGCGTCGTTCGACGCTGATTGCAAACGCGACCAGCGGCGGCCATCTGGAATGGAACGTAGTTTTGCAAGGGACGCACGAAACTGTATTCTTCGACTTGGGATTGTGACCCATCGGGATGGCCTTGCTCGATCCACTGTTCGGCTCAACGTTCGGCTCAACGGCGATGGGCGAAATCTTTTCGGACGACGCCCGCCTGCAGCGCATGCTTGACTTCGAAGCTGCGCTGGCGCGAGCGCAAGCCGCTAGTGGCCTGATTCCAGGGGCCGCCGCAGAGGCCATTGCCTCGAAGTGCAGCGCCCGGCTGCTCGATGCGGAGGCCTTGGGCACGGCAACCGCGCAAGCACTGAACCCTGCCATTCCGCTGGTCAAGCAACTGACGGCGCTGGTGGCGAAGGAGAATGCCGAGGCGGCCCGCTTCGTTCACTGGGGCGCGACCAGCCAGGATGCGAACGATACTGGACTGGTGTTGCAGATGGTGCTGGCGTTCGAGGTGCTCGATGCCGATTTGAAATCGCTGTGCGAGAGCCTGATTCAGCTGGCAGAGAGATACCGGTCCACGCCGATTGCCGGCCGCACCCTGATGCAACATGCGCTGCCCACAACTTTTGGCCTGAAGGTGGCGGGCTGGCTGGACGCGATGACCCGCCATCGCGAGCGCCTGGGCCAAACGCGAAGGCGGGCGCTGGTGCTGCAGTTCGGGGGCGCGGTTGGAACTTTGGCGGCGCTGCGCCAGGACGGCTTGCGGGTGTCCGAGGCGCTGGCGAAAGAGCTTCAGTTGGAACTGCCAGTTGCGCCCTGGCATGCTCATCGCGACCGCGTGGCGGAGGTGGCCACTGCGCTGGGCCTGTGCGCGGGCACGCTGGGCAAAGTCGCGCGCGACATTTCTCTGCACATGCAAACTGAGATCGGGGAGATTTTTGAGCCCGCCGGCGAAGGACGCGGCGGATCTTCCACCATGCCACACAAACGCAATCCAGTCTCTGCGGGAGTGGCGCTGGCGGCCGCCACCCGCGTGCCGGGCCTCGTGAGTACGATGCTGAGCGCCATGGTGCAGGAAGACGAGCGCGG
>JBEKJF010000499.1:0-3118 GCA_050011375.1 Candidatus Sulfotelmatobacter sp.
TTTGCTTTTTGCGGAATGCGAAGGTCAACTCGCTGGCTGCGTGGCGCTGCACAAGCTGGAAGCCGGCATCTGCGAGATGAAGCGACTGTACCTGCGTCCGCAATGTCGTGGCAGGGGTATGGGGCGCGCGCTGGCCGAGCGTATTATTTCCGAGGCGCGGCAGATCGGCTATCGACGCATGCGCCTCGACACTGTCGAGCCCGTGATGAAAGATGCTGTAGCGATGTACCGCAAGCTGGGATTTAAGGAAGTCGCTCCCTACTGCGCAAACCCTATTGCGGGTGCGTTGTATATGGAGTTGGAATTGTGAATACTGAGAGGTCTGAAACCATGAAGAAAAGTCTGGTGTTGATTCTTGTCGCGATGTTCGTTTTTGCATCGTTATCGTTCGCCGCCGACAGCAAAACGGTTTCCTACCAAAGCGGCGATGAGACCGTGCGAGCTTTGCTCTACAAGCCTGCCGGCAAGGGACCGTTTCCCGCCGTGATTGTCATTCACGAGTGGTGGGGCCTGAACGACTGGGTGAAAGATCAAGCCTCGAAGCTGGCCGATCAAGGCTACGTGGCTCTCGCCATTGATTTATATCGCGGCAAGGTCGCGACCACGCCAGACGAAGCTCACCAACTGATGCGCGGAGTTCCGGAAGACCGCGCCAAGCGCGACCTGCACGCGGCTTTCAAGTTTCTCGCAGATCAACCGAACGTGAAGCAGAACCGCATCGGCGCAATCGGATGGTGCATGGGAGGCGGCTACGCGCTCGACGCGGCTCTTCAGGAGCCAACGCTCGCGGCCGATGTAATCAACTACGGCCATCTCGCCACCGACCCGGATGCGCTGAAGAAAATTAATGCTCCCATCCTTGGATTATTCGGCGCTCTGGATCAGGGCATCCCTGCCAACGATGTAAGGAAGTTTGCCGAAACTCTGCAGGGGATGGGAAAGAAGATTGATATCAAGATTTATGACGATGCCGGCCACGCCTTCGAAAATCCCAACAACAAAAACGAACCAGGCTACCGCGCCGCTGACGCGGCCGACGCCTGGAAGCGCACAGTCAGCTTTCTGGCGGATAACCTGAAAAAATAACTCGGGCCGACGACGCCCCGGGAGTGATCATTTCTTGCACACTGTGTAAGGATCAGCGGCGGCTCGCCCGGGTGACTCTAGAATTGCACTGGTTTTGCCATAGCACTAATTTCCACTTGCAAGAAAATGCCGCCGTGGTTAATATGTCGCATCCTGCAATGCTCCCTCAGATCAATATCGGACAAACCATCCGGGACTACCGGTTGCAGAAAGGTATGTCCCAGGGCGACATCGAAAAGCGTACCGGCCTGCTGCGATGCTACCTTTCACGCGTAGAAAACGGGCATACCATCCCGTCGCTTGACACCTTGTCGAAAATTGCCGGAGCGATGGAGATTGCGCTGTCGCAATTCTTCTCCGAGTCGGGCCACAGCAACGGGTCAAAGGGATTGCCGCAACTCTCCGACGACGAAGTCCGCTTTCTGAGCCAGGTCCGCCGCTACGCCACCAACCTGAATGACAGCGACCGCAAGCTGGTGCTGGCGATGGTGAAGAAGATGGCGTCGAATTCGTCGAAATAAGCTTCTAGCTCCTGGCTTCTAGCCAATCTTGCTCACCGCATTCAGTTGACTCTCGTCCAACGTAGTTCTGCGTGAGCAGTGCCTCAACGTTCTCAGACCACATTTCTTGCGTCCGAGCAGTAGCAGTAGCTAGAGGCTAGAGGCTGGAAGCTAGTAGCTAGGAGCCAGAAGCTAGAAGCTGCACCCCTTACTTTCGTACCATGCCCCTCGGTGCCCACTGGGTACCTCGCCCCCGTCGCCGCTTCTCACTACACTGTTCACTTGGAGACTCCTGAGTGACCACTGACGAAGAACTGGTTGTGCTTGAGACCCAGCTGCGGCGGCTGAAAATCGAGTATGAGGTCTACTTCAGCAATCCGACCAAGCGGCCGCCCACGGACGTGGAGTGGAAGGTGCTGTCGCTGCTGCGCAAGTTTTCCGACGGCGGACGCATGAGCTTCTCGCAGCGCTTCCGCTACAACGAAATGGCCCAGCGCTACGCCATCTACAGCGACCTGTGGCGCAAGAAGTCCCGCATCCGCGAAGAAGGCTATCGCCGCCCGCAGGATGCGCTGCTCGCCGTGCAGGGCGTGCGTCCCGACGTCGAGGAGCACAAGCCGCAGCACAATCCAGTTTACGGTTTAAGCCACGCTGCCACTGCCGGCGCCGCCACGGCTGCGGCCGAAGCTCCCGTAACCTCGCAGCCGGTTACTTTGCACAGCGCCGCGGACAAATCCGGGCGCGAACAGGTAGAGCGCTTGTTCAACACGCTGGTCACGGCCAAAAAGAAAGCTGGAGAAAAAGTCTCCGGCAACCTGGATTCGTTTTCTACCTTCGTGCAGAAGAAGACGGATGAGATCCGCAAGCAGTACGGCTGCCAGGACGTAGAGTTCTCCGTGGAGCTGGCTGGTGGCCAGGTTAAGTTGAAGGCTAAGGCGAAGGCGTAAGACCCGTCGTTGGTCGTTAGTTGTTGGTCGTTTGCCATTCCATCGTCGGACGTTAACAAGTCGATGAGCGCAAGAAAAAATATTGCCAAGGCGTGGCTCAACCTAAACGGGATAGCCACTCCGGATGGAGCACATCCGACCGGCAGGCGTGTGTCGGTTCTGCGGACGAAAATCGGCGGGGCTCTGATCAGCTTAATCGGCCTCGTGACGGGATATTTCTTCATTCTGCAGCCGCTCGAAGAGGCGAGGCGTGGCGGTGTGCTGAAGCAAGGCTTGTTTGGGCTCGTCATGCCTATCACGCTGGTCTATGTCGGTGTGGCGATCCTCGTTACAGATCTCCGGGACGAGAAAACGATGCGAGCCGGCGCGGAGGGTAGGCTGTGGTGGACGAGCAAGGGACGAATCTTCCAGTGCATCATGTGGGGCGCAATTTCGCTGACACTGATCGCTTGGTATTTATACGTGCGCTCGACCGGATTGAATCCGTTCTAAGCTTGGGGGGCGTCGACAGACTGCGAATGTTTAATTGCTGATAGAATCTTCGGTCGCTCCGCAGTCATCTTTCATACCCGAGGCCGATCATGT
>JBEKJF010000500.1:0-3269 GCA_050011375.1 Candidatus Sulfotelmatobacter sp.
CTCTCACCCAGCGGTTCGGGCTGGACGTTTAACACGCTTTATAGCTTTCTGGGGTTTCCCGCAAACGATGGCGCTGGTCCGACGGGAATTTATCTCGCTGCAAATGGCGCGTTGATCGGTGAGACACAAGCGGGAGGCAAGAGCTGCCGCGGCCTTCCCCAATACGATGGATGCGGCACGGTATACGAACTGACTCCGCCGCCGCGAACCGAGCGCGTGCTCTATCGCTTTACCGGCGGACTGGATGGTATTGCGCCTTATGGCTTGCAACCGGTTGCGCAGCATGGCGGCGATTTCTACAGCACAACCTTTCAGGGCGGCGCCTATGGCAGCTGCATTTACGGCTACGCCTGCGGCACGTCGTTTAAGTTGACGCCGACTTCAGGAGGCGGACCGTGGACGGAGACTGTGACGTGGGATTTTGGTTCCGGCAGCGATGGCGCGGAACCCGCGTCGGGTGTGATCTTCGATGCCGCAGGCAACATGTACGGAACTGCGCTTGCCGGAGGTACGAGCAGCGGTTGCATTACGCAGGGATATTCTGGTTGCGGCGTTGTGTATGAGTTGAGCCCCTCGGGCTCCGGCTGGACTGAAACCATTATTTATGACTTCAGGGGAGGCGCAGACGGTGGCGCGCCGTATTCCGGACTGTTGATGGACAGAGCGGGAAATTTGTTTGGCGCTACCGCATATGCGGGATCGGGCGGCGGTGGAACCATTTATGAACTTTCTCCGGCGAGTGGAGGCGGGTGGACGTTTCATCTCCTCTATTCTTTTGCCGGCTCGGGAGCCGGGCCCAACGGTCAATGCATCTCTTGCCCCGGCCCATACGCGCCGCTGATCACGGATGGTGACGGAAATCTATACGGCACCACATACAACAACGGCGCGTTCGGACTCGGGATGGCTTTTGAGTTGGCGAAATCCAGCGGTGTATGGACGTTCCACGATCTGCACGATTTCACCGGAGGAGCCGATGGTTCCAATATCTGGCCCGGCCTTGTGCGCGATAGCAGCGGCAATCTTTATGGCGCAGCTACGGATGGTGGAGCGAATGGCTTCGGAGTCTTGTATGAGATAACTCCGTAGGAGCCGGGCGCGAGTTATAACGAGTTGGTTATCGGTTAATCGGCCGTAGCTTCCGCCGTTGTAAGTTCGGAAGCTGCGGCTTTTTCTTTTACCTTCGCGCTTAGTAACAAGAACTACCGACAAAACTACGATCACGCTTGCCGTGGCGATAAATCGATCCACGCGCCCTCTCGCTACCGGCGGCATCGCGGCCCACCCTTCGACAGGCTCAGGGCAGGCTCTTTGCAAAAGAAGCAAAGGTGGGGCATCCTCGGTTGTGGTTGTTCCGGCAAAGGTGGGCCAGCCGCCACACATGGGAAGAATCTCAGCTTTCCACCTCCTCTCTTGGCCCTTCCCGTGCAAATGTTGCCTTGTTGCCATGACATCTTTGCCCATGTCGGAATGCTTGCCCACAGCGGGCATTCTGTTGCCTGGGGGCGCAGAGATTTCACGAGGCGAGAGTGAGCAGTTTTTGCTGCAGGCGTTTCGCTCGTTTGCCGAGGCTGCGGATTCGCTGGAGCGTTCCTATGGCAGGTTGCGTTCGGAAGTGGCGCGACTGCACGGCGAACTGGAACAGAGCAATGCCGGGTTAGCCAGCAGCCTGGAGGAAAACCGCCGGATGCGCGAGCATCTCGACCGAATTTTGGATGGGCTTCCTTGCGGTGTGCTGGTGGTGAAGGGGAACGGCGCGATATCGCTGGTGAATCCTGAAGGGCGAAGGCTGCTTGGCTGGAGCGAGGACTTGTCCCGGCTGGAATCGCTGACTGCAGTGCCGGAGGAATTCGGCGATCTGTTGAAGCGGGCGCGGGCGCAAGCGGGTGAGCAGGAACAGCGCGTGGGGGATGGGAGTGGAGGCGGGCGCTGGCTGGCGGTGCGGCACGCGGCAGTGAAAGATGCGGATGTAAAAGACGCAGATGTAAGAGATGCGAAGGTAAAGGATGCCGGGGCGAGCGATTCAGAGAACAAATCAGAAAGTGCGGAGTGCGTTTCGGTCTTCATCCTGCGCGATGTTACAGACGCTAAGCGACTGGTGGAGGAGCGCGATAAGTTGCGGCGGGAGCAGGCGTTGGCGGAGATGTCGGCAATTCTGGCGCATGAGATCCGCAACCCGCTGGGCAGCCTGGAATTGTTTGCCGGGCTGCTGGCCGGGGCGGGACTCTCCCCCGAGTGCCGGCAGTGGGTGGAACAGGTGCAGGCTGGGCTGCGGACACTGGCCGCAACGGTGAACAATGTTTTGCATTTTCACAGCCTGCCGAAACCGGAGCGGGTACCGACGGATCTGGGAGCGTTGCTCGACTGGGCTGGCGGATTTCTGGTGCCGATGGCGCGGCAGGCGCGGGTCGAGTTATGCCTGCGCAACCATTTGCATGGAGTGTGGTTTGCGGCGGACCGCCATCGCCTGGAGCAGGTGTTGCTGAATCTGGTGTTGAATGCGCTGCGGGCGATGCCGGGCGGGGGTTGGGTGGAGATTTCCGGACAGAAGACGTACCACGGCGATCGGTCAGGGGTGGCGATTGCGGTAAGCGATACCGGTCCGGGAGTTCCGCCGGGGAGCGAGATGAAGATATTTGAGCCGGGATTCAGCACGCGGGCGGGCGGTCCGGGGCTGGGACTCGCGGTGTGCCGGAAGATCGTCGAGCAGCATGGGGGATGGCTTGAAGCCGCGAACCGTGTAGGGACTGGAGCGAGTTTTCGGCTGACGTTTCCGCTGGAGGAATAAGGGAAAGCAGGTTCCTCACCGGGCCTTCAGCCCGGTTCGGAATGACAGGATTCAGAATAACGAGATCAGGATGACAATCGGTCACAATCAACGAGGTGCGGAATGAATCGAGTTTTGGTGGTGGACGATGAGGCGGGGATGCGGGCGGCGCTGGAGGCGCACTTTTTGCGGCGCGACTGGTGCGTGGATACGGCTGGGAGCGCGGGTGAGGCGCTTGAAAAATTCCGCCGCGGTTTGCATCCGCTGGTGGTGACCGACATTCGCATGCCGGGCGCCGACGGCTTTAGCGTGATGCGCGAGGCGCGCGCGCGGAACGGATCCTGGCGCAGGCCAGGACGCAGGCGGAGGCAGCGGAGGGATTGGCGGGGCACGCTCCAGGATGGTTGCGGGCGCTCGACCGGGCGCGGCAGGCCTCGGCCAGCGGGGCGGATGTGCTGATCGAAGCCGAGAGCGGCACGGGAAAAGAATTGGTGGCACGACT
>JBEKJF010000501.1:0-3085 GCA_050011375.1 Candidatus Sulfotelmatobacter sp.
GCGGGCGCTTACTGGGCTAATCGCACCTGGGGATCTTATTGGAGCTGGGATCCAAAAGAAACCTGGGCTGCGATTACCTGGCTGGTCTACGCCGGTTACCTGCACATGCGCATTACCCGCGGATGGCGGGGCCGGCGTGCCGCCTACTTCGCCATCGGCGGCTTCGCCGTGGTCATGTTTACTTTCTTCGGCGTCACCTACTTGTTGCCAGGATTACACGCCTATGCCTGACCGCACCGAATACGCGGCGCTGGCTGACAGTACACTGATAGGAAGACCCGGTCGCACTGGGGAAGAAGGCTTTCAATTGAGTTCCGTACGCGTCAAGTGGCAGATCAAAGCAATCTTACCCATAGGCCTCGTGCTGCTTGCGGGACTGCTGCTCTTCACGCTCGCGACCGTCTCGCTGCGTGATCCCGAACGCCACGCTGTCATGATCGTCGCCGGAGCGGGAGCCGTCGCCATCTGCGCCGCGGCCATGCTTGGTCTGGCCTACTTAATTCAACGCCCCATGGTCGAATTGCAGGAGAAGATGGATCAGGTCAGCGACGGCAATCTCGATGTCTCCGTCAGCTTCGCCAATCGTAACGACGAAATCGGAGACCTCGGCCGCAACTTCAATCACATGATGAAGCAACTGCGGGACAGCCGCGAAGAAATCGAGGTTCTGCATCGCACCCAGATATCCCGCGCCGAACATCTGGCTACGCTCGGCGAATTAGCTGCAGGTCTCGCCCATGAGATTCGCAATCCGCTCGCCGGCATCGCTGGAGTCATAGAAATTGTCGGCCGCGATCTGCCCGTCACCAGCCCGGCGCGGCCGGTCGTGAAAGATGTTCGCCAGGAAATCGCGCGCATCAGCCGCACCTTAACCGATCTTCTCGAAACCGCGCGCCCGCACCCTCCGCAGATTCGCCAGAGTAACCTCAACACTACCGTCGAACACGCTGTAATGCTCGCTCGCCAGCAAGTAATCTCAAAGCCAATCCAGATCGAATTGCAAAAGGCGCCCGACCTGCCCGAAGTCGAGCATGACAGCAATCAGATTCATCAGGTGCTTCTCAATCTGCTCTTGAATGCAGAACAGGCCGTCGAGGGAGCGGGCACCGTTACCGTCGAAGTAGGTTCTCAGGAAGATTGCGCAACCGTCGTCATCACCGACACCGGTCGCGGCATCTCTGCTCAAATCCTGGCCAACATTTTCCGCCCGTTCTACACCACTAAAGGCAACGGCACTGGACTCGGCCTCTCGCTCGCCCGCCGCATCGTCGAAGAACATCACGGCCGCATCGAAGTCACCAGCGTGGTAGGAAAAGGCAGCCAGTTCACTGTGCTCCTCCCCTTTCACGCGCCAGCCGCTCAACCCACATCGCAAGCCGCCGCCCAAACCGCAGCCACTTAGAACGAAATACCGAAAGTAACGTCGAAGCAGCGCCGGAGTAGCGCCGGCATCCTGCCGGCTGTCGCGAGCGCATCTTGCGCTCGCAGCTTGCAGCACCGGAATTCCGCCACCGTCAACCCCAAGCATTCCCCGTCCCATTCGTAGTAAATTAAAGCCGATGCCCGCCGAGAAGATCATGATCGTGGACGACGAGCGCCTCGTCCGCTGGTCCCTTCGCCAGAAGTGCGAAGAGTGGGGATACCACGTCATCGAGGCCGACTCCGGAGGTCCAGCCCTCAAACTAGCCCAGCGCGAATCGCCCGACCTCGTCCTGCTCGATGTCCGCATGCCCGACCTCACCGGCATCGAAGTCCTCGACGAACTCAAAAAAAATGGCGACGCCCGCGCCGTAATCATGATCACTGCCGACCCTCAACTCGACGACGTGAAAGCCGCGCTCAAGTTAGGCGCCTACGACTTCGTCGGCAAGCCCGTAGATTTCGACGAGCTTCAGGTCGCTATCAGGAACGCGCTCGAAGCCACCAGCCTGCGCACAGAAGTTCAGGCCCTGCGCGGCGCAGTCCGCGGCGGAGTCGGTTATGACAGCGTGGTCAGCGTCTCCTCGAAGATGACGGAGCTCATGAACTTCGTCCGCAAAGTCGCATCCAGCGAAGCCACCACGATCCTCATTCAAGGCGAAAGCGGCACCGGCAAAGATCTAATCGCAAAAGCCATTCACTACGAAAGCTCGCGCCACCAGAAACCCTTCGTAGCCATCAACTGTTCAGCCATCCCCGAAACGTTAATGGAGGCCGAACTCTTCGGCCACGAAAAAGGCGCATTCACCGACGCGAAGACAATGAAGAAGGGACTCTTCGAAGCCGCCGACGGCGGCACACTCTTCCTCGATGAAATCGGAGAACTCTCTCCATTGCTCCAAGCCAAACTGCTGCGCGTCTTAGAAGACCAGGTAATCCGCCGCGTAGGCGGCATCAAAGACATGCAGGTGGATGTCCGCGTAATCGCCGCCTCCAACCGCGATCTCGAAAAAGCCGTCCGCGAAAGCCAGTTCCGCCAGGATCTTTATTATCGCCTCGCGATCATCGCCATCTTCATCCCGCCGCTGCGCGATCGCAAAGAAGACATCATGCCCCTGGTCGAGTTCTTCATCGACCGCTACAACCGCCGCTTCAAGAAATCCATTCGCGGCATCACCGATGAAACCCGCCGCCTGATTCAAAGCCACAACTGGCCCGGCAACGTCCGCGAATTAAAAAACACCATCGAGCGCGGCATGATTCTCGAAGAAGAACCGTTACTGCGCCCGCTCTATCTGCCATTCTCCGTCGGCGAATCCGGAGGCCGCACCGCCTTCGAACGCACCAGCCCCGCCGACGGCGGCCAGCCTCTACCCAACGGCCGCATGTTGCCCCGCCTCTACATCCCCGACGGCGGAACATCTTTGGAAGAGGTAGAGCACGCCATGGTCGAACTAGCCATGCGCCAGGCCAACAGCAATCAAACCCACGCCGCCAAACTGCTCGACATAAGCCGCGACGCCCTCCGCTACAAACTAAAAAA
Organism: Candidatus Sulfotelmatobacter sp.; assembly: GCA_050011375.1. Classification (GTDB taxonomy): domain Bacteria; phylum Acidobacteriota; class Terriglobia; order Terriglobales; family Acidobacteriaceae; genus Sulfotelmatobacter. The sequence goes on from JBEKJF010000501.1 coordinate 2,963, forward strand.
ATTCGGCCTAATCCGCGGGGATGACGAAGGCGCACAGTCAAGCGCGACCGAGGATCAGTAGGCCGGCTTTCGTCGGCAGATCGGAAAGGGCACGAGTTCCACTCGTGCCGTAGCGGAACCGCG
>JBEKJF010000502.1:0-3066 GCA_050011375.1 Candidatus Sulfotelmatobacter sp.
CGCAAGTTGTTGTATTTCAATAAGTTATACATTCAAGCTTCCAAGTCGTTGATTCCAAAGTAGCCGGGAGGCAAACCGGTTTGCCTCGTCGCTACACGGACGCGGACCCACTGGACGACCTTCCGGGTGCCTGGTGAGGTTCGTCGCGCTCTACGGGGCCTACAAGTCGATTTGTGGGGCATTGGGCGCGATGGTGAGAACGCGTTTTCCGCATCAAAATGCCGCCGTCCGGTTTGCGGCTTCCATATTTGCTTGGAGCTAAGGTGGTCTAGCCTTAACAAAAAACAATCCTGAGGCGTGGTCTAAGCGAGCCGACTTTCCGAATCCCAAGGCTCATCGTGTCGCTCCTAAAATTCCCCGGATTTAACACTGCGTTAACAATTCAAAAATTACACAGGAGTAATATTCTTTCCCATGCCGCAAGAGACCTTACGAATCGACGACCAGCCGGGAAGCCAACCCGGCCAACGCGTGCTTCGCCTGAATGGCACGCTCGTAATGCCCACGGTGTTTGGGTTTCAATCTATGGTGCGTGCCGACACTTCGCGTTCGCTGATTATCGATTTCACCAACGTTCCGTATGTGGATTCGGCGGGCATCGGGGCGCTGGTGGGAGCCTACGTCACTCGCCAGAATAGCGGACGCAGCCTGGCGCTGGTGGGAGTGAGCGAGCGCATTCACAGTGCGCTCAAGGTCACGCATGTCGAGCAGTTTTTTCGTTTCTTCGATTCCGTGAGCGCGGCGGAAGAGGCGGCGTAACAGTGGTCAGTAGTCAGTAAATTCGCCTTGGTTTTGCTGACCAGTAACCCGTGAAAACCCCTGAACACTGATCACTGCTAACATCTTCCCATGCTGCAGCGAACCCTTCGTATCGAGAAGCGACTGGCCGAGCAGCGGTGCGTTCTTCAGTTGGACGGCCCACTGGTGATGAGCACAATCGAAGCGTTCGATGATGCGGTTCGCGCCGACCAAACACCCACTCTGATCATCGATCTCACGGGCGTCCCTTACGTGGATTCGGCCGGCATCGGTGCGCTGGTCGGAGCGTACGTCAGCAGCCAGAACAGACAGCGGAACCTGGCGCTGGTGGGCACGAGCGAGCGCGTTCGCAACTCCTTAAAAACCGCTTGGGTGGAACCACTGTTTCGCTTCTTCGACTCGGTTAGCGCGGCGGAAGCCAGTAGTCAGTGAACGGTGGTTATTAGCGGTCGGTGGTCAGTAAATTCGCCTTGGTCTTGCTGAGATCACTGACCACCGATCACTACTTTCCACTGCCTCCCCAGTTGTTTTCAATGTGCGGCGGGTGCTGCAGGGTTTGCATGACGACGCAGTACTGCTCGGTTTTTATCTGGAGAGCGCTTAGCTGTTCTGCAGTTGCCTGCGGTGCGCGGATTTCGAAATTCAATCGGATTTTCTGAAATCCCACCGGCGCTTCTTTCGATATTCCGAGCGTTCCCTGGAGATCGAGATCGCCCTCAACCGTGACATCAATGCCTTCGACAGGGATTCCCATGGCGGCGGCTACCATCTGGCAGGTGATCTGCGCGCATGCTGCTAGCGCGCCTAATAGCAAATCGCCGGAGCAGGCGCCGGTGCCTGCGCCGCCGACTCCTTTGTGCGCTTCCGCCCTGTAAATCGCGCGGCCGAGGTCCACGGAGCAGGAGATCGGCGCATCGGTCTGGGTGCCGTGTGCCGTTAAAGTGATTATGGAGCTTGACGGGTCTTGCCGGTAACGGTCTTTGAGAGGGCGCTGCAATGATCGAATATCCACGAATTGCTCCTGAAAATCTCGGGTATTATAAACGCACACGGGGTAGTGCGAGCGGCTGCTGCGGCGGGGATTCAAATTTCAACTCTGAAAACGCAGCGGCGAGGAGTCAGCTTTGCCGTGCTCTGCACTCCCGGGAGTCCATGAATTCATCTTCTACTCCAGGCACTGCGGGCACTCAAGAGACTGCGGGCTCAACGGCGCTGTTGCCGGGGATGCGCCTGGGCAGTTACGAGATTCTGCAACGGCTGGGCGCGGGCGGCATGGGCGAAGTTTACCGAGCGAAAGATCCCCGTCTCGACCGCGAGCTTGCCATCAAGGTGCTTTCGCTAGCGCTGTGCTCTCATCCTGATGCCTTATCGCGTTTTGAACGGGAAGCGCGGTCGGCCTCCTCGCTGAATCATCCGAACATCGTCACGATTTATGAACTGGGGCACTTCAACGACACGCGCTACATCGCGATGGAGTTGGTGAATGGAGAAACGGTGCGGGCGATGCTTGCATCCGGGCCGATTCCATTTCGCAAGTCTGTAGCCATTGCGGCGCAGATTGCCGACGGTCTGGCCAAAGCGCACGAGATTGGCGTGATTCATCGCGACCTGAAGCCGGAGAACCTGATGGTTTCAGCCGATGGTACGGCGAAGGTTCTGGACTTCGGGCTGGCGAAACTTCTGAAAGCTGAAACCGCAGCTGGTTCGGATTCGACGACCGCGATCAGCGAGGCTGGAACTGTGATGGGCACGGTCGGATATATGTCGCCGGAGCAGGCGACAGGCAGTGACATTGATTTTCGTTCCGATCAGTTTTCCTTTGGGTCGGTGCTGTATGAAATGGTTACGGGAGCGCCCGCGTTCCGGAGGAAGACTCATGCGGAGACGATGGCTGCGATTCTTCGCGATGACATTGATCGTCTCGGAGCACGAATGCCGCAGGCGCCGGCTCCGTTCATTTGGATTGTCGAGCGCTGTTTGGCCAAGGATCCGAAGCAGCGCTATGGGTCGACGAGGGATTTGGCTCGCGACCTCGCGGCGGTGCGCGATCGGCTTGCCGAGGCTCCGGCGCGGGAATTGGAGCTGCGTCCTAACAACTTGCCGGTGCCGCGGACTGCATTCATTGGGCGGGAAGCGGAAGCGGTTGCGCTGGCTCAACTGCTGAGTCGCGAGGATGTGCGGCTGGTGACTCTCACGGGTCCGGGCGGCATTGGAAAGACGCGACTCGCGCTGCACGTGGCGGGCGAATTGGCTGGGCAGTTTCCGGGTGGGGTTTGCTTCGTGCCGCTATCAGCGGTTGGTGAAGCT
>JBEKJF010000503.1:0-3045 GCA_050011375.1 Candidatus Sulfotelmatobacter sp.
AATGTTGTCTTGCCCACCGAGTCGTAGACCACATCGACGCCCTTGCCACCGGTCAGCCGTTTGGTTTCGACTTCGAAGTCGGCTTGCGTGTAGAGGATCACTTCGTCCGCGCCGGCCTCGCGCGCCAGTTTTGCCTTCTCGTCGGTGGAAACGGTTGCGATCACGCGCGCGCCGATGTTGTGCGCCATCTGCACCAGAAGAAGTCCTACGCCACCGGCCGCGGCATGAATCAGCGCCGTCTCGCCCTTCTTTAGCGGATAACTATCGTGCGACAAGTAATGCGCCGTCATGCCCTGCAACATCGCTGCCGCGGCCTGCTCCTCGGTTACTCCCTGCGGAATCGGCACCAAGCGGTCCGCCGGCACGGCTGCATATTCGGCGTAAGCGCCCAGTTGGCTTGTCCAAGCCACACGGTCCCCTACCTTCAACGATTTCACGTCCGCGCCAACCGCAGTTACCACCCCCGCGCCTTCCTGCCCTAGAACAAATGGCAGCGGCGCCTTATAACGCCCCTCGCGGTTGTAAACATCGATAAAGTTCACACCAGACGCAGCCAGCTTCACCACCGCCTCATTCGGCTTGGGCTGCGGCACCGGCAACTCCACGAGTTCCATCGCTTCCGGTCCGCCGACTTGTTTGACTTGAATGGCTTTCATGCCGAGTTGGATTCGTTTTTCTGAAGAAAGGATTCCGCCGGCAGTTCTCAGCTCTCAGCTCTCAGCTCTCAGCTCTCAGCTCTCAGCTCTCAGAGAAGCAAACCGGCCGGCTGCTGGTTGTCAACATCTAGGTGCGGTGGGGTTGATCTTACTGAGAAGTGAGAACTGGGAACCGAGAACTGCCCTCTGCTACACTGGCACGTCTTCGCAAGGAGCCCTTCCTCATGGCTGAAAAGAAACCACAGACTTTCGCTAACCACACGCGTCTGGACCCGTTGTTTCACTTCGTCGCGTTGCCGATCTTTGCTGGCGCTGTCGTGGTCGGCATCGTCCATTTCATCTGGCATCCGAGTCCGCATACGGGCGGGTTCTTCGTGCTCTCGGTGGCGGCGGCGATTACACTCTTTAAAGCCCGCACCTACGCGCTCAAGGTGCAGGATCGCGTGATTCGCCTCGAAGAACGCCTTCGTCTGAGTACGCTTTTGCCCGAGCCGTTGCGCTCACACATTCCGGAATTGACCGAAGGACAGCTCGTCGCGCTGCGCTTCGCCTCGGACGCCGAGGTTCCGAAACTAGCCGAGCGGGCGTTGACGGAAAAGCTCTCCCCTGCGGATATCAAGAAGGCCATCCAGAACTGGCGGCCGGATTACTGGCGCGTTTGAACCGCTTCTATGTTACTTCTCCAGATTCTTAAGGGGCTTTTGGATATGGTTAAGCAAACGGTGTACCTCGCTGTCGATTTCACGATCAACGACGGCCAGCGAGACGCATTCGAGAGCATCGCGCACGAGATGATCGCGGGCAGCCAGAAGGAGCCCGGCACTCTGGGGTATGAATGGTTTTTGAGCGCCGATGGCAAGCGGTACCGGTTAATCGAGACCTACAGGGATGCGGACGCTGTGCTGGCGCACTTCAACGGCCCGGTAGTGCAGCAACTGGTGCCCAAGATTCTTGGGACGGCGAGCGTCGGGGGCTTCGAAGTCTACGGAGAGCCCGGCCCGAAAGTAAGGGAGATGCTCGCGGGATTCGGGGCTGAGATCTTCGACTTCGAGAATGGACTGGATCGCTGAATCAGATCGTCGAATCACGCCGTTGAATCGGCAGCCGATTCAGAGGAGCCGACTGACGCGCGGTTCAAACTTTTGCCTGACTTCCGCCGTCTGACTAACAGGTCCGCCGGTAACATTCGACCGGATGTCGAAAGTAACCGCCGCGGTTCTCTTTCCGCGTTGACCCGAGCAAGACCGCGGGGTACGATTTTTGATAGAATTCCCCGGACTTTAGCCAAGGAGCAATCCGTATCTCATAGAGAAATATGCGAGTTGCAAAACTCAAAATGCGGATCGCTATGCTGACGGCCTTGGCTGTGTGCGCGTCTGCCTGTCAGACCGCGCAAAGGCCAGCTTCTATGTTCCCCGCTGCGACCGCTCCCACTTTGACGTCGAGTGCTCAAGCGCCAGTTCCAGTTCAGCAGCAAGCACCACACGCGCCACAGGAAGGCACTCCTAAACCAACGCAAGTCCCAGTTCAGCCCACGACCGAAACCAAGGCACCGGCTTCATCCACGCCATCTCCGTCCACGCAGTCTCCGCCACAAGAATCCCCGTCCGCGCCCCCAAGTTCCGATCCGGTAGACGATCTGATCGCCCATGTGGAAAAGGACTTCCAGGCGGGATTGGACGCCTACCAGTTGGGCCATACCGAAGTAGCCAAGCAGGATTTCGACAACGCAGTGAACGTCCTGCTAGAAAGTAATCTCGACGTCCGCTCCGACGACCGTCTGGAGAAAGAATTCGACCGGATCGTGGACCGTATCAACCACCTCGATGTGGGCAGCATGGAATCGGACTCCGAAGCGCAAAAGTCCGAGCCCGCACCCATCGACGAGACCAATGGCATTACCCCTTCGGCCGATGCAAAGGTAATCGCGAAGGCGCAGGCTGAGATCAAATCGACGCACTCCGACCTGCCTTTGATGATGACCGACCAGGTCGCTGGATTCATCAGCTATTTCTCCAATCGTGGACGCGGCACCTTCGAGCGCGCCTTCGCCCGCTCCGGCCGCTACCACGACATGATGGTCAAGATTCTGAAGGAAGAAGGTGTGCCGCAGGATCTGATTTATCTGGCTCAGGCCGAGTCAGGCTTCCATCCTTTAGCGGTTTCTCGCGCCGGTGCTCGCGGCATCTGGCAGTTCATGGGCAGCCGTGGCCGGGGTTACGGTTTGCAGCGCAGCCTGTGGGTCGACGATCGGCAGGACCCGGAGAAATCGACTCGCGCCGCCGCCCGCCACCTGAAAGACCTCTATGCCCAGTTCGGCGACTGGTATCTCGCTATGGCCGCTTACAACTCCGGCCCCGGCACCGTACAGGCCGCAGTCCGCCGCACC
>JBEKJF010000504.1:0-3028 GCA_050011375.1 Candidatus Sulfotelmatobacter sp.
TTGGGGAAGATGGCATTCCCCTTCGGGTCCTTGATCGACGAAATTTCCGTGCCGATGAGTTCTGGCCTCAGGGGGTGAGCGGCCTGGGTCATCTTGTCGCAGTTCAGAACGAAAATATAGGTATCTTTCCATACCCACGAACCCTGCTTCTGGTTAAACTGCGCCAAGTCACCCGTCTTTGCCAGGGCGCTGGCCGCCTCCCTTACCTTGGCGACGACATCCTGAGCGGTTGCGTGGTCCTGCCCGACGGCGATGGTGCACAGGGCGACGTTCAGGACAGCCAATGCCGCGCCGGCGATAATTTTGCTGCTCTTCACTTTAGTTTTAATCTTCATGGGGAATCTCCTTTTCTTGACTTCACGGAACGGCAGCCAGTCTATACCCATCTCGCAGGTGCGCAACATCGTGGAATGATTTCTGTGTGGAGGCAGCTTTTGCGTCTTGTTGAGTCCTCAGGACGAGTCCTGGAGACGATGGCAGCATCGGTAGGTGAACCTCGCTTATAGTGGTGTCGTGGTGATTGCCGAAAAAGCACTGATTGTCCAGGTTCGCCGCTTGGCGTCGAGGGCGAAGAATCCTGCCATTCAGGCTGGAATTGGAGACGACTGCGCCGTGCTGCGACTTCTGCCGACAAGGGGCCGAGGTGGGGAAAAAGACACGCTGGTCACGACTGACTTCACGCTGGAGGGAATCCATTTTCGGCGGGACTGGCATTCGGCTGAATCGGTTGGGCATCGATGCCTGGCGCGTGGGTTGAGCGACATTGCGGCGATGGGCGGGGAGCCGGTAGCGGCGTTTCTTTCGCTGGCGCTGCCCCGCGATTTGCCGCAGAGCTGGGTGAGCCGCTTTGCGCGCAGCTTGATCAAGCTGGCGGAGAGATACGCTGTCACTCTTGCTGGCGGCGATACGGCGGAGTCTCCCAACGGAATTCTGGCGGACATTATTGTGCTGGGCACTGCGCCGAAGGGTAACGCTGTGCTGCGGTCTGGGGCGCGGCCGGGCGACCGCATTTACGTGAGTGGAGAGCTGGGCGGTTCGGCGGCCGCGGTCTGGGAGATGCGAACAGCGCCGAAGCGGAAGCTGAATCCGCGCGAGTATCCGCGGCATTTTTTTCCTGAGCCGCGGGTCGACCTGGGGCGAATCTTGCGCGAAAAAGGCCTGGCCTCCGCGATGATCGACACCAGCGACGGACTCTCGACCGATCTTGCTCACATCTGCGAAGCCAGCGGCGTTGGCGCTGAACTTCAGGAAGAAGCGATTCCGCGGGCCAGCGTCGGCAAGCCGGCGCGGGAAGTTGATTTGCAATTTGCATTGCATGGCGGCGAAGACTACGAACTGCTGTTCACCGCGCGTCGCGGCAAGCGGATCCCGTCGCGCATTGCCGGAGTTCCCATCACCCAGATCGGGCACATCGCTCGGGGGATTGGAACGAAAATCTTCCTGATGAATCCGTGCGGAGTGGGGTACGAACTCGAACCGCGAGGGTGGGAACACTTCCGCAAATAGTGTTACTTCAGTGACCAGTGACCATCTGTGTCTATACCCTCACGGCAAAAACGGGACTAAAGTATGGGTATTATGTCGTACACACGAACTGCCCACCTCCATGTTTTAGTTGGCTCGGTTTTGCTTGGCTTGCTTGTGCTCTGTGCCACGTCTGCAACGCTGGCTGCCGATAAGAAGCAGCCGCCTCCGCCTCCGGCGCACGCCAAGTCGCCCGTGCCCGCCGTCACCGACGAGTATGTGCACAAGGAGTTTGGCGACAACTGTTCGTTGCTGGCGGGGCCTCCGCAGTTTGTCGGCGATCTCGATGGCGATGGCGTGGACGACCTTATTATTGCCGCGCGCTGCAAGAACCCGATGGCCGATCAGGCGGAATACGGCTTTCACGTAACTGACCCGTACAACAGCTTTATGGGCTTTGGTGACGTTAAGCTGACTTCGACATTTAACTCCGATGCGCCCGACCGCAAAGGCGTTTCTTTGCTGATTGTTCACGGTGTGGGCAAAGATGCGTGGCGTTCCGATAAAGAGAAGCCCAAGTTCCTGCTGATCAACCTGCCCTTCGAGACTCTCACCGTAAAACGGCTGGCGCTAAAAAAGAGGACCGTGCTCGGAATCTACATGGAAGAACGCGGCGAAGGCGAAGCGACCTCTTCCGTTCTCTTCTGGGATGGGAAAAGGTATCACTACCAGGTTCTGGGATCGGACATGGAGTAGGGTCGGGCTCTTTAGAGCCGACGGTCACGCTCCCACCCTTTCGCAAAGAGCGCGAAAGGATGGGCCACGCGCCAAATCAACAAGTCTCCGGATTCTTGTCAATAGGCAAAAATGACCCGATCTACTCTAAGTAGCTGAAAAGCAGGCAGACATATTTCCGGGAAATGTGGCGGGTTTACCCATTCCAAATTGATATACTGAATATAGAGAGTAAAAATTCAGAAAAGCGAGGCGTGGCCCATCGGCCGCGCCTTTTCTTTTGCGCAGCCACAAGATGGGAGCCAGATGGACAAATTCAAGTTCTTCAAAAATTTCAAGGAGCGCGGCGAGTGGGTCGAGCTGTGCTTCATGGTCGCAGCCCTGCGCCACGGCTACAAGGTGCTAACCCCCTGGGGAGAATCCTCCCCCTTCGACGTCGCCCTCTATTTCGGCAACCGCATCGTAAGAGTGCAGGTAAAATCGACCTCCTACCGCAAGGGCACGGGATACCTCTGCCACCTAAGAAGTGGCCCGCAGCGCCCCTACACGCTCGACAATATCGACTTCTTCGCCGGCTACGTCGTCCCGCAGGATGTCTGGTATCTCATCCCGGCTCCGGCCGTTATCGGCAAGATCAAGAAGGGCCTCATGGTCTGCCCCATGCAGCGCCCCATGGTAAATCGCTACCGCTACGAGTGCTACCGCGAAGCCTGGCCCCTGCTCCGCCCGAAGCCGGAGTAAAAGAAGCCCCGCTAGGGGGCCGGCCCGGCCTTTCGCAGCAATTTACTCTCGCGGATGCCCCGTCCTTGTCTCTGCGTTTTTTGCAGAG
>JBEKJF010000505.1:0-3025 GCA_050011375.1 Candidatus Sulfotelmatobacter sp.
GAGCAATGTATGACCACGGCTGCATTGAGGGAACGGATCGCGGAAACGTCGCCGCACTTCAAACCAACGATTACAAAGTCGACGATGACAGGGATTTTTTATTTGGTCACCGTGTTGACGGGAGGAGCCGTTCTGCTGGCTCAGGACAGGTTGGGTTTGGTGTTCGACCTCATCATAGTCGCGTTTTATATCGCCGTTACGGTGCTGTTCTATCGGTTAAGCCGCTCGAAAGATTCCAGAATATTCACGAAGAGTTCGCAGAGAAGTTAGGAGAAACAATATGAAAAAGAAATGGTTCTTCATCGTTCCACTGGCGATCATGGCAATGGTGCTATTTGCAGTGATCGGCGGAGAAGTAGTTCTGCGCCTGTGGAATTGGCTGTTGCCCCCACTGTTCGGATGGCGGAAGATTAACTTCTGGCAAGCGCTTGGACTTCTGACGCTGTGCCGAATCCTGTTCGGAGGTTCGCGCTGGCGCAGCCCCGGCCGCTACAACTTCCGCCGACGCATGCGGATGCAGATGCAGATGCCGATGAAAGAAGGCTGCGAGCCCCGGACGCCGGAGCAGCGCGAGCAATTCCGGCAACGCATGCGCGAATTCTTCGGCTTCGGCCCATCCGCTTGTGAAAGCAAGGCGCATTGAGCCGCCTCTATTTTGCGTAGTTGAGTCCGCATAAAGGAGGAACCATGCGATCGCCACTATTACTTCTGCACATTATCGCCGGCACCCTGGGAATGCTGTCTGGATTTGTCGCAGTGTTTCTGCGCAAGGGTTCGCGCCGGCACGGGCTCGCGGGAAACGTATTCGTCATAACAATGCTGTGCCTGTCTTCAACCGGAGTGTTTCTGGCGATCATGAAATCCCAACCCGGAAATATCCTCGGAGGCACTCTCACGTTTTATCTGGTGGCAACCGCATGGATGACCGCTCGGCGCAAAGACGGCGCGCCTGGCGTTTTCGACTGGGGCGCGCTGTTCGTCATCTTGGCGGTCGCCGCCTGCCAGGTCACCTTTGGTTTAGAAGCTGGGCTTAGTCAGACGGGAATGAAGTTCGGGTACCCGCCTTGGCCTTACTTCTTCATGGGTTCCGTGGCCACGCTTGCGGTCACAGGAGATATTCGCATGCTCGCACGCGGTGGTATTTCTGGCGCCCAACGGATCGCGCGCCATCTTTGGCGCATGTGCTTTGCGTTGTTCATCGCCGCCGCATCCATATTCCTGGCACGGCCACAAGTGTTTCCCGCTGTATTGGAAAAAACGGGCGTGCTTACTTTTCTGAGTTTACTGCCACTGTTGTTGATGATTTTCTGGATGTTCCGCATCCTGTTGGCCAAGGCGTACAGGAAAACTACGGCCCTGCCAACAGCCGAGGGCGCCATCTCGAGCGCCTGAGACGATGGAGCTTAACGAGGATGAAGCATCGCGGTAAAATCGGCCTGATAGCAGGAGGTAGATTGCATGGCCTTCACCAGACGCACGGTTCTGGCAGGCTTCGGATTGGTCGGACTTCAGGCAGCGATAGCGCCTTTCATCAAGAAGAGCAAGGCTTGTTCGCTGCTCGAACCTGCGGAAGCGAAAACGTCCGCGAGCACCTGCCCCTTTAAGCTGGCGGTAATCAACGACGAGATCACACAAGACTTCGAGAGGGCGTGCCAGATTGTATCGGGAGATTTCGGACTCGGCTGGATCGAACTTCGCTCGATGTGGGACAAGAACGCAACCGCACTCAGCGCAAAAGAAGTCGAAGATGCGCGGAAGATTCTGGAAGCGCACAAACTACAAGTAACGGATATCGCCAGCCCGCTCTTTAAAACAGATTGGCCTGGGGCTCCGCGTTCATCACAAAGTGAAAGCCGCGACCAGTTCCATGCCGACTTCGATGCCAGCGCGCAAGATAAGCTGCTAGAGCGCTGTATCTCGCTTTGCAAATCTTTCAACACCGACAGAATTCGCTGTTTCGATTACTGGCGACTCGGTGACCAGAAGCCGTACCGCGCAGCAATCAATGCCAAACTGCAGCAGGCTGCAGAGCGCTGCGCCAAAGACAACATTATTCTTCTGCTTGAAAACGAAATGTCCTGCAACACCGCGACAGGCGAAGAAGCGGCTGCTGTGCTCGGTGCAATTCCAAACAAAAACTTCATGTTGAACTGGGATCCCGGCAATTCCGCGGCCATTGGCAGCACGCCCTATCCAACCGGCTATCAGTCGTTGCCGAAAGATCGCATCGGTCACTGCCATTGCAAAGATGTCGTGATCAAGCCGGATCACAAATACGACTGGGCCGCGGTAGGCGGCGGCATTGTCGATTGGGTTGGGCAACTCCAGGCGCTGCATCGCGACGGCTTCCGCTATGGGTTGAGCCTCGAAACCCATTGGCGCGGCGCAGGCACGCCGGAAGCATCGACTCGCATCAGCATGGACGGACTGAAGAAAACTTTGACGAAGGCAGGCATCGCCTGCGGATGATTGTGAACGAGAACCCGAATAAGGAGCAGCCATGGTTACACGACGCGAGTTTCTCGACGCATTTGCCGTAGGCGCGGCGGGGCTGGCCGTGGGAACAACTGCGAAGAGCTACGGCCAGATTCTCGGTTCGAATGATCGACTCAACTTTGCCGTGATTGGCCTGAACGGCCGAGCCTACGCTCATCTCGCGTCGCTAAAAGCAAATCGAAACAGTGCCCGCATTTCGCACGTCTGCGATGTGGACAGCGACATTCTGAAGAAGTTCGCCGAGCGCACCCAGCAGGAGATGGATGAGGCTCCGGTGTCGGAAAGAGATTTCCGAAGGATTCTCGAACTGAAAGATGTGGACGCAATCACGATCGCCACTCCCGAGCACTGGCATGCGCCGATGGCCATCGCCGCATTACAGGCGGGTAAACACGTCTACGTAGAGAAGCCATGCAGCCATAATCCGGCTGAAGGCGAGATGCTCGTGCAGGCGCAGCAGAAATATCAAAAGCTGGTGCAGATGGGCACCCAGCAGCGCTCTTCGCCCCACACCATCGAGATCATCGAG
>JBEKJF010000506.1:0-3017 GCA_050011375.1 Candidatus Sulfotelmatobacter sp.
AAGCTGACACGACCGCCGCGAATTAGTTCCGCAGCGCTGGACCGCGAACAATATCCCGCCTTCGACAGGGCGCGGGCCAGACCGATGTGCCGGATTTTTTCTGGCTTCGTCACCCGTTCATGCTAAATGAGAATTCGGGCTTCGGGCTTCGATTGGAACAACGAACTCAGCTTCGCACGGTATAAGCCGAAGCCCGAAAGGCGAGGCCCGAAGCCCGCTTCATCGATGGTAGGATGTTGATCGACTGACCTTCTAAAGGAGTCTTAATGGCCCAGCAACATCCTCCGCGCTTTTTGAAGATTGTGGACGACGCCAAGAAGCGAGTGCGCGAAACCAATGTCGAAGAAGTGAAGGAGAAGATGGATCACGGTGCAAAGTTCGTCCTGGTGGACGTGCGCGAAGAAAGCGAATTCGCTAAAGATCATCTGCCGGGCGCGATACACCTGGGCAAAGGCATCATTGAACGCGACATCGAGGCGCGCGTGCCTGATCTCGATGCCGAGATTGTGCTTTACTGCGGCGGCGGATTTCGCTCGGCGCTGGCCGCCGACAATCTGCAGAAGATGGGCTACACGAATGTGATTTCGATGGATGGCGGCATCCGCGATTGGCGGGAGAAGGGATATCCGCTGACGAAAGGCAGTACCTAGGACCTTGTACCCAGTGCTCGGTTCTCACCAAATGGTTGTCATTCCGACCCCCAAGCGAAAGCGAGGGGCGGAGGAATCTTGGTCTTACCAGGCGAGCGCCGACTTCTCGTCTCCCAAATATTTCCCAATCGCCATCGCGCGGAAGGTCAGACGCTCGGCAGCTTCACGCACTGGATCTTTGCCGCCTTGCTCACCACTTTCTTCCTGGCGATGGTCACCAAGTTCCCGACCGGTTACGTTTTCTTGTTCTTCACCGGCATGATGGTTCTGCAACTCATTTGGGTGAAGACCATGGTTCCAGAGACGAAGGGCGTGCCGCTGGAGGAAATCCAGAAACAGCTGGGGATTGCGTAGGGCGACCCGGCGACTCACCGCGAGCGCTATCTGCCTGATCGCCTCAGTGAGACTCTGCTGAGATGGCGTCGAGAACTTGCTTTGCGGCTTCCAGTTGCTCACCTGATACCCAAGACGGAATGAAGGTCGGGCACATTCGATTCGCACCGCAGGCACTGATTGCCCGCGTGATATTCACATCCATTCCCCTGATGAGACTAGCATCTCTTGGTTGGTCCAGCACGACCAACTGCGGCTTAATGGTCGCGACCTTTCCACCAAGTTCCTCCGCGTAATGGTGCGGTTCCACCGTTGCAATAAATATCCACTTCCCCGACCTGGTCGTGTGGTGTTCGCTGGTGAACTCATAAAGTTTGCGGTCGAGTTGGCGTGCGAAGTCGGATTCCCGATCACGATATACGCGCACAACCACTGTATCAGGCGGTGGAATCCGATGCCGTTCGCATGAAACGGATGCGAGCACTGTGGCTAGCACAGCGACAACCCCACTCAAGCGAAGCAGCATGGCGCTATCGTATAGCGGAAGTCCCGGCTGGTGAAATAACGTCATCATTTCACTTATTGACTCCATTTCTCGGCAGCGGCGGCAGCGCCACTCTCTGCTGAATTCCCGAACCCTCGACTATTGTGTAAATAAAATCCGCAGGCAGGTCGCGCAGGATTTCCGTTTCTCCATTCGGCCAGCGAATGCTTACTTCGCTCATCTTGTCGTTCGCGGCCAACCCGAAATGCAACCGCAAATCGTTCTGCGAGAGGTAGCTTGCGCCGCCGCGCACTTCGTCGATCTGCACAAACGTTCCTGCCTTCACCGTGACTCGCGCGCCGATTGCGGCTTTGTTGCCTTTCGTGCCTACTAGTTTGAACAGCACGCGGTGATTCTGGCTTACCGTGCGATTGAGAAACAGCGATGGCGGCTCACCTACGTTCAGCACAACTATGTCGATGCTGCCGTCGTTGTTGATGTCTCCGAAAGCCGCGCCACGCCTCGATTGTGCGGGCATGTTGGCGAACGCCGAAGAAATGTCGTCGAAGGTTCCGTCGCGATGGTTGCGGAAGAGCAGCATCGGTTGCCGGTAGGGCGTGCCGCCGGGAATCGTATCCACCTGGGGATAGACGTGGCCGTTGGCGACGAAGAGATCGAGCCAGCCGTCATTGTCCATATCGAAAAACGCCGTTCCCCAACCTACGAAAGGATAGGTCGGCTTCATCAGCTTGGCGCGCACGCTGACATCGGCGAAATTGTCTTTGCCAAGGTTGTGATACAGGGTCGAGCCCTGCTCAACAAAATTGGTAACGATCATCGACAGGCGGCCTTCGTGAAGATAGTCGCCCCAGTCAACTCCCATCGAGCCTTGCTCCATGCCATCGCCGCTCAGCGCGACGCCGTCGAGCAGGCCAACCTCTTCAAAGGTTCCGTCATGTTTGTTGCGATACAGAAGGTTCGGCCCCGCATCGTTTGCTACATAAAGATCGGGCCAGCCGTCGTTGTCGTAATCGCCCCAGGTCGCGCCCAAGCCGTAGTAATGATGCGGATCGTCCACGCCCGCCTTCTTCGAAACTTCTTCGAACGTGCCATCGCCCTTGTTGTGAAACAGCAGGTCCGATTCCCCGGGCATGCCCCACGGTCCGCACTGCACCAGCACTCCCTTGAAGCGGCAAAAGCGCGGGTCGTTGCCGAACTGCGGCAGGTTGTCGATATCGACGTGAACGTAGCGCGAGACAAAAAGATCGACGCGGCCGTCGCGGTCGTAATCGGCCCAGGCTGCTCCGGTGCTGAATCCGCCCGCGCCCACGCCCGCCTTGTCGGTTACATCTTCAAACTTGCAGTTGCCGAGGTTGTGATAGAGCGCGTTGCCGCCGAAGCCGGTGACGTAAATATCCTGCAAGCCGTCGTTGTCGTAATCGGCCACGGCCACGCCCATGCCCCAGCCTTTGTGGGTGAGGCCCGAGGCACTCGTGATGTCAGTGAAGTGGATTTCGTTATTCTTAAGATCAGTATTCTTCGGGTCGCTA
>JBEKJF010000507.1:0-2997 GCA_050011375.1 Candidatus Sulfotelmatobacter sp.
CTACACCGACGTTGCCCAAATTACCCCGGTCGCCGGTAACCCTGTTGCCACGGTAGCTAACCCCAATGTTTGCTCGGCGCCCTACGCGCCCGGCGGACTGCCGCAGGCTGTAACTGCAGGGGACACTTGCCGGCAGGGTTTCGCATTATACACGATCCAAAATAACGGAAACGGCAACGCAGGCTATCGGCCCTACATGAGTACCTTCGGCCAAGCCACTTCGGGTCAGGCGACTTTCAACTACGCCGACTTCACCGGCTATTCCAACTACAACGCCCTGCAGGCGGTCTGGAAGGGAAGGATTGACTCGAGAGGATCCCTCTACCAAGTCGCCTACACCTGGTCAAAGGCTCTCGGCCTCGAAGGAGGTATCAACGGACTTTGCTGCGTCGACATCAGCGACAACTTGAACCCTCGTCTTGACTATGGGCCGACCGGGTTCAATCGTCCTCAGATCCTCACCGCCTCCGTCGTATATGCCTTGCCTCTATTAAAAGGTGCGAGTGCGATCGAGCGAGGAGTGGCGGGCGGATGGTCCATCGATCCCATTATCACTTACGAGAGCGGCGTCCCGATCGTTCCCAGCACAGGTCCTGATCTTTGGGGCACCGGAACTGGCTCAGACCGGCCAAATCTTGTTCCTGGTCAATCCTGCCGTTCGCATGGATCGGGCATCGAGAGCCAGTGGCTCAACCCGAACAAATTCACTCTCTACGGCTTGCCGATCGGAACTGACGGCAACGCTTCGGTGGGAAACTGCTACGGGCCTGGCGAGCAAAACTGGGATATCGCGGTGCACAAAGATTTCAAGATTAACGAACGGCTGAACGTGCAGTTCCGGCTTGAACTCTTCAACGCATTCAACAAAACCCAGTTCGAGGCCGTGAACGGCAACATGGGCCCAGCTCAGCTTTGCTTCGGCGACGCCAATGGGAACCTGCTGCCAACGACGTCGTCGAATGCCGCGCTGAATGCGGCGGACCAATGTTTCCTGACTGGAAATCCCACCAGCACTCAAACTTTGCCGAACACAGCGTATCAGGTCATTCCAGGCCCGGGTGGACTCAGCAGCACGCTCCTTTCACCGAACGCCATCTCGGAAACGGGCTTTGGCCAGGCGACCTACACGCGTCCGGCTCGCCAGATCCAATACGCCCTCAGATTTACTTTCTGAGGCTTGACGGAGAAATTGCTGCAGCGTCTAATGGAGGCGAGGCTCAAACGAGCTTCGCCTCTCATTATTTTGAATCGGACTCTTCCAGTGCCTTTCCACGCCGTTCGTAGCATCTTTTCCTCCCGTCTATCTGCCTTGCTGCTGCTCGGCGCATTTCTGACGCCCAGTTTTTCTGCGGCACAGCAAGCGCCGCATGCCGCACCTGCACCCGATCCGCTCAACCAACACTACAGCGCGGCGCAAACATTCCAGCTCGGCGGAGACTTTGACCGCGCCGAAGCCGAATACCATCAAGTGCTGGCTCTCGCCCTGCAACGCATGGGCGATCTTCTCGCCGCCGAGAGGAGCGATTCCGAGCAGGCAGTCAGCGCACTTCAAGACTCGGTCGCCGCCGATCCCACTTACGCCGACGCGCGCCTCGATCTCGCCATGGTCTTCTATCGGGCGGGCCACTTAGACAAGGCCAGCGCCGAAGCCGCCACTGTAGTCAAAACCGATCCGCGGAACGTGCGAGCCCTGCAACTACTCGGCAACGTAGAGTTCGCGCAGGGCAACTTTGCGGCGTCCGCGGAACATCTTCACACCGCTCTAAGCCTTCAGGCGGATTTCGCCACCGCGTACTCCCTCGCGCTCGCCTACCTCAGCGACCACAAGCTGGCGGAGACCAAGCTTCTGTTCGACGAACTTCTGAATGACATGGGCTCAACTCCAGCGCTGCACGTTCTCCTCGGCCGCGCCTATCGCGAGACCGGCTACCTGGACGACGCCATCCGTGAGTTCAAAAAAGCTATCGACTTAGACCCGCACTACCCACGTGTTCACTACTATCTCGCTCTTGCCTATCTAGCCCAGGGAGAAAAAGAGCGCTTTCCCACTGCTCTTCCGCTCTTCGAGCAGGAGCTGGCGATTAATCCAAAAGAATTTTTCAGCACATTTTTTCTGGGAGTAATTCATCTTGAAGACCGCAATTTTCCAGCAGCCGAAGACTACCTGAAAAAAGCTGTGCAGTTGCAGCCTGACAATCCCGACCCGCTTCTTTATCTCGGCCAGGAGTACGTCGAGACGAACCGCCCCGACCTAGCCATCGCAACTTTGAAGAAATCGATTGCTCTTACCACCGATCCATCGCACAACCACTATCAGGTGTCGAAAGCACATACGATGATCGGCCAGATTCTGGTGAAGATGGGCAAGCAGGACGAAGCGGAAGCAGAACTGAAGCGATCTCAGGAGCTGCGCGCCCAGTCATTCCAAAGCGACAAGGAAAGCCAGGAAGCACACCAATCGGGACAGCATGAGTTACTTTCCGAACTGCAGAGTGGACAAGACAAAGAGAAGCCCGCATTCCTCGAGGATCGCCCACCCCTCGATCCCGCCGAGAAAAAAAAGGCTGACCAACTCCGCGCAACCTTGGCCGATATTCTCGGCAACACCTACAACAATCTCGGAGTGATTCAAGCCAGACGCGAACAATATGCTCCCGCAGCCGACCTCTTCAAAAAAGCCGCGCAATGGAAACCCGATTTGCCCGGACTAGACCGCAACTGGGGACTGGCCGGTTACCGCGCGCAGCGATTCGAAGAAGCGATCGATCCCCTGCAACGTCAGATCGCCCATCAACCCAGCGACACCAAGACGCGCGAAGCGCTAGGTGTAAGTTACTTCATGACCGAAAAGTTCGCGAAAACGGTTGAAGTCTTTCAGCCTGAAATGGCCGACCTCCCGGATGACCCAGGTGTGCTCTACGCGCTGGGAGTTTCGCTCGTCCACTCCGGCGACTCAGTGACGGCGTCTCGCGTATTCCAGCGCATGATCGAGAAGAA
>JBEKJF010000508.1:0-2986 GCA_050011375.1 Candidatus Sulfotelmatobacter sp.
CGTCACTGGCCTGAGCCAGTGGCGCATAGAGGACGGCGCCATCCGTAAATTGAAAGCTGTGCAGCGTCGTGAATGCGCCGCCTGTCGTGGACTTGAAGACAGTCCCGCAGCCGCCATAGGGCTGGCAAGAATATGGGTCGTATTTCCCGCCCCCATAGGTGGTCCCGTAGAGATTCCCATCGACGCCCTGCACAAGCCCTGTAGGGCTGCTGCCCTCGCCGGCGCCACCAAACTTATGCAGCGTAGTAAACACGCCAGCAGGGGTTATCTTGAAAATAGTTCCACAACCGCAAGCACTGCCCGAACCGCCGCCGTTCGCAGCGGTGCCATAGAAGTTTCCGTCGCTGCCTTCGATCAGCCCGTTCGGATAAATGCCATCGGGTCCGCTGAAGGTGTGAAGAACAGCAACCGTGCCGCCCGTCGTCATCTTGAAGATCGTGCCGCATCCCGAAGAGCCACATGCCCCCGTTGTAATCCCGCCCCATCCGGCGACGCCATAAAAATTGCCATCGGTGCCCAACATAAGCGGTCCGGGATACGCCCCGGCGACGCAGTCTAACTGAGGGCAGAATGTGTGAAGAACGGTGAGAGTGCCGGACGAAGTTACTTTGAACACGCTTCCGTAGTAGTTGGCGATGTCGTTGTCCGTCTGGGTTCCGTACAGATTGCCATCTCTTCCCTGCACGAGAGACGAGATAAGCGTGAAACCATCGCCGTCATACGCTACGATGGTAAAAGTCTGTGCCGAGGTGGAAATCGCCGCCGCCACAAAGAACAAACAGCCGACCCAAATCGCTTTCCAACACCTCATATTGTCTCCGCACCGCCCTCGGCGGTCGTTCACGAATTTTTTTGCGCCAGGCTCAGTTAATGATTCTGAAACTCACGTTGCTGGTAATAAATGCGGGGACATCCATGATAAGTAAAAGTCAAGAGGAGACGGAGGTCTCCTTCCACTTAGAAGGGCCATGCTTCGAAGCGTAGATACAGCATTTAAATTCATCCACAACCAGCGATCATTTCGCGTGGCCAAGGCGGCAGCCTGGCCAGACATCCATTTGCGGGAACCGAGGATGAGTCCGGTCCACGAAGTATGAGTTAGGGTTTGCCGGCCGGCCTCGATACAGACGGTAGGGAGCATCGGGAGCCGAGACTCCTCTGCCCAGTCCCCGCATTGGCGAGGAACGGCCGGTCGATCGCCGGTGGTTCTAAAGTTTTTCCTTCTCAGGAGGTTTTGATTTTCAGCGGCATTTCCTGTTGTGCGCGGTCTTCGATCAACGGCCCGCGCAGTTGAAAGCTGTGGCCACTTTTGTCGACCGCCAGCAGATAGGTGACGAGTTTGCGCGCCACCGCCAGCGTGGCGCGGTTGCGATGTCCGCGTTCCAGTTCGCGGGCATGCACCGCCGCCAGTTGCGGATTCCAGCGTGGCGCCAGTTTGGCCGCCTCGATCAGCGTGCTCTGCAGCCAGCGGTTGCGTTGTTTGGAAATCGGTCCGCGCTGCTGCTTGCCCGCCGATGATTTCAGTGCGGCGGTCAGGCCGCAGTAACTCATCGCTTCGGCTCCGGAGCGAAAGCGGTGCGGGTCGCCGATCTCCAGCGCCCAGGTCAGGGCCGTGATTTCTCCGACGGCGGGAATCGTCATCAGCCGCTCGACGCGTTGTGTGAGTTCGGGATCGGCAAGCAACTCGCGCACCAGCCGCTTCTGCGTCGTCTCGAACATCTCCAGCGCGCCCCGACTCAGGCGCAGCAACTCGATCACCGAGGGCGGCACCTCTTCGAGTTCCTCCAGAAGATTGGCGAAGTATTTCTTGCGGTGCAACTTCTCCTTCACATAGATGGCGCCGGTTTCCATCAGTAGCCCGGCCATCTTGTTCTTCATGCGCACCGCTTCGCTCACCACCAGGCTGCGATAGCGCAACAGGCGGCGCAGTTCGCGGATGCGTGGCGTCGCCACGTAACATGCGGGTAGAAGATTGCAGCGCACCAGGTCGGCAATGGTGCGGGCGTCGATGGCATCGCTCTTCTTCTTGCCCGCGCTGATGGCCTTCATCTTCGCGGGATGCGCCATCTCCAACTGCTCCCCGTAAGGCCGCAGCGTATCGTAGATCCAGCCGCTGAACAGAGTTGCTTCCAGCGCTCCCCGCCAGGGTTGCGACCGCGCCGAGGCCCACTGCTGCAGCGCCCGGCGTTGCGCGGCCACCACACCTTCTTCCACGACCTCGCCGGTCGCGGTCTTGATACAAAAACTGATGGTTTTCTTGTGTACGTCGAATCCGATATAGTGAGGGCTGTTCATAGGGTTCTCCGAGTGAGCTTTCTGAGTTGGCGCTTTCGTCGCCGGTCTCAGCATCGTAGCCGCTTCGAGAACCCTTCTTCATTGCACTTATGCATTCATACAGACGGGACGTACCCCAGTAACGGATCAATCTGGCCACTAGGGTTCTGATCGTGGGTAGGTCGAAAGGGGCAAGGTGATGCTTCCAGGATTTTCCGCAAGTTCGTCGCTTTACCAAAGCAAACAAATGTATCGCGGGGGTTCGCCGTCTGCTGGCGACACTTTACTGGCGACGGGAATTATCGGCCTTGCCGGCGAACCCGCGGCGCAGCCCATCATCCCCGCCGCGACACCTCCCTGTGTCGGACCAAACTGTCCCGGCGGGTGGTCCTCAATCGCCGGATGTGGCGAGTCGTGTATTCAAGGATGGATCGAGCTGCTCAGCAACTGCACTTACAATTGTAAGAATCAGTACTCCGGCTCTGGTGGTGAGTCAGGACCGAACGAATACTGGTGCGACTTGCAGTGCCAGTCCCAGTTTGGCCCTGCTAACTGGAAGTGTGATTGCCCGCCAGGATCTACCTGCGTCAATGGAAATTGCGGTTGCCCCTGCACTTACCCTTATTCGTGCTGCAATAACGCCTGTACAAACACCACCACAGACGTCAATAACTGCGGAAAGTGCGGCCAACCCTGCGGTGCTGGCCAAACT
>JBEKJF010000509.1:0-2982 GCA_050011375.1 Candidatus Sulfotelmatobacter sp.
CCTTCGGCGTGTAGCGAACATCATTTCCGTCGAGCCATGCGACCACATCTTCAAAAAACAAGCTCTCAACAATCGGCGTGGCCAGATAGAAAAGATCATTAACGGCCAGCATGGCTTGTATGAGATTGTGCTTTCGCAAAGGGAATGTGAGGGCTGTAGCGTGAATTTGCAGGGCTTCATGGTCCAGCTTCACGCCGAACCCGTTCAGGGTCATGCGCAGGAGATCCTGGCGCTTGTCCGTGTGAAGGTTGCAGCCCGATGCTTCTAAATCGTGGATCGTGTAACTATCGTCACTTAGGAGAAAGCCGCCGTTTTCTTGCCTGGCATAGATTTGCAGGGAGTCATTATGCCGGTCCAGGTAAGGAGTTGTAATTTCAACCCAAGTGTCATCTACCTCGCGAAGCGTGGTTTTTTCTTGGAGCCACTGGCGGTAGTCGCTCAGGAGTTTCTCGATTTCGGCCACACTCATGAAAACAGTCCCATCTGAAAGTCAGGCGGCACCGTGATGTTACAGTGACCCATGAAGGCTTGGAAGAGGGAAAAGAGAGTCATTGGCGCGCTATAAATTCCGGCAGGCGCAACAATTGCCCATTTATCGCCGTAGCCTTCTCGGTAGATGTGAAGATGAGGACACGGGACCTCAGATTCGTCAGGATTGCGATGCGGTGGCCCGTCGATGTCCAGTCTCATAAGGATAATGGCTTGTCTTACTCTGTTCTGATATGTGGCTTTCGTTAGCTTGATTTGCGATCGCGTCACGTCCAGCGTAAAGTTTTCTCGTTTGTCCTGCGATGTTAAATGAATGGAAATTCGCTCGCCGGGACCAGGAAATGGCCAAATCCGGTCCTCCAGTCGATGCTTCTCCATAGCAATTAAGAAATCTGCCTCCGCTTGCGTGATGTTGATGTCAGCCATCAGGGCACGTGCGACGGTTAAGTATTTCCTCACCGAGTTGCACTCAATACTGCGCGCTGTTGCTCATTGGTAAAAAACTCGTCATCAACGCGGTCGAAACGAGCTACCCTCCAGTTCGGTGATCCTTTCCGCGACGCGATGTTCCGCGGCGCGGGGTAAATTGTAATACTAATTCGACCTCGAGAACGGAAAACATGTGGCGGGCGCCGACTCAGGCCCGGCATTGGCTTGGATGGGGATGTTCACACGTCACAGACTTAGTCCGGCGAACAGGACTAGATTGTCCTCATGCCGTGGGGACTAACGTGTTCTCTCGGGGCGGACGGGCAACCGGACGTAGCTCCTGATACGCGCCAAGGCGTTCCCAGCGATGCTGACGGCGCGGGGAGAATTCCCTGAGGCAGCACAGGGGGCATCAGAAGTGCAGGGGTCCCTTCGGCTTCGCTCAGGGCAGGCTCTTCGACTTCGGAACTGCTTCGCTCCGCGAAGCAGTTCCTGCGCTCAGGATGACAGAGCCAATTGGCGGAATGCGTCCGGTGGTGGAATTGCCCCACTCAATCCAAAGGACGGCTTGATGGGCCACCCTCTATAACCTTGCCGGCGTTGTCAAGAGACACGTAGAGTGTCCCCGGTTTTTGTTCTTACTTCGTGGAGAGTTTTTGACTTTGCTGTTGCTTTTGCTTTTGCTCACGCAACCGCAGCTCGCTTTCAGAATCTCGCGGTGGAAGCTAGTTCCACCAACCATCTATTCGGTCCTGTTGACCATGATTCGTTGTTCAGACTCCCCGACTCTTCGGGGAGGCAAGGCGCCCAATCAGCCCAGCGATGAGCTGTTTTCCACCAGGGTGGCCCACGGGCTGCCTTGCATGCGAACCAGCTGCGCATAATCCGCCGTGCTGCGCAGCATCCAGTACATCCTCACGGCCAGTTTGCGAGCCACGGCAACTTTCGCCACCGAGGCTCCACGGCGAAATTTTAAACGTTGATACATGCGTTTCAGTGCGGGATCGAAGCGCGCCGCCGTGTGACCCGCTTCCACCAACAGCGATCGCATCATGGGATTGCCTTGCTTGCTGATCGCTCCCAGCCGCTGCTTGCCGCCCGAACTGTGTTCCTGCGGATTCAGTCCCAGATAACTCACCACTTGCTTACTGCGCTCGAAACGTTCTACCGGCCCAATGATCAAAACGAAAGCCAGCGAGGTTACCGGCCCCACTCCCGGATGCGTCATCAACCGCATCGCCAGCGGCTGATCCTTCGCGGCTTGCTCCACCGCCAGATCCAGCTTGGCCGTCGCCGCTGCTAACTCATCGAACATCCGCAACAACTCCTGCCGCCGATAACTGGCCCACGGCCCCAGTGCCAGGCCCTCCAACTCCTTGCGTCCTTTCGCCGTGAACAGCTTCTTCTTGCGACACACGCCTTCGCCCATGGCCAGCGCGTGCAGTTGATTCTTCACTGCTCCACGCATCCACACCAGCTTCTGCCGATGCCAGACCAGTTGCCGCAAATCCCGTTCTGCCGGCGACGGCCGCCAGATCTGCGGAAAGCGGTCCTGGCGCAACAGATCCAGCAAGTGTTCCGCGTCCCGCGCATCCGTCTTCTGCTTTCGCACCACCGACGCCCGAATCTTCGCCGCATCGCCCATCCACAGCTCGTGCCCCAATTCCGCCAGCATCGCCTCGAACCAGTGCGTGTGTCCCGTGGCTTCGATCCCCACTCGCACCCGCCCTTGCAGCGCAGAGTAAAAGGCTCGCGCCTCTCCACTCTCGTGCTCCAGTCGCCGCTCCACCAAGTCTCCCGTGTCCGTGTCCAACGTCGCAATCTGCTGGTAGCGCGTGTGCAAATCGCACCCTATAATCATCATCGCTCGGCTCCTTTCCTCCGAGCCTTGGTTGCTTGAGCGCTCCCAAGTCTACTCGCCCGTGAGGAGCCGACACGGTTATCTCATCAGCCGTATACGCGGGAGTGTTTGGCCTTGGAAGTGGATACGAGCTTTGCCAGCCGGAGAGTGACGCGGGTATTGGAGGCTAGGATCGCCGAACGCGGACGGCCGCAAGCGATTCG
>JBEKJF010000510.1:0-2980 GCA_050011375.1 Candidatus Sulfotelmatobacter sp.
CACCGGCGGCACGGGTCGGGCCGGAAGCCAGCATCTTCACTCCGATCACGCTGCTGATCGTTGCTGTTGCCTTTAGTTTTGTGTATCGCGAAATTCGGTATCAACCGCTCGGCATACCAAACCAATAGAGAAGGATGAGTTATAGATATCTAGCCGAAAGCCGAAGCCCGAAAGCCGAGGCCCGAAGCCCGGTGTTACACTTTTCCTTCACCCATTCTTGGCGCTTGCCGGAGTTCGTTTCCCGATGTCCCAATCTCAGGCTCCCACGCCGCGCACCCGTGTGGTTCGCGAGGCTCATCGCGGTGTTTATGACCGCGAGACTGTGTATCAGATTCTCGATGAAGGTTTTTTATGTCACGTCGGCTTCATCGCCGATGGTCAGCCCTTTGTGATCCCAACTTCCTACGGACGAAAAGATGCGAGCCTTTACATTCACGGATCGGCCGCCAGCCGGATGCTGCGCCAGATGAAAGACGGCGTGCCCGTTTGCGTCACCGTCACGTTGCTTGATGGACTGGTGCTGGCGCGGTCGATCTTTAATCACTCCATGAATTATCGATCGGTGGTGGTGCTGGGGAAGGCGACTCTGGTGGAAGATGCCGAAGAAAAGCTTGAGGCCTTGCGGCTTCTTTCCGAACACATTCTCCCCGGCCGGTGGGCCGATGCGCGCCAGCCTAACGAGCGCGAGCTTAAACAAACTTCAGTGTTGAAATTGCCGATCGAAGAATTTTCGGCGAAGGTGCGAACTGGGCCGGCTATCGATGACGAAGAGGACTACGCATTTCCGACCTGGGCCGGTGTTATACCGCTGGAGATGACGGCGGGCGCGCCGATTGATGATTCACGCCTTGATCCAGCGCAAGACGTACCGGATTACGCGAAACATTACAAAAGACAATGACCGGCTGACCCTTTCGCAGTTGAGCGACTCCTGCGCCTGCTGTAATGTTCTGCGCCATGAAGCCGCTCGAAGGCCGTATCGCTCTCGTGGCCGGCGCGACTCGCGGCGCCGGACGCGGCATCGCTTGCGCACTCGGCGAGGCCGGCGCCACCGTCTATTGCACGGGACGCAGCGTACGCGGCAAACCCGCCACCAAAGGCCGCCGCGAGACTATCAACGAGACTGCGGAGATGGTGACCGCTCGCGGCGGCACAGGGATCGCCGTGCGCTGCGATCATACGAAGGAAAGTGACGTCAAGAAGCTTGCCGCGCGCATCGAGCGCGAACAGAAGGGCAAGCTCGACATCCTGGTCAACGACGTTTGGGGCGGCGACTCGCTGACGGAATTCGGAAAGACTTTCTGGCAGGTCTCACTCGATAACGGCTTTGCCATGCTGAATCAGGCCGTGCATTCGCACATCATTACGAGTCGTCACTTGGCGCCGCTGATGATCGAGCACAGCAACCTCACGCACAGCAGCGGCCTCATCGTCGAAATTACCGACGGTGATTTTTTCGGCTACCGCGGCAATCTGTTTTACGACCTGGTGAAGACTTCGGTGATTCGGCTCGCCATGATCATGGCCTACGAGCTGCGCAAGACGAAGATCACAGCTCTCGCCGTCACGCCGGGATTTCTGCGCTCCGAGGCCATGCTGGAGAATTTCGGAGTCAAGGAAGAGAACTGGCGCGATGCGGCGAAAAAAGACCCCAACTTTCTGCATTCGGAAACGCCGTTGTTTGTGGGGCGAGGCGTTGCGGTGCTGGCTGCTGACGCGAACGTGAAGAAAAAATCCGGGCAGGTGCTTAGTTCGTGGGATCTTTCGGACGAATACGGCTTCGCCGATGCCGACGGCGGGCGTCCGCATTGGGGACGCCATTTCGCGAAAACTTACGGTGTGCCGATCAAGAAGTTCGACGCTGTGCTGTACAGCCATTTCTGGGAAAGTCCGATGTCGGTGGCGTTTCCGGACTGGCCATGAGGAGTTCCGAAAACTAGTTGACTGGGGTGGTAAAGATTGGTATCTTTACTGTAAAGGCAGGCGGTAAAGATGAACAAGTCCAGCACAATCAGCAGCAAGGGTCAGGTGACCGTTCCGCAAGAAATTCGTAAACGCCTCGGTTTGGAGCCGGGGGACCGCGTTGAGTTTGTGATGGAGGAAGGTCGGACCGTCATTCGGCCGATTCGATCCGAAATTAACCCCTTCGAAAAGTACGTCGGAATTCTCGGGCCGTTCCCAGGAGGCGAAGAGGGGATAAAAGCTTGGATCGACGATATGCGAAGCGATAAAGATTACGAATGAGGACGGCTCTGGATACGAATATCCTTTCTCTATTCTGGTCGAGAGAACCGTGGGCGGACACTATGTCCGATCAGTTGTCAAAGGCGCGTGCTGAGGGAGGGCTAGTCGTGAGCGCGCCAGTGTTTGTGGAACTCTCGGCTATTCCCACTGGAGATGCGCAGCGCGTTGAAAGATTGCTTGGGGAGATGGCGATCGCGATTGATTTCAAAATGGGAGACGATGTCTGGCGATTGGCAGCAACCAGCTTCGCAGCTTATGCGATTCGCCGTCGTCGTTCGGGCGGAGGTTCTCCGAAGCGTCTTCCAGCGGACTTCATTATCGCGGCGCACGCATTGCTCAGAGCGGACCGATTGATGACCCGCGATGCCAGTCGCTACGGTCAAGATTTCCCCACTCTCCGTCTTTTGTGAAGTTCTTGTCTTACGGAATCAGCAGCAACTTCCCCGTTGTCTTCCGTCCTTCGAGATCGCGATGTGCCTGTTGTGCTTCCGCCAGCGGATACGTATGCTCGATGCGCAGCTTGAGCTTCCCTGCGGCGATCATGCCGAACACTGCGGCCGATCTAGCCACTAGTTCTTCGCGCGTTGTGATGTAATTTCCCAGCGACGGCCTGGTCAGAAAGAGCGATCCTTTCTGAGTCAGAACAATCGGATCGAACGGGGGCACTGCTCCGCTCGATCCGCCGAAGAGAACCATCATGCCGCGCGGCCGCAGAATATTCAATCCCTTCTCGAAT
>JBEKJF010000511.1:0-2972 GCA_050011375.1 Candidatus Sulfotelmatobacter sp.
GAACGCACTGCAGCCTGAAATCGTGCTGCGCACTGCTGAGTGTTACTTACCGGAGAGCGCCATTCAATCCCTGTGCGCCCGCGATTTAGGCGATGATCCTGTGTTTGCCTTCATGGGCAAGTACGAACTCTCAGAATTCCTGGATGAGCGCGAGCTCGCAAAACAACGGAGCCGCCTGCAGCAGGCATCGGGCACTATTCTTGTGATTGGCACGGGCGCCAGCCTTCTTGCAGGGCAGTGGGACCTGCTGGTCTATTGCGACATGGCGAGGTGGGAGATCCAACAGCGCCAGCGTTCCGGTGAAGTGACGAACCTGGGCTTGCAGAATTGCACAGAACGCCCACAGGCGAAGTATAAACGGGCCTACTTTGTCGACTGGCGGGTCGCCGACCGCTTGAAGAAGAATCTGATTCCAAAACTTGATTTCCTGCTGGACACAAATCGGCGCGACCTGCCAAAGATGATCAGTGGCCAGCAGCATCTGCAGGGATTGAATAATGCGGCGCACCGGCCGTTTCGCGTAGTTCCCTTCTTCGATCCTGGGCCCTGGGGCGGGCAGTGGATGAAAGAAGTGTGCGATTTGCCGCGGGAGGCCGAGAATTACGCGTGGTGCTTTGATTGCGTGCCGGAAGAGAACAGTCTTCTGCTTGGCTTCGGCGATGTGAAGGTAGAGATTCCATCCATTAACCTGGTGTTTCAACATCCGCATGAGTTGCTCGGCGAGGCTGTGCATGCGCGTTTTGGAACCGAGTTTCCGATCCGTTTCGATTTTCTCGATACGATGGAGGGCGGTAATCTCTCCTTTCAGGTGCATCCGCTGACCGAGTACATTCAGCAGCAGTTTGGAATGCACTATACCCAGGATGAGAGTTACTACCTTCTGGATGCGGGGGAGGGAGGGTGTGTCTACCTGGGCCTGCAAGAGAACATCGATAACAAGCAGATGATGGCCGACTTACTCCAGGCGCAGGAGGGCACAATCCAATTTGACGCCGACAAATACATCAACCGTTTTCCCGCCAAAAAGCACGACCACTTTTTGATTCCCGCCGGAACTCCACACTGCTCGGGCAAGAACAGCATGGTGCTTGAAATAAGCGCGACCCCGTATATCTTCACTTTCAAAATGTGGGACTGGGGGCGGCTCGGACTGGACGGCATCCCGCGACCAATCCATCTTCAGCATGGGTTTCGAAATATCCAGTGGGACCGCACAACACAGTGGGTCGAGAAAAATCTGATCAAGGTTGTCGATCCCGTCGGCAACGGCCCTGGCTGGCGCGAAGAGCGCACCGGGCTCCACGAACGTGAGTTCATCGAGACACGGCGGCACTGGTTCACCGCGCCGGTCCGTCACTCCACGAGCGAGGGCGTGAATGTCCTGAATCTTTGCGAAGGGCGCGAGGCCGTGGTTGAGAGCCCCACCGCTCAGTTTTTCCCATTCATCGTTCACTACGCGGAAACTTTCATTGTGCCTGCTGCGGTGGGCGATTATGTCATTCGCCCGCATGGCCCTTCCGAAGGAAAAGAATGCGCCACGATCAAGGCCTATGTGCGCACAAACGCCTGACAGGAATTTCGATTTTTATCGGAGGGCTGACGGCTCAATGAAATCAGCGATTAGATTCTTTCTCATCCTGCTGTTTTGTTGGTTGTGCTCGTTCCCGGTTCTTTCTCAGGATAAGACGACGGCACTTTCGGCGACTGCGCGCTGGGCCGCAACGGTTGCGGAACAATACTCGATTCAGCCTAATATTACTTATGGCGTGGCGAACAATTACACGCTCAAGCTTGATGTGTGGCAGCGCAAGAATGCAAAGGCAGCCGCTCCGACTTTGATTTATTACCACGGCGGTGGATGGATCTTCGGCGATCGCACTGGCGCGACACTTCTCTTCTTGCCGTACCTGGAGATGGGCTGGAATGTCATCAACGTTGAATACCGCATGGCAGATGTTTCACTCGCGCCCGCAGCCGTGGCGGATTGCCGTTGCGCTCTGCGCTGGGCGGTGAGGAATGCCAAGCAGTACAACATCGACACCGATCGCATTGTCTTGACCGGTCACTCCGCCGGCGGACATCTATCTTTAATCACCGGGATGCTGTCCGAAGGCACGGGCCTCGATAACAATTGCGACGGAACCGAAAAGCTCAAAGTAGCCGCAATCATCAATTGGTATGGCATTAGTGACGTAACCGACTTGGTGGAGGGCCGCAATCGTAAAAGCTACGCGGCAATGTGGATGGGAAGTCAGCCCGACGCACTCACGATTGCAAAGCGCGTCTCGCCACTTACCTATGTTCGCGCAGGACTGCCGCCGATCCTAAGTATTCACGGAGACGCAGATCCCGTTGTACCTTACGATCAGTCGACGCGACTGCATCAGGCCCTCACCGCGGCAGGCGTGCCGAACGAATTGGTCACGATCAAAGGCGGCGGTCACGGGCAATTTACGGATGCAGAACTGGAAGATGCTTATCAGAAGATCGGCGCTTTCCTGCACACCCATGGCTTGCAGTAAGACTAACGCTGTCAATTGCCGCGTTGCAGCTTGATTTCCTCATCGCCGTTCCCGCGTACAACCAAAGCGTGCTCCGTTTGGCGAACATCTTTGATCTCTGTCCATTGCGATGGGGTCGGATGGACGAACAAATCATACTGCGCCTGCAGGCACGAACCCTCCGCAATGGAACGAAGCACGGGTGTGTCGAACAAACGGCCCATCTCGCGAGCGTGGGCGAGCCCGAGCGGCATCGGACTGGTACCGAACTCAACGCCACGAACTCTGGTTCTTTTGTTCCATGGAGCGTAGGCTCGAGCGCGGTTTTCCTCCCACTGCGCGATCCAGAAGAAAAGGGCGGGATCAAAACAATATCCTGCGACCAGTTGGTGACGACGGTTGTGGACGGCGACAAACGCGTTATCACCATCTGGACGGGCGAGAACTGCTGCCACGAAACCAGTCCCGCCA
>JBEKJF010000512.1:0-2970 GCA_050011375.1 Candidatus Sulfotelmatobacter sp.
CCAGGCCATTGCCTCGCTCACTCAGACGGGAGAAGCAGCTGTCATTTCCGCATCTTCGGCGCAGCCGCCTCCGCGCCGGTTTGAATTCGTCCACAACTCCGAGTTGCGGCCCGTGGTTGAGCAGGCTTTTCTCGACAGCCGGCGCGCGCTCGAGCACGGGGAGTATGACCTGGCACTCCGCACTTCTTGTGGAATTCTTGAAGCTATAGTGACTGATGCGCTGGAGCACAAGGGACTGAGCGCACTGATTGAGTCAGGAGCGCCGGCAGACAAGATTGCCGATTGGTCGTTTGAAACGCGGCTCACGGTTGCAGAGCGCGCGGGATTGATTCGTGGTGGATGCGCGCGGTTGCCGGCGGTGGCGCGGGCTTATCGCGATGAGGCTCAGGCGGATTCGAGCGCGGAGATTTCCGAGCGTGACGCGCGCACGACGGGGCAGGTGCTGAATGTTGTGATGAGGGATTTGGATCCGGGGCGATAGTCGACCGCAGGGGCTGAAGCCCGCATTAACTCTGGGCTTTACGCGGCGCTGAAAGCGCCGCTCTTCCACGGCACATATTTCATGCAGCGGTTTACTTTTGCGTTAATCTTCCAGATCCTGGCGGAAGACAGGCTGCGATGGATCGAGGCTGCCGTCGATTACGGCCACGAGCAGGTTGCCGTAGGCGTTGGTGGCTTCGGGCAGCGAGGCGTAACCGCGCTCCCTTTGAAGCGCGCCGCTTTCCGAATAGACGAGTGTGAAATAGCGACCGGAGGAATACTGCAGTTCCAGCAACTTGTTCGGCATGTCGGGATCGCCTTCTTGTCCCAGCACATCCATTAAAGCTACAGTCCAATGGCGGCCCTTGGGGTCGGTGACGACCTCGCGCTCAACGAACTGCCACTCGTCCATGCTCCACAACGGCATATTTATTCCAGCAACTGCGCGAGCGCTCTTGCGACCTGAGTCCCGGTGAATGGTTTTGGAACCAATAACACTTTTTGCGCTTTCCTGGAACGCAAGCTGACGTCCGCTTTTTCTGGCGTGTCGCTGATGATCACGACCGGAAGTTCGGCGTGACCGGGATGGCTGCGCACGCTGTCGAAGAGCGCCTCGCTCATCTCGAAGGCGGAGCAGTCGAGCACGAGCGCATCGGCGCGCTGCTCCTGAATCAACTCGTTGACTGCGGTACTGTAACCCGCCGAGAGGACCGCGTAGCCGAGATCACTCAGCGAGAACGTGAGCAGCTCGGCGATCTCCGGCGTGTCGTCGATGAGCAGGATGCGGCGCAAAGTTATGCTTACTTCTTGCCGGGACCGGTACCGGGCAGTCGCGGTTTCTTGGCCGCGCAGGGTTCCAGATCCATGACCCAGATTCGCCCGCCGGCGGTGTAGTAGGCGCGCTGATCGTTCTCGATCATCGCACCCCAGGCCTCCAGCGTGCGCATCGCAAACGTGACGCCTTCGAAGTTGTTGCGTGCGTGGTCGAGCACTTCGTTGGTATGCCAGTTGTTGGTGAGAATCGCGTCCCCCGGGTGCACGCGCAGCACGGTATAGAAGCGGTCGTAAGCCGCTTCTGGCCGCACGTCGCGCGTGGCGCCGCGCTTCTTGCCCTCAGTGACTATGTAACTTTCCTGTCCTTCGGGCTCGACTTCCGGGTCACCAGGATTAGTAGTGGTCGTTTCTTTGATCATACGGTCTCCGCTACGGCCGTGGCTTCTGCTGCCGAGGCCATGTTGACAAGGTTTTTCGCATCCGCGGCGTGGATCAATGCCTCGGGCAGTTCGACTCCCATCATGCGCCATTGCTCGTTGGCGAACTTCTGCAAGGTGGCGATGTGCTCGGCGTGAAGATGGCCGAAGCGCCCTTGCAACTTCAGGTACTCAGACACCGGGCGCATGCTTGCGGGACGGAAGCTGTAATCAAACGCTCGCTTCTCTGGATTCCACTCCCACATGGGATAGAGTCCGCATTCAACGACCAGACGGCCGAGATCAATCGAGCGCGGTGTCTCGTAGACGAAGCCCTTCTGGCAGGGCGTGTAGACCATGAGGTACGCGGCGCCTTTGTGATTGAGTCCCTTGCGAACTTTGTTCATCAGGTCGATGGGATAGCCCACGCTTGCCGTCGCCACATAGCAATGCGGATGACCAGCGGCCATCATGCGCGCGAGATCTTTGGGGAATAGTTTCTTGCCTTCTGGAACTAGCGGGCCGGGAGGCGAGAACGTTGTCATGCCGCCATAGGGCGTGCGCGACGAGGCCTGGATGCCGGTGTTCGCGTACTGCTCGTTGTCGTAGCAGATGATCAGGCAATCGTGATTGCGATAGAGCGCTCCGGAAATCGACGCGAGGCCGATATCGGAAGCGCTGCCGTCGCCCGCTTCGCAAATAATATTCGGGAACTTGCCCTTCCACTTGCCTTTGCGGATCATGGCTTCATACGCCGCGGCTACGCCCGCCGTGAAGCTGCCGGCGCTGCCAATCTGCGTGTGCGCCCACGGCACGTTATAGGGCGTGCACAGATACGAACTGTTCGCGACGTACATGCAGCCGGTCGGACCGACGAGGATCGTGTTGTCGCCCGCGGCTTTGCTCGTCATCCGGTATTGGATGGAGGGTCCGCAACCTGCACAGGTGCGGTGACCGGGGACAAACGGCTCGCTCGACGGTAGTTCAGGGTTATAGAAACGCGCTCCCTGGTTCGGGCTGCCGAGAATCGGCAGCAGCTGCCGTTCCACTTCAATGGTTGCCATATTAGTTCTCCAATCGCGGGGCCTGGGGCCCGAAAATCTCATTCTTCGAATCCAACCCAGTGGGTGCGCTTTTCGATTTTGCCACGCCGCTGCGCATCCAGCATTTTTTCCGTCATCCAATAAAATTCTTTCAACACGATGGCCTCACCTCCCATGCCAGCCATGAATGACATCACGAGCGGCCGTTGCTGGCTTTCATAGAGAGCAGCGGTGACCTCGCCGTAGAGCACGCCGCC
>JBEKJF010000513.1:0-2960 GCA_050011375.1 Candidatus Sulfotelmatobacter sp.
CAGCAATTGTCCCGCTGATTTCCATGATCAGCCAGCCGCCGGGCTTGAGTGCGGCATGGGCTTGCGGAATCAGACGCTCGATCACCTCAACTCCTCTGGGTCCGGCGAAGACTGCGTTGCGCGGCTCGAATTTGCGGACTTCGAGCTGAACATCGTCTGCTTCCGATTCGCCGACGTACGGCGGATTGGAGACGATGAAATCGAAGGAATCGTTTTCAAAGCCCGCAAGCAAGTCACCTTCGCGAAATTGAATGCGGCTTTCGAGTTGATTGCGGACGGCGTTGATGCGGGCGATTTCGAGCGCGGCGGCGGAAATGTCCGTGGCGTAGATTTCCGCGTCTTTCAA
Organism: Candidatus Sulfotelmatobacter sp.; assembly: GCA_050011375.1. Classification (GTDB taxonomy): domain Bacteria; phylum Acidobacteriota; class Terriglobia; order Terriglobales; family Acidobacteriaceae; genus Sulfotelmatobacter. Next base: position 347 of record JBEKJF010000513.1, read on the forward strand.
TTCTTTCGCGAGAGCGAAAGCAATGCAACCAGAGCCGGTACCCACGTCGACAATCCGGCTCCCGCTTTCCGGCTTCTGGCTTCCGTCCGCCGGATGCCGGACGCCGGACGCCGGCGCTTGCAATTCCAGCACAGTTTCGATCACATGTTCGGTCTCCGGGCGCGGAATCAGCACCGCTGGCGTGACGATGAGATCCATGCCCCAGAATTCCTGGTGGCCGGTGATGTACTGCGCTGGAACGCCGCGGGAACGCTCGGCGAGGGCATGGTCGTAGCGAACGATTTCATCCTGAGTGAGTACGCGCTCTGGGTGGGCAAAAAAATAGGCGCGGTCGCAATCGAGAGTGAAGGTCAACAGTAATTCCGCATTCATCCGCGGCGAGGGAACGTCGGCGGCAGTCAGGCGCGCGACCGCTCCGGCTAGAGCGTCTTTGAGTTGCGGCGGCACCTCACCATTTCAACACATCGTTGTGCAGCCGAGGTGAAGATCACACCGCGTGCAGATCAGGCGGCCGCCGCGTGCGGGTTGAGGCGCGCGAATTCAGCGTTCAGCACGGTGGCGAATGCCACCCAGGCGGCATAGGGAATGAATGCATTGGCGGCCGCTCGGTCTACTTTTCGCGCCGCAGTAATGTAAGACAAGATGGTTCCCTCGAGCGCGATGATGTCGGCCAGCGCGAGCCCGGGGCGATGTTCGCCAAAAAATAGCTTCGACCATTTGGCGTTGGCAGCGAGTTGCGACATCCACAGGCGCAGCGCGGCATTGCGCTGGCGCGATGGAGCGGCGCTCCAGACGCGGTATCCCGACCAGGCCATCAGGGCGTAGAGAGTGGTCCAGACCACGGGAAAAACTTGATCCGGTGGAGTGAACTTGGGCTTGTTGAGCGAGCGGTACCAGGAGCTGCGAGCTCCGCTGCGGCTGTAGCGGGCGCCATACCAGGCGGCACCGGCAGTTGCCAGGCCGAAGCCTGCGAGGGCAAGTAATGAGCGCGTGTACTTCATGGGGCGAGAGGGCATGATGAGCTTCGGTGCCGGATTCGCGCGCGGGGTTGTTTCTCGCGTGGACGAACCTCGTATTCGCCCGTAAAATTTTCGCCCGTCAATGAGAACGGCCTTAGGACGTACGCGCGATTTCGTAACCTAAGTAGATCATCTGGCCGATGTGGTGCTGCATGTGGGCGGCACAAATGACCACGATGTCGATGCGCATTTTGGCGTCGCTGCCGACGCCTGAATATTCCGACGACCAATCTTCCGGCGATTGCGCGCGGATGGTTTGGAGAACCATCTGCAAAACGTCGTCGAAGTTTTTTAGGGCCTCATCTTTCGATGGAGGATTTGGATCGTGGAATTCGCGCGGGCGATCACGCACGTAGCCAGTCTTCGCAATCTGTGCACCGATGTAGTAATTCAGATTACCGGTGAGGTGCAGGACGAGGTGACCGAAACTGTTTCCGAACGGAAAAGGTTTTGACCAGAATTGGGCATTTGTCAGGGGCGCGGCGAGTTCGCGGATTCTGGCTGCGTTGGCTGTGTAACGATCGGTGAGACAGTCGATGAGGATCGAGCAAACGTTCGACATCGGATTCCGGCCTTGAAACAAAATTAGAATTTGTCGCCAACAGTATAATGAACGAAGTAAGCCCAGGATAGTGGGAGGGCATGAAAACGACCCGGTACTTTCGCGAGCAAGTATTGCGCAAGAGACCTTACATCCGGGAAGAGTGGTGCGAGAGGATTCTGGCCAACCCCATTGCCCGCGCAGTGCAACCGGACGGGCGAATCAGGTGGTGGGGAACGGTGCCAGAGTTCGGAAATCGCGCGCTGCGGGTCGTCACCTTGGCGGATGGTGAGACAGTGCACAATGCCTTCCCCGACCGGGATTTCGAGGCATCGTCGTGACGGATAGCTTATGAAACTGAACTATGACGGCGAAACTGACTCGCTGTACATCGACCTGAACTCGCGCCCTAGTGCCGACTCCAGAGAGATTCAAGACGGCGTGGTCATCGATGTGGATGCGAAGGGAAAGATCGTTGGAATTGACATCCAACACGCGTCCGAAATCCTGGACTTAGCCACACTCGAGACGGATTCTCTTCCTGCGGTTACCTTGCGACCAAGAACCTCGTCCCGGTAGGCTGCTCTTTTCCTTTTTATACAGCCGCCGTAGCTTCCTGCTTTAATTTTTCTGCCTGATAGTGCGTGGTCAGCGCTTCGATCAGTGGCTGGAGCTTGCCGTCCATCACTTGTTCGAGTTGGTGGATGGTAAATCCGATGCGGTGGTCGGTGAGGCGGTTTTGCGGGAAGTTGTAGGTGCGAATTTTCTCACTGCGGTCGCCGGAGCCGACCATGGCTTTGCGCTCTTTGGCCAGCGCTGACTGCTGTTTTTCCATTTCGATTTCGTAGAGGCGGGAGCGCAGCACGCGCATGCCTTTCTCGCGGTTCTTGATCTGCGACTTTTCGTCCTGGCAACTCACTACGGTGTTCGTTGGAATATGCGTGATGCGCACGGCAGAGTACGTCGTATTCACTGACTGCCCGCCCGGACCTGAGGAGCAGAACGTATCAATGCGCAGATCTTTGGCTTCGATCTTGATGTCGACATCTTCGGC
>JBEKJF010000514.1:0-2956 GCA_050011375.1 Candidatus Sulfotelmatobacter sp.
CAGATGGGCATCAGCGGATAGTAGTCATGAACGTGGACGGCTCAAGTCCTCGCTCTTTTGCCGAATCCGGTACAGCTAACCTTTACGCGACATTTGCCCCCACAGGAACGACGATTTATTTCGCTCGATCCTATCCGCCACCTAATTACCACGAATGGGACATTTTCTCGATGCATCTTGACGGGAGCGACGTGCGGCAACTAACCCATGAAAACTTCTATCACATCAGCCAACCCTCCATTGCTCCCGATGGAAAGAGCATGGTGTTGCTGACCGAAGGGTTTGACGGCCCGCATCGGATCGCCGTTTATTCACTCGCACATCCCGAGAGGCCTACTCTGTCGCTTCAACCGCACGTGCCCGGAGAACCTGGAGGCGGCCCAATCTTTGCGAATCCTCAATACCTTCCCGACGGCAAGAACATCCTCTTCATGGCTGCGAGCAACGGTAAGCATGGTTTCGATTACGACATCTATCGTCTAGAAATCGCCACTGGGCTTCTCGACAGGCTCACAACTGGAAACGGTTTTGCGAGTGATTTGTGTGTTTTTCCAGATGGCAAAACCGCTATTTTCCAAAAGTGGCATTCAGCTTGGCACGGTACACCGAATGTAGGGGAGTTCTATTTACTCGATGTATCAACCCACAAAACAAGGCCCTTCACTGTCACCGGCCTTAACTGAACGTGCCAATCAGCGTTAACTGGTGACGCATCGCCTTAACACTCATCATTGCCCTGTTGTGCTGGGCACTTGAGTGTAACGGCCTGATTTTCTCCAACCGTCGATACCGGGTAGAATGCTTTTACCTGGAGACTCAATGCGAAAAGTAATTGTCCTTGCTACATTACTCACCCTGTTGGCTACTGCAAGTTTCGCTCAGATGGGCGGAGCTAAAGACAGTCCCCCTGCCTCAACCACGTGCGATCTCGGCGGAGGCAAGACCATCAAGACCGACTATTCGAGTCCGCGCATGAAGGGCCGCAAGATCTACGGCGGACTCGTGCCTTTCGGCGCGGTCTGGCGCACCGGGGCCAACGAAGCCACAACCTTCGTCGCGACCTCCGATGTGAAAGTTCACGACAGGCTCGTACCGGCGGGCAGCTACACGATGTTTACCGTGCCCGATGGCGACAAGTGGACTCTGATCATCAACAAGAAAACGGGCGAGTGGGGTATCCCGTACAAATACGAGAGCGACGAACTCATCCGTGTAGACATGGCCGTTACCAGGATTGACCCGCCGGTGGAGAACCTCGTCATCGAATACGACAAGATGGGCGCCGAAGATTGCACGCTGACGATCGACTGGGAAACGACGCGCGCTTCGGTTCACATCACGCGGGGGGACAGACCCGAAGGGATGGATTAGCAATGCGATATGTCCAGTGAGAAGACCGGTTGGTGTCTATTTCGCGGCTTCTTCGTCCTCTTCCTCGCTGGTCGCCAAATCGACGGAGTGGCCGCGAATCACATAGGTCCGCTTTGTCGACGGGCTTGCCTCGAAGGTGACGCGGGCGGGAGATCGCTGCCAGTCCGGTACTTTGCAGGCTGAATCGGGAATCTGCTGAGTGTCGGCTTCCGCTTTCACTTCTCCTACGAGCCACTTCACGATCGGCTTGCGTCGATTGATCTGCGCCACGAGAGCAAAGATTTTTCGTCCATCATCCGAGACGCCGCAGTAGGCGGCGTAATCCCGGTACCAACTCGCAGCGGAGTAGAAAGCATCGAACTCAGGAAGATTGAGCGGCGATATGTGGCCGGTGGTGCGGTCCACTAGAAGCCATCCGCCCGGCTGCCATTGCCAGTGCGGGAGCGATGCGGGTTCCTGGGGGAGGCTGTCGTTGATGCGGAAGGCGCGGCGGACTACGAACAAGCGGTCGGTTACATCGTGAGCGGAGCCTAGCGTGAATTCTTTGACGCGTGCGTCAACGAGGAGTGGCCGAACTTTTAAGGTAAGCGGCTTGTCGTCAGCTGCCGCTGTGTTGGGTGACAACTGGACGGTAGTCCACTTGCCGAAAGTGATCACGTGAGGTTTTGTCACGGCGCCGGCGGTTGCTGGCGTGAGAACTAGAAGCAGCAAAGCTATCCGGAGGCTGGATTGCAAGATGCGGATCATGGCTCAGGTTAAGCAGAGTACGGTATGGAGTACAAGGTTAGAGGTCACAAATCTCGAATGATTTCGAAGCGGGTTCCGAAGTGGGATAGCGCACGCGAAAATGGTGCGATTTACCCGTATCGCTGCGTCCTGCGACGATACCGCCGCTCTGGAGTTGCAGTAGAATTGAAGGCTTAGCCCTGCGCAATGAGTGTTCCTCACGATTCCCGTCCGGTGGTCAGCGGTGAGAGCCGTACAACTCCACATCGAGAAACGGGTTCTGATCAGAGTATGACTTTGTTGGCCATGCGACGGCAAGCTGCACGCATCCTGGTGGTGGATGACCATCCCACGATTGCCGGGCTGATGAGCCAATTGCTGGCGCAGCGCGGCTACGACGTGGTGACGGCGGCGAATGCGGAACAGGCCGAAGCCGAGGTGCGGCGGCACGCGCCTGACTTGATTTTGTCGGATGTGCGCATGCCCGGAAAGTCAGGATATGAGTTGTGCCGTGAACTGAAGGCTGATCCGGCAACGCGGCTGATCCCGTTTGTGCTGATCACGGGATTGAGTGACAGCTCGGACAAGGTCCGCGGGATCGAAGCCGGCGCGGACGACTTCCTGAATAAGCCGGTGCTGGCCGAGGAACTGACGGCGCGGGTGAAGTCGCTGCTGCGGGTGAAGGAATTCACGGACGAACTGGAGACCGCGGATTCGGTGCTGTGCACGCTGGGGCTGGCCGTGGAGAGTCGCGACCCTTATACAGAGGGCCACTGCGAGCGGCTGGCATCGTACGGCGTGGATTTGGCGCGGCATCTGGATCTGGATACGGATTCGATTGTGGCCTTGCGGCGCGGTG
>JBEKJF010000515.1:0-2950 GCA_050011375.1 Candidatus Sulfotelmatobacter sp.
TGCGACCCTAAACGGCGGATTCGGTATTACCTTCTATACTGTGGACGGAAACACGTTCCCGTTCATAGAGTCTGACACCAACGGCCAAGTTTCCACGGGAGTATTCGTACTGCAGAATGCTGCCGCGACTGCCCCGCTAGTGGCGACTCGCTCTCACATGCTCGTTCCGCGACCGCTAGTTCGGGCACGCTCCCTTCACCGGAAGCAGAAGTAAAATAACCGTTACTGTAAACAATCGGGCGCGGCCACTCAGCCGCGCCCGTTGTTTTTCCTCGCTGTCTCGCTTCGCGCCTAGCTGCGTGACCTTAGTTACCTTTAATGTATGCGCAACATTCGAGCACAATGCTTCTGAGCCTCAGGCTCCTGCGGAGACGAAGAGTGCTTCACCGACAACTTCTGCGCGTTTCCAGATTATTGCTCACCTTGTTCGTGATCGGCGGCTCCCTGGCGTCGGCGCGCGACCTTGCGCTGGTTTCCAACAAATCCAATCCGGTGGGCACCATCACTCTTCCGGACTTGGTGAAAATTTGCAAAGCGCAGACCAACCGGTGGCCCGATGGCAAGCCGGTCACCTTTGTGATGCGCTCTCCGTCGGTGCCCGCGATGAAGGTGGTGCTGGAAAAGGTCTATGGCATGTCCGAAAGCGAAGTCGACGGTCTCATCGCTACTTCGAACCGCGGACGCCCCACGCATCCCGCAATCCTGGTCGCCACCTCCGACGACGAACTCGTTAACAAAGTTGCCTCGGTTCCCGGAGCCATCGGCGTTGTGGATGTCTATTCGATCAACAGCAGCGTGGCGGTGGTAAAGGTCGCAGGCAAGCTCCCGCTGGAACCCGGCTATTTGTTGCATGGGAACTAGAAAAACAGTGGCCAGTGGTCAGTGGTCAGTGGTCAGTTAAGACCGGATCCTGCCGGGCCACAGGCGTCTGGTAAGGCGCAGGCGCGCAACGAAAGCTCAGAGGAATCGGCACCATAGTCAGAGGTGAAGAGGGGCCTCACTGACCACCGACTACCACCGACCACTAGCACTGACCACTGATTCAAAAATGTCTGCAACCGGCAAAAAACTCGCGACCCAAAAGCCGGCTTCTTCCTATGCCCGCCGTTTCCCGCGTTTTGCTGTCGATGCCCGCATGCAGGTTCGCATGTTTCAGGACGGTGAATTCCGCAGTTGTTGGGGACGCTCCACGGAACTTGGCCAGGATGGCATCGGCGCTACTCTCACGGGAGATCTTGAACGGGGCGAAATCGTTTCCCTCGAAATCCCTCTGCCCCTCAGTCCCTATCCATTGAAAGTGCGGGCCATCGTGCGTTACCGCCAGGGTCTACGCTACGGGTTTGAGTTCCTCACGCTCGATGGCAGCCAGCGCGAAATGGTGCGCCGCGTCTGCGAAATGCTCGCCTCAGGGACCTGAGCCGGGATCAAACCCCCTCGATAAATACAGACTTCGACCCTCACGGAACGGCTTAGGGCCTCATCCGGTGCCGGTTATAAAACGCGGCCTCTAAGCCGCCGGAAAATGCTCGATCTCGCCGTGCGTGTTGAACGGCACAGGCATGCTGCTGCTCCAGCAATCGGCGACGATGAGCCATACGCCCAGGCGTCGCCATGCTTTCAAGTACTTGCCACGGTCGACGAGGACGGAGCCATCGTGTTGGCGGATGCTGACGGTGTAGCGGCCAATCTCCATGGCAAGGTCGCCGGAAGCTTCGACACGGACGGTTTCGAGGCGGAGATCTTCGAACCCGGCTTCGCCGATCTGGTGTAGCAGACGCTCCACGGCCTTCGGGCCGTGGGCTGTATCGTGCCGCGGCACCATGAGTACGCCATCCTGCGCGAACAGGGCGGAAACCTGGTCGTAGTTACCGGTGTTGAAAGAGGTGACGAAATCCTGAGCCAGATTGCGGATCATGGACTGAACGTCCATGATCGGACGTGGGTCCGTCAAGGAACTCGAATAGGGCCGATACATCTACTACCTCCTGGGGGAAGGCCAAGAGCGGCGTCCATGGCCAGCTGGACTACGCTCTCAATGCAAAGGCATCATAGCGCACAAGGGCCTGTGGAAGGATGAAGATTTATGAGGTGAGCAAGAAAAATTTTGGTTCTGGGAATCCAGTTGGGGAGAAGCCGGTTTTCCACTTGCGCGCCAACGTGCGTGAGGTTTATGTTCTCGCGGATGAGCGCAAGCGGACGGCAATCTTCGCAAGCGAGCGCGGGCGAAACGAAACTGGCAGCAATGCCCGAGATGGAGAGGCATTTGGGGCATCCGGAACGCTTTTGTCCGAACTGCTCCACGGAATTGAAAGAGAGCCGGTGCAAGTTGAGCTGTCCCGGGTGCGGTTTTTACTTGAGTTGCTCCGATTTCTACTGAGTGTGAAATTTTTTGCACTATACCTACGCCTGACACGGCGGCGAATCTACATCTACAATGTCTAGGGTCTTAATTTCTGTTCATAATTCTGGCGAAATAAGGAGAACGGAATGGAACGCAAGGCAAGCGCAATGTGGAAGGGCGGATTAAAAGACGGAAAGGGAACGATTTCGGCACCCGGCGGCGTTTTGAAGGATACGCAGTATTCGTTTACTTCGCGGTTTGAGAATGGGCCGGGCACCAATCCGGAGGAGTTGATTGCGGCGGCGCACGCGGCGTGCTTCTCGATGGCGCTTTCTGCTCAACTGGGCGGCGCGAATCTGACGCCGGAGAGCATCAGCACGAACGTGACCCTCACCATGGAGAAGCTCGATTCAGGCTGGACGATTACAGCGAGCCATATTGATGTCGTAGGGAAAGTTCCGGGAGCCGATGCGGCCGCATTTCAGAAATATGCGGAGGCGGCAGAAAAGGGCTGTCCGGTATCGAAAGTGCTGAACGCGAAGATCTCGATGACCGCGAAGCTGGGGTAGGGCTTTTACCACGGAGACACTGAGACACGGAGAAGAACGA
>JBEKJF010000516.1:0-2947 GCA_050011375.1 Candidatus Sulfotelmatobacter sp.
GCGGCCACCAAGGTTTACGTCTGCAACCTGATGACTCAGGCAAATGAAAGCTTGGGGCTTACGGCAGCAGACCACATCCGCGCTTTGAATCGCCATGCGCACCGGCAGATTTTCGACTACGCGCTCATCAATCGCACTCCCATCTCAAACCAACTCAAGGCCAAGTACGCGCTTGAGGGCGCTTGCCAGATCGTGGCCGATCTCGATGCCATCGAAGCTCTCGGCGTGATTCCGGTCATGGGAGACTACCTGGAAGAAGCGGGAGTCGCGCGTCACAATACCGCGCGGGTCGCGAGCGATCTGGTGCAACTTGCTCCCAGCATGAAGAGAGAACAAAAAAGTCACTCCGCTGGAAAATTGTCGTCCTGAGCGAAGCGAAGGATCCCGCGCAAAGTAGGGGCACGTGCGGAGCCGAAACTTTCCTCCGCCCTGCGGAGCGGCTAGAATGTCCAGATATGAAATCGGCAAATGTGAAATGGCCGTTGATATGGCTGCTCGCAGCGCTCGCACTACTTGGAACTGCCGCCGCACAGCGGACTCCGGACACCGATCCCACTGCGGTCATGAATTTCCTGATCGTGAAGGAAGATAACGGAAAGCCCGTGCGCAACGCCGCCGTGATCATGCATCCCGTCAACACTCACGGCCAGCAGAGCCGGGGCGGACTCGAACTCAAGACCGACGCCGACGGCAAGACCAGCTTCGATGGCATTCCTTACGGCAAGCTGCGCGTACAGGTGCTGGCTCCGGGATTCCAGACGTTCGGCGAGGACTACGACGTCGACAAGGCTCAGTTGGACCTCACCATCAAACTGAAACATCCTCAAGATCAGTATTCGATTTATCAGGATCATCCCGGTGAAAATAAAGATGCTAAAAAGGATGAGAAGAAAGACGACAAGACGCCGCCTCCCAATCCCAGTGCCAAGCCGCAATGAGAAAGACGGGCTTCGGGCTTTGGGTCGCGACTCTGAAACTAGAGACCGGAAACTAGAGAGTTCTCTTCGAGTAGAATTCTGCGCATGAACTATCTTCTTAAGACCGAGCCTACGGTTTATTCCTTCGCCAATCTTCAGCGCGATAACACCACCACTTGGGATGGCGTCACCAATCCCGCCGCCGTCAAACACCTGCGCGAAATGAAGCCCGGCGAGCGCCTGGTCATCTACCACACCGGAGACGAGAAAAGCGCGGTAGGAACTGCGACCGTAGTCTCGGTGGACGCCGCGGACGCGAAGACTCCCCTGGTGAAGATCAAAGCCGGCAAGCCGCTGCCCAAGCCCGTGACGCTGGCCGAGATCAAGGCGCACAAGCTGTTCGCCGATTCTCCGCTGGTCCGGCAGGGACGGCTGAGCGTCGTGCCCTTGACCGACGCTCAGTACAAGTTCGTCTCCGGCTCTTGAGCGGCTGACGCGCAGACCTTACTGCGCTCGCGCATCTCTTCGAATTAACGCGTGGTCAATGAAGAAGCCGATTCCAATCGCCAGCGGAATCACGCCGAGAGTGGCCGCGGTCATCGCGTCGGGTTCATGGCGTCCGATCAAAGTGAAGGTGACGATATAGCCGATCGCCCCGGCTACCAGCAGAATTCCCGAGCGCCGCGAACGTGCTCCCTCGGAAAGATCCGGTTGCATCGGAACATCCACGCCGCGAGCAATCGCCGCCAACCGCTCCTCGCTGCGCAGTTTCCGAACGCGGAAGAATGTATACATAGCCGCCATCGGAATTCCAAAAGCCATGATCACTGCCGCCAATCCCACAATGTTGCCGTCCATAGTGCCTCCTGAGGCCGGCGCCAGTTCGACCTCGTCTTCCATGCGTGGCGCCGTGTCATAATTAGCTACGCGAGCCCGCGCAAAAAAGTTCCAACATTCCGCGGTGGACCCGCCGGGCAGTTTCCGGCAGATTAAATTTTCTGCAAGGACGCTAGTCAGTACCCCACCTCAGACCTTTCACATTGCCGAAGGCAGCCAATAAACAGTACATTGCTGGCAGACCCGTTTCCACTTCCAGAGCGATGAGCCTCAGTACGTTGAACGACATCTTCTTCGCTGCCACCGCGCATAATCTCGACCGCGCCATGCTTTCCCGCGAAACCGGCGCGTGGGTGCCGATTTCTTCGTCCGACCTTCGCCGCAACGTCGCAGGAACGGTCCACGCGCTGCAGCAGTGGGGTATCCACAAAGGCGACCGCGTTGCCATTCTCAGCGAGAACCGGCCCGAGTGGTCGACCGCTGACTTCGCCATCCTTCTGATCGGTGCCGTCACGGTTCCCGTCTACTCCACGTTAACTCCGGAGCAAACCGCCTACACTCTGCGCGACTCCGGAGCTACCGTCATTTTCGTTTCTACGGAAGCTCAACTCCGAAAGATCCAAACGATTCTTGCGCAAACCCAACTTCAACGAATCGTAGTGATGGATCAACTCCAGATCCCCATCGACCTGCCAGTACCCTGTGCGCTCATGTCTCAGTTCATGACGCAGGGTCCGGACGCCCTCGAGCCCCAGACCGAATCTTTCGCCCGCTCCATTCAGCCCGACGACCTCGCCACCATCATCTACACCTCAGGCACGACCGGCACGTCGAAGGGCGTCATGCTCACCCACGGCAACATGACCTCCAATATCACTTGCTCACTGCTCGGCTTCGACATGCATCCCGGCCTGATCAGCATTTCGTTTCTTCCGCTCTCGCACGTCACCGCCCGCCACGTCGATTTCGCCATGATGTACCACGGCGTCACTCTCGCCTATTGCCCCTTCATGGAGCGCCTTCCCGAAACTCTGCGTGAAGTGCAACCGACGGAGTGCGTGTCAGTACCGCGGGTCTACGAAAAGATTTACGCCAAGGCCGAAACTTCGGCCCGCGGATTTCCTAATCGTGCGATTTACAGGTGGGCTCTTTCGGTCGGCCGCGCCAACAAGCCGGCGATTCTCGCCGGAGAA
>JBEKJF010000517.1:0-2941 GCA_050011375.1 Candidatus Sulfotelmatobacter sp.
ATGGCACCACTCTCGGTGACCCGCACACGGTGGTACGCGCCGACCTGGGCCGTGGCGTGGTGATGCACTTCTGGGGATTGCCGCCCGCGCGCCGTCTCCCGCTGCGCGCCTACATCGCCGGATATACCCTAAAGAATGGCGTGCCCATCAACTACGTCGAAGCCATCGGACTCTGCGAGTGGATCGAGATCGGCTTCAACACCTTCTACACTTATCGCCAGGGAGAAACTGCCTGGATCTACGCGCACGCTTTGCGCTGCCTTCGCGCTCTCACCGATGCAAAGTGCATTTCGATTTATCCCTATCAGATTGGACAGAACAATGAGGAAGCCATCGACTCCGGTGCTTTCTGGTTTTATCGCAAGCTGGGATTCCGGCCTGGGCGCGCCGATCTGCGGGCAGTGTGTGAGCGGGAAGAGAAAAAAATCTCCGCGAATCCGAAATACCGAACCGCGCCCCGGACGCTGAAGCGTCTTGCCGAAGCTCATATGTTTTATGAGTTACCCGCGACGGAGTCAGCGTCGTATGAAAGCGGCGACTGGGATAAATTTTCTACACGCAATCTCGGATTCCTCGTCAACCGGCGTATGGCGCGGCAGTTCGACGGTGACAGCCGGAAGATACGAGATGCCTCCGCAGCGGCCGTCGCTCGGGCTCTTGGAATCGACCTAGCGCGCTGGACTCCGTTACAGCGGCAAGCGCTCGAGAACTGGTCGCTGGTGCTCGCGCTTATCCCAAACCTAAACCGTTGGCCGCCGGACGAAAAACGGCAGCTGGTCAAAATCATTCAAGCTAAATCCGCGGTCAGCGAAATGCCCTACCTGCGCCAGACTCAGCGTCACTCACGCCTAAGAGCCGAGTTGCTCCGGCTGGGATCACGCGCCGTGTGATCGTTGTGCACCTCAAGAAAAAGGCCGGAGAAGGGAAGTCGGGCCCCTTTTTCTCCGGCCGTTCGAAAACCAATAGCTGAAAGTCGCTCTACAGCTTCTCGTAGAACTCGCACGCGGAGCAGGAAATATAGATCCCGCCCGGTATGTTGCGCTCGCGATCTTTCATGCGCTTCACGATGCGCGTTGACTTGCCGCACTTGGGACAGTCCGTGCTCTTGCTTGTGTCCATCACCTTTTTACGGTCTGCCGTTTTTGCAATCTTTGCGCCTACTGCCATGATTCGTTTCTCCTGATCTTTTTAATGTGTGCGCAGTCTGCGCTTCTTCTTGTTCGCGGACGCTCGTAGATGGGATGTTTCAGAAAGCTCTTATTGCGGAACCAGCTTCCATCTTAGAAGACCGAAGCCGCGTCCAGATTGTTCCGCCCTTCGATTTTACAGCAACGTTGTGCCGCCTGTCTTGGCACAAGCCAATCCTGCGAGACCCCTCACTTATCTGGAGAGCGTCTACTTAAAGACGTCTGCGCCCGCCTTCGCGCACTGGGCGTCCTGCTCGCTGGTGGCGCCGGAGACTCCGATCCCGCCAACGATCTTGCCATCCAACAAGAGTGGGAAGCCACCTTCCACCGGGATCGTCCCCTGCAAACGGAGGACACGTAGATTCTCGCCACCTTTCGCAAGAGCATCCTGAAACGCCTTGGTGGGCCGCTTAAACAGCGCCGCCGAGCGAGCCTTGTCGACGGAGATGTTGGCGCTGCCCAGTTGTGTGTTGTCCATCTTCTCGTAATAAACCAGGTTGCCGGATGGATCGACAATCGCAACGGCAACGGTCCAGTTATTCTTTTTTGCTTCTGCGAGCGCTGGAGCAGCCGCTTTCTTGGCATCTTCCACCGAAATACTCAGGCCATACGGATTGGGCATCTGCGCGAACGCGCCGGCCAAGAGACAGGGCACAAGTACGAGTCCGAAAACTACTTTGGCAACTGATCTTGCTGGCACGGATTTTCCCGGCATAGATATTTCTCCTTTTCCGCAGCGCCTGATTTTACGGTAAGGTTGTGCCGGTTGTCTCGCGGCCTTGCTCGTTCTGCTACCATTCGCCGTGATATGGTGCGCGCGACTGGACCTCTGCTGAAAACGCTGGTATTTACCGTCGTCGTTCCAGGGACGGTGGCTGTCGTAATTCCTCGTTACTTAATCGGAGGCTTTTCACTCCCGGCTTTTAGCCCGCTGCCCGCGTTTGGGCTCATGGCGATCGTTCTCGGCGCCTGCATTTATTTCCCCTGTGCGTGGGAGTTCGCCGTGCGGGGATTGGGCACTCCCGCGCCCATCGCTCCGACAAAATTTCTGGTAGTGAGCGGCCTGCATCGTTATGTGCGTAATCCTATGTACGTTGGCGTGGCACTGTTCATTTTGGGGGAGGCGGGGCTTTTTCGCGCTGCTCTTCTTGCGGAGTATGTCGTCGTAATGCTTTTGATCGCGCATCTCTTCGTCATCTTCTATGAGGAACCGACTTTGCGCCGCCAGTTCGGAGAATCGTACGAGCAATACCGTCGCAGCGTTCCGCGGTGGATTCCACGCTTCAAGCAGTGAGTTTTTACAAACCTTTGACGAATACGTGACACCGGTCGAGCCTAACCCGCCTATCTTGGTAAAGCAGTCAGCGTGACGCACTCGGTGAAAAGCACTCGGTCAGCGTCATCAATCTTGGAAACATAATTTCGAAGGAGACCCTGAAATGCGCAATGGAATGAAACACGCGATCATCTTTCCCCTGCTTTTGTGCGGGGCGACGGCGTTCGCACAATCGGATGACGTCCAGTCGAAGCCCGCGACCGGGCCCGGCAAAGTTGTCGTGCATAGCAAGTTCGGCGGGCAGATCTACGGGTTCGATATCGATCAGAATGGCACTGAAGGCGTCTTGAGCGAGGCCGTGCTGCAATCCAACGGGAGCTTGTTGGCGGCCGTTGAAACCTTTAACCAAACCACTGGAAAAATTCTCAACGTTATAACCCAGACGCAGAACGGCGACGATTTCATCACGCTCGGCGTC
>JBEKJF010000518.1:0-2938 GCA_050011375.1 Candidatus Sulfotelmatobacter sp.
ACGGTTCCTTGAAACTTAGCTTTGCGAGCCTCTTCGGAATACTCCGGCTCCGGCTTGTAAATGGGTACCGGGGCCGATACGCCACCGCCAATTTTATATGCACCGCCACCGAAATTGCCACCGTGGCCGGGACCGTAACCGGCTCCGCTGCCGGGGCCGATGCCGCCGCCATTGCCGCTTCCCATACCACCGCCCGATCCAGTTCCATTCGATGCTCCGAGAACCTTAGAAAGAGGATCGCCGAGCTGAGTCATGTTCACATTTGGGACAGGCGCGTCCGGTTGAATAATCAGGGTCGGGTCCATGGGCAGCTTGGGATTTTCCACCTTGCTAAGCATGGGCGGGACGAACTGCTTGTCAGCCAACTTCGGAAGCTTGCCTTTGGTTACCGGCGTCGGAGAGCGATCGCCACCGCCTCCACCCCCTCCCATGACGTCCTTCTTCGGAGGCGTGGGCTTATACGGCGCCAAATCCGGTGCGATCAGAGTGACGGTTTGCTGCACGGCCTGTTGAACATGACGGTTAGTTCCGATGAGAAATAAAAGCCCGATCACGCCGCCGTGGATGAGCATCGACGTCAGGCCGGCTCTCTTCTCCTGGCCGCCGTAAAATCCCCAAATGTCTTGAACTTCAATGGGTTTCGAGGTTAATTCCAGGGGCGGGAGCTTGGGCGGGTGAATCCATTCCTTGATGCTTTGGGCAATGCCTATGTACCAAGGGATTTCGGTTTCGGGTGCGAGCAGCCTGGCCAGATGAATATCTGGATCCTCGGGCATCATCAGGTGTTGTTCTGCCATGAGCTTCCGTTACTCCCGCTAAGAACTCCTAACATTAGACGCAGGCTGCACGGCGGGGTTGCAACCAATAGTCCCATCGAGTCTATCACTTCCGTTAGCCCGGATCAGGCGATATGAAAAATGGAAATACCCGCTATCAGAATACCGCACATCAGACGTGCAGACCAGAGGTGCGTTACAAAATAACTGGGGCGACACATGGGAGCTGAAGCACGCGAGGGGCCGCTTGTCCTATTCGACGGCGCCTGCGGTTTTTGCGGAATCTGGATCGAGTATTGGCGTGAGCTGACCGACAGTCGCGTCGACTACGTGCCATCGCAGCAAGCTGCAGCCAATCATCCGGAGGTTGCGGCGGAAGAATTTACAAAATCAGTTCAGCTTATACTACCGGACGGTCGGGTTCGGAGCGGGGCCCATGCAGTTTTTCAATTGCTATCGTACACGGCAATAAACTGGCCCTTGCACTTTTATGGCACGATGCCAGGATTTGGGCGCGCTTCGGAATTCGCCTACCGCTTTATCGCTGACCATCGCAGTTTGTTCTACTGGCTTACGGTTGTGTTCTTTGGCAAACAGATCCGGCCGGCCAGCTTTCAGAAAATCGAGTGGCTGTTTCTGCGGCTGCTGGCATTGGTCTATTTGGCGGCTTTCCTGTCGTTGGGGCGACAGGTACGGGGACTGATCGGCACACAGGGAATACTCCCCATTAGCGAGTACCTGGACGCCGTAAGGAACGCGTTGGGTGCGGACGCGTGGCGGATTGTTCCGACCCTGCTCTGGTTCAGCCACAGCGACGCAGTTCTGTCCGGGTTATGCATTGCGGGCGCGATCGTTTCGATCGTTCTATTGGCCGGATTCTTAGAACGCGTCTGCCTGATTCTGCTTTACGTGCTGTACCTGTCGCTGGTCTCCGCGGGACAAGAATTCTTGTCGTTCCAGTGGGACATGCTGCTGCTCGAAGCGGGATTCCTGGCGATCTTTTTAGGATCGTCGCGTATCGTGGTGTGGCTCTTTCGCATTCTCGCATTCCGCTTGATGTTCTCATCGGGTGCGGTCAAACTGCTTAGCGGCGATCCTTCCTGGCGCAACCTCAGCGCCATGAGCTATCACTACTTCACGCAGCCCTTGCCGACTCCGGTGGCGTGGTATTTCGAACAGCTCCCATTCTGGTTTCAGAAGCTTTCGACAGCCTCGGTTTTCGCGATCGAGTTGGGCATTCCGTTTTTCATCTTTCTGCCGCGGCGCGCGCGCTGCTTCGGCGCATGGTGTCTTATCGGACTGCAGACGCTGATTCCGATCACCGGGAATTATGCGTTCTTTAACTGGCTAGCGATAGGTCTTCTTATTTTCCTGTTCGATGACGCCGCGGTTTCGCGCTGGATTCCTTCGCGGCAGGTCAGCGCGACACCACGCAAGCTGGCGATTGCAGCCGCAGTTTTGGTGGTGAGCCTGGGGTCGCTTCAAACGATTGCGACGTTCGGCGGACGATTGCCTCGAATCGCGTCCGAATTAGTGCAGGCAGTGCAGCCATTCGGAATCGTGAACACGTACGGTCTCTTCGCGGTGATGACTACGACGCGGCCGGAGATTACGATTCAAGGTTCGAACGACGGCGCCAATTGGTCCGACTATGTCTTCAAGTACAAACCCGGACCTTTGGATCGAAGGCCTTCATGGGTCGCGCCCTATCAGCCTCGCCTGGACTGGCAAATGTGGTTCGCGGCGCTCGGTAGCTATCGCGAGAATCCGTGGTTTGTGAATTTCATGGTGCGGCTGCTGGAAGGCTCGCCGGACGTTCTTATGTTGGTTGAGAGAGACCCGTTTCCGAATGCGCCGCCGCGCTATGTGCGGGCTGTAATTTCTTCTTATCGATTTACAAATTGGAGTGACAGGCGGGTGACGGGGAACTGGTGGAAAGCAGGGCCGGCGGGAGTTTATCTACGCGCGATTTCGTTGGACGATGTAAGACGCTAAATGGAGAGCAACAAGGTTACAGTGGTCTCTTTCTTGCTTCAGACTTCCGCAGGTATAACGCTTCAGAAAAGCAGTTACCACGGAAGGTTTTATGAAACTAACATCTTTAACACTGACATCGTACATTGGCTTGCTCGCTTTTGCCTCTCTCCACGCACAGGAGTTTC
>JBEKJF010000519.1:0-2929 GCA_050011375.1 Candidatus Sulfotelmatobacter sp.
CGGGAAGTTGGTGCAGGCGGATCGCGGTGCGCGGTCAAATCAAACTCCCTTTCTCGCCGGCGAGGCAAACGCCGCCTATCTCTCTGCGGAGCCAGCGGACGATGCCCGTTTCATCCCCGTCTTCGCGCACGCTCTCGAGCACACCGGCGGGTACACGTCAGCGGAAGCAACGCGGGTCGCCGGGACCCTGCTGCCAGATGTCCTCCACTATGATCCCGCGCGGCCCGCGTCCTACCCCGACAATGGCCGGGCACTCACCGACGACGTCGTGGATTTCTTCCTTCCTCTCCTCACCAATGGAAAGGTAACGCGAGATAACGTAGGACCGCACAAGGATCTGATCACTGAATTCCCTTATGTCGCTCCGCCGCACAAGGATCGCTCTGCACAACGCGTGGCCGCCTGAGCCAACGAAAGGAATATCCCATGAAGTTCCCAACTTCTTATCGCACGACACAGATCGATGGGCTCTCCATCTTCTATAGAGAGGCCGGACCGAAAGACGCGCCCACGCTACTTCTGCTGCACGGGTTGCCGTCATCATCGCGAATGTTCGAGCCGCTCTTCACGCGGCTCTCCGATCGTTATCACTTGGTCGCCCCTGATTACCCTGGCTTCGGACACAGCGACTGGCCGGACCCGAAAACGTTCGCGTATACCTTCGATCACTACGCCGAGATCATGAATCATTTCACCGAAGCACTCGGACTTTCGCACTACACACTCTATATGCAGGATTATGGCGGCCCGGTGGGTTTTCGCATGGCGTTGGCGCATCCCGAACGGGTCGAGGCTCTCATCGTTCAGGACGCTGTTGCGCACAATGAAGGCCTGGGTGCGAATTGGAAGACGCGGCGCGAGTTTTGGGCAGATCGCGCTCCAAACGAAACTGCACTGCGCACAAATCTCCTTTCGCTGGCCGCAACACGTACTCGTCATGTTGGAAATGATCCGAATGTCGAACGCTATGCCCCGGATCTGTGGACGGACGAATTCTATTTTCTGAATCAGCCCGGCCAGGGCGACATTCAAAGCGACCTCTTCTACGACTACCGCACCAACGTCGACTCCTACCCGAAATGGCAAGCATGGATGCGCGAGACACAGCCGCGCCTGCTGGTGATCTGGGGCAAATACGAACTCTCATTCGACTCGGGCGAGCCGGAGCGCTACCGCAAAGATGTGCCGGGCGCTGAAATTCACATTGTCGACGGCGGTCATTTCGCATTGGACACGGCTGCAGATCAGGTTGCCGCGCAGGTGCAAGGATTTCTGAGTTCTTCACGCGAGGAGCCTGCACGGCGGGCGGGATGAAGCCGGTGAAGAAGGCCAGCGGCCCGGCCATGTACGGTCGGACCTTTATAACGAAAGGCTGCGCATGTCGGGCAAGAAGACAGCAATCATAACCGGAGCATCGGGAGGCATTGGCGCCGGGTTAGTCGAAGCGTTTCTGCAGGCAGGTTACAACGTCGTCGCGACCTCTCGTGACGCCAATCGAAAGTTGACCGCCTCAGGAAGCCTGGTTCTGCTCGAGGGTGATATCAGCAAAGAGCAAACGGCTGCCGATGCCGTCGAAGCGGCAATCAACAACTTCGGAACTATCGATGTTTTGGTGAATAACGCCGGCATCTTCCTAAACAAGCCTTTCACCGACTTTACTAGAGAGGACTTCGACGCCCTTGTCTCCACAAATCTGCTCGGATTCTTCTACATGACTCAGCGCACTGTGCAAGAAATGCTGAAACAGAAATCAGGGAGCATTGTCACCATCACGGCCGCGCTGGCCGATCGGCCAATCGCCGGCGAAAATGGCTCCGTTTCGATGATCACAAAGGGTGGTTTGAATTCAGCGACTCAGAATCTCGCAGTCGAGTATGCAAGGGCCGGCATTCGCTTCAATGCCGTGGCCCCTGGTGAAGTGGATACGCCGATGCATCAGAACGATCCCAAGGACGCGACAGCACAGCCGGCTGTGAAAAAGGCGACAGTAAAGGATATTGTCGATGCCGTTCTGTACCTGGCGCAGGCAGGTCATGTCAGCGGAGAGATCCTTCATGTGGATGGTGCCGCACCTGCTCGTCGCTGGTAGCCGGAAGGCAATTCAATATCGTTCCGGCCAAGCTAAAGCATTCAGCTTCTTGCCAAATTGAAAGGTTCAAGGTGAACGATCAACAAGAAACCGATCAACAAAAGACGGAGCAGTCTTCTGAAGTACGAGATCAAGCGATCCGCGCGGCGCTGGATCGGCATTGGGCGGCGTCCGATGCCAACGATTTTGAAACAGAGCACCTCATCTATCGCGACGACGCGGTGCTGGATTACCCGCAGTCCGGCGAGCGTACCCGCGGTCGAAAAAACATACAGGGCCAACGTGCGAGTCAACCGAACAAAAAGCGGTTTTCTATCCGGCGAATTATTGGCAGCGGTGATCTTTGGGTCACCGAATTCATCCTGACCTATGACGGCAAGCCGTCCTACACCGTGAGCATCATGGAGTTCGTTGGCGACAAGGTTGCGCGGGAGACGCAGTACTTTGCGGATCCATTCGTGGCTCCCGCATTTCGCGCTCGATGGGTCGAACGGATGGACGCATAGTCTCAATGCTGCATCTGGCGTCAGGCAACCACATCGATCCCTCGAATCAGTACAGAAAAGACTGACTGAAGAAATTGGAAAGGGCCAAATTGATTTCCAATCAGAGCGGTAAATCGACTGTAATTTTAACCGAGACTTTGGTATTGATCGATACGTTCGTCCAATAGATTCGTCGTCGCGCTTCTGCCAATCTTGCGTTGAACAGTGACTCGCCCTGACATCGGAAGGAGTACCAAATGGACGGCACTAATGGACAGAAAGAGACCACGCGCATAACGACGCCCGCGCCTGTCGCGTCGAACACGCCTGAGTCGAACACACTAAGCGTGAACGT
>JBEKJF010000520.1:0-2920 GCA_050011375.1 Candidatus Sulfotelmatobacter sp.
GAACCCTACATTCTAATGCAGCGGATAGCGGACCGAGGACAATAAGGAAAATCTTGCAAATTTGCTGGACGGGGGTACAATTTTAGCGGTCGGGTGCTGGGAGGAGATTTTATATGCGATCCCTTCGCGCGTCTTTGCGTAAGGTTAACGTCTCGTGCGCTCTGATTGTCGCGGCGCTGTTTTTGACAGGTGTGCGCGGCCTACTGGCCGAAGCTACTGGATGTCCACAAGCCTCTGCTCTGTTGTCTCCTGCGCAAGAGGCGACGGTTCAGGAGCCGCAGTCGCAAGAACCGCAGGCCCCGGTTTCGAAGTACGATCGGGCCATTTTTCAAAAACCGATTCCGGTCGAGCAACTCGCGGTTGTGAATCATTTTGTTGGGACTTCGGCGAGCGACGTTATTCGTGACAAGCAGTTTCGCAAGTTCTTGCATAGCGTGCTTCCTGACCGCACCTTCCACTATGGCTGGGATATGTCACCACTCGATGCGTTCGACAGAGTGCTCACCGGATCGTCGCTTCCGGTTCAAATTAGCGATGGCCGCTACGTAATTGTTTCCAGCAGAAGCGGACCATACCTGAAGGGCCGAGGATTTATTTGGATCGACATGCAAGACGGCATTGTGCTGGCCGCTTTTTATTTCAATCCTACGAATGGCGAACCCACGCCGACGGTTACGGTTTTTTCACGGCAGGTAAAAGAAGAATCGCTCAAGATGAGCCAGCTTCCGCCAGCGTTTGCCGAAGCTTTGAGCACTTGGTCCGCGGAATCCGATGTGCCGGCCGTGACCACGCGTTATTTCATAGGAGATTCCAACAAAAAGATCCTGTTGGAGCATGACGAAGATTACTGCGCTCCCGGCAACGGTTCGAGTGCGCCTGCGGCGGACGATTGCGAACAGATGAACGCCGACGCCGCCGATATCGACCTGAACGCCGCGTATTATCTGGACCAGACGAACCATGCAACCAATGCTACCGCGTGGATGATTGTGGGCGCGGATCAAATCGCATGGGTTCAGTTGCGTGACAATACCTGCAGGAGTGGTCCGGAGCGGCTGCGATGTCACATTCGCATGACGCGGGAACGCACGCGAGTAATTCTGGGGCAGCATCCGACGGGGCACGCGCCGCACAAATAGCTGATTGCGGATTTACTTTTGTTTCTCTGCGATCTTTTTTGCAGCGTGGTTCTTCACTGTGGCCAGGATTTCTCCTCGCGCCACTCGTGCCTTGATTTCATCGCCCCGCTTCACTTGCGCCGCATCTTTTACCAATTGTCCCGAGGCGTCGAACACCAGCGCATAGCCACGGTCGAGGATTGCCAGCGGAGACAGCGTCTCCAGCGCCCTAGCCATGCGCTCGATCCGAACCTTGTTCTGCAAAAGTTGATTGCGCATCGCGGCGGCGACCGCCGCAGTTCCCGCATCAAGTTCTCCGCGGATTCCCGCCAGCACGCGGCGCAAATCGTAATGCCGCACCGCCGCGGCCAGCGTTTCCCAACGGCGGCGCGTTAATTCCAGCGCTTGCCGTTCGCCTCGTTCCAGCCGGTACGTGAGGTCGTCGACCTTCTGCTGCCGCTGCCGGATTAAATCCATCATGCGCGCGAAAGCCCCATCCTGTGCGCGCTCCATGAGTGCATGCCGCGCTTCCAGCAGACGCCGCTCCATCGCGCGGACCAGTCGCTCTCGCACTGCTTCTGCCTGACTCTCGATTTCCACTCGCGAACGAATTACTAATTCCGCAGCCGCTGAAGGCGTAGGCGCGCGCAGGTCGGCCACAAAATCGACAATGGTGAAGTCGGTCTCGTGCCCTACCGCCGAGATCACCGGGATCTCCGACGCCGCCACGGTTCGCGCCAATCCTTCATCATTGAATGCCGCCAGGTCTTCCGCTGAGCCGCCGCCACGGCCCACGATGATCACTTCGACGCTGCGGCTTTGGTTGAAATATCGCACTCCCGCCGCAACCTCTGCCGCCGCAGAATCACCCTGCACCTGCGCGGGATAAATCACCGCATTCGCCGAGTGATGCCGCCTCTGCAGAATGTTCAGGATGTCGCGCAGCGCGGCCGCCTGTGGTGAAGTCACGATTCCGATTCGCGACGGCAATGCCGGAATCGCTTTCTTGCGCTCTGCCGCAAACAATCCTTCGGCTTCGAGCTTCGCCTTGAGTTGCTCGAACGCAACCTGCAAGCCTCCCGCGCCTTTTGGCTCGATGTATTCTGCCGCAAGCTGCAAATCGCCGCGCTCTTCATAAACTGTGACACGTCCGCGCACGACAACCTGCATGCCGTCCGTCGGACGAAAACGTAACAGCCGCGCCTTCGAACTGAACATCACCACGCGCAGTTGTGCGTTCGCATCTTTCAGCGTGAAATAAATATGACCGGAACTCTGGGCGCGGCAATTCGAGATCTCACCCTCGACCCATGCGTCGGTGTACTCCCGCTCCAGGTGCGTCTTCACAGCCGCGACCAGGGCGCGCACCGTCCACACGCGCCGCTCGGGCGGAGTGAATCGGAATCCGAGTTGATCGGTTAGAGACATGGGTCACAAAAATGTGGATCGGCACGAGAAAAAAGTCTCCAGGTTTTTCGCACCAGGGGAAGACTCATCCGTCCCAGCAGCATCACCACGATCCCCGCCACTACCAGCATCACTCCGAAGATGACCAGTAGCTAGCCCAGTTCCATCGCCCCGGTTCCTACTTCAATCCTGTCACTACGTAAGCCTCCGACAGTATCTGGACGTATACATAGGCGTACGCGCTGCCGTCGCTGGAAAATTGCGGACGACCAACGGACGAGACTCCCGCGCCCGTCTCTTCCCCGAAGGTTTTCCACGGCTCCATCTCTCCCGTCGCTAGGTTCACCCGGTAGGCCTTGGTGATCCTTTGCTCCGCTCGGCTTGTGGCCACGTAG
>JBEKJF010000521.1:0-2850 GCA_050011375.1 Candidatus Sulfotelmatobacter sp.
GCTCCAAAAGGAAACGCCTCTCAAGAGGTGCTTCTCCTGAGAGGCTGGTTAAATTCTTGGCCCATGCGAAGTATCGTTTCGCAAACGGTTAATGTTTCTTCTTTTTTGCCTTCTTCTTCGTTGCCATGAAGGATCCTCCGTGAACGATTTTCCCTTGCAAAGGGTTTTCACAAATTACAGAACCCAACCGCAAACGCAACCCAACTTCTAGTACAGGTAGCGTTCTTAATACAAGATATTGCGGCAGTATGAACGTAGTGTCAACACAATTATGCATTGAACGTAAGAATTCCTTGCCAACCCGTCGTTGGTCGTTCGTCGTTGGTCGCTGGCCACACCCTACCTCGAACGGTGCGAGTCGCTCAAGGTTTGGGATGCAGAAACTCGAAGCCAAAGCGATGAACGACGTCGGCCCACGACCAACGACCAGCGGCGAACGACGCCTTTGCGGTACACTGCGCCTCATGCGCCGCGATCCTATCGAACTGGAAATCTTCAAAAATCTCTTCCACTCCATTGCCGAGGAGATGGGCGCGGCCCTCCGTCGTACCGCCTTTTCACCCAACATCAAGGAGCGGCGCGATTATTCGTGCGCGTTATTTGACGGAGCGGGCGCAGTCATCGCCATGGGCGATCACATGCCGGTACATCTGGGTTCGATGCCCATGTCAGTGCAAGCCGCGATTGCCGCATGTGAAATGAAGTCCGGCGATGTGGTTATGCTGAACGATCCTTTCCGCGGAGGAACCCATCTGCCAGACATCACTCTGGTGGCTCCGGTTTATATGCAGCGCGGAAACGCCCGCAGCACCGAACAAAAAAATTCTCGCCGCAGAAAGGCCGCAACGCATCCCGATTTCTACGTAGCCTCGCGAGCTCACCACGCCGACGTGGGCGGAGCCTTCGCCGGATCGATGGGCCTATGCCGTGAGATTTATCAGGAAGGATTTCGCATCCCTCCCGTTCGCCTCGTGCGTGCAGGCGTAATGGATCCTGATGTTCTGGCTTTACTTCTCAACAATGTGCGCACGCCCGAAGAACGCGAAGGCGATTTGGGAGCGCAGCTTGCCGCCTGCCACACCGGAGCCGAGCGGCTAAAAGAAGTGTGCACACGCTACGGCACGGATCGGGCCAAGCGCGCCGCGCGCGAACTGCTCGCCTATTCCGAAGAACTGATGCGCGCCTTCCTGCTGCGCGTTCCACCGGGCACATATTCCGCCGAAGATTTTCTGGACAACGACGGCATCACCGACAACCCTGTGAAGATCGCCGTCACGGTGAAGGTAGAGCAGCGAAAAGCGCGCTCTCTACAGCCAGTAGTTACAGTCGATTTCACCGGCAGCGATCCGCAAGTCGAAGGCAGCATAAACGCAGTCGAGGCGATCACGTACTCAGCGTGCTTCTACGTTTTTCGCTGTCTCTTGGCAGAAGACGTTCCCGCAACCGCAGGCCTCATGCGGCCCATTCACATCATCGCTCCCGAAGGCACGATAGTGAACGCGCGTCCACCCGCGGCGGTAGCAGGGGGTAACGTAGAAACCTCGCAGCGCATTGTCGACGTTCTGCTGCGCGCACTCGCGCAAGCGATCCCAGATCGCATCCCAGCGGCGGCGGCGGGCACCATGAATAACCTCACCATCGGCGGAATCGATCCGCGCACACGCGAGCCTTTTGCTTACTATGAAACCATCGCAGGCGGCATGGGAGCGCGTCCCACCAAGCCCGGCGTCTCCGGCGTGCACACGCACATGACAAATTCGCTGAACACGCCCGCCGAGGCATTGGAGTACGCCTATCCCCTGCGAGTCAGGCGCTATTCGCTCAGGCCCGGCAGCGGCGGCGCAGGTAAGCAGCGCGGCGGCGACGGCATCATCCGCGAGCTTGAAGTATTGACCGATTGCGAAGTCACGCTGCTCTCCGACCGTCGCACGCGCGGCCCCTGGGGATTGGCCGGCGGCAAGCCAGGTTCGGCGGGAAAAGCCAGCGTGATCCGCAACGACGGATCAATCGAAGAGATGCCGAGTAAATTCAGCACCCGTCTGGGAACAAGAGAGCGCATCAGGATCGAGTCGCCAGGAGGCGGCGGCTGGGGCGTGAGTTGAGGCACTGCAACTTTTTTCGAGATTGATTAATCGTGCGTGGCGGAGTACACGTTAAGCGGAAGGCACAATTAAGCGCCGGGGCTACTGCAAAAGATCGATTAGCAAAAGATCGATGAACAAAAGATCGATGAACAAAAGATCGGTAGGAACGGCCGAATAGAAAGAGGATCCATCTATGCACATCGTCAAATCCGTTGGAGTACTCTCTGTCGCCAAGATTATGGGAATGATGTACGCCTGTATGGGATTAATCTTTGCACCATTCTTTCTTCTGATCGGAGTGATGGCATCGGCGGTCGGTCAGCAAAAGAATCCTCTGGCCGGCTTCTTTAGCGTCGGTTTTGCCATCATTATGCCGTTCTTTTATGGCGCGATCGGGTTCATCGCAGGCCTTATCGGCGCGCTGCTTTACAACTTGTTCGCGCGCTGGGTGGGCGGATTTGAACTGCAATTGGAAGTGCGCCCCCAGACTTTGACCGCACCCTATCCCATCATCCCTCCGGCAAACCCTGCCTCGAATCCGTAGAGGCAGATTTTTATGACGGATCTCGCGACTCACTATCTCGACGAAGCCCACCGCCAGTTCCGCGGGCACAAGCGTCTGGCCGAGGGAGCAATGGCGCAACTCCAAGACCATGAATTGTTCCTCGCCCTCGACCCCGAGTCAAATTCCATCGCACTCATCGTCAAGCACATGGCCGGCAACATGCGCTCGCGCTTCACCGAGTTCCTCATCACCGATGGAGAG
>JBEKJF010000522.1:0-2838 GCA_050011375.1 Candidatus Sulfotelmatobacter sp.
GGACCGTTTTGCTGGAAGAAGGTGTCGAAGGCGGTGTCTTCGGTGGCTGGCGATGGAGAAGCGGGAAGCGTGCATTGGGAGAATGACGGGAGCGTGGTTAGGAAGATTATCCCAGTGATGAGTACGAGTTTGATTCGATTCACTGTTCCTCTCAAATGCCGCGCTGGTGGCCTATTTTAGACTGCGGGGCACCTCCAAGCAAGGCTATCGCCAGCAAAGAAACGCAAGGTTGCCCCGAAAAAACTACACATGGCTACTCGAGTTGCTCAACGACGTAGTACAGGGAATATGTGCCGTTGGTGGGGCTTCCTTTCGTCACAATGACCGAATAGCTTACGGGTTGACCCGCAACCGCTTCAAAGAGTGACACTCCGCCGGGATTGAATCCGCCGCTGTGTCCCCACGCGCCTGGCGGCGGATTATTCGTATAGAGGTCTACGATGTCTCCGAACTCAGCCCCCGCATCATCGGTCCAAGAGAGAAAAAATGACCAGATTTGGTAGGTAGATATGGGCCTCGTCAATGTCATATAGGCGGAAATTCGATAGAGCCCGGTTTCCGTGGGCGTAAAGAGCACAGTCTTTTGAATCGCTCGGGTTTGATTCACCAAGCTCCCACTCGCAACAATGACAGGCGACGTTATGGTTGGCGCGGAAGCATGGACGGCATTGTTGCCCGAGGTGAATACGATAGCTGCCAATAGAATCGCTGCTGCGCAAAGGGTCTTGTACATGGATATGCCTCCGGCTGGGCTTTGGGGGGAGCGTAATCTTACCATGTGGCTGGGCGCTTCAGAGGCGAATTCCGCAAACGGACCCTCAGGGGCTAAAGCCCGCGTCTTTGCCGGCCCTGGGCGGCACGGCTGAAGCCGTGCCCTTCCCGAATCCCGTCTATGCGGTGGTTTCTAGCCGAAGAGGCGCATCAGGCCTGTTGCTGGCAGGTCGGGCGATAGGAGGTGGGAGCCTTTCTTCCCTGCGGCGCGGGTTAGGGCTTCGGCGGCTAGATAGCCGCTGCGGACTGCGCCTTCCATGGTGGCGGGCCAGCCGGTGGCCGTCCAATCTCCGGCCAGGAAAACTCGGGGCCATGCTGTGGTCTGCTGCGGACGGTGGGCGTCAATGCCGGGACGCGGAGAATAGGTGGCGCGGACTTCTTTGATCACCGTTGACTTGACCAAGTTCGCTTCGCGGGCTGCGGGAAAAAATTCGCGGACTTCTTTTAGAGCCAGGTCGACGATTTCGGCACGGGATTTGTCGATTAGATTCTTTGAAGCGCTTACGACTAGTTCGATGTAGCTGCCCTCAGGGGCTAAAGCCCCGGCGATTTTGCCGCCTTGCGGCACGGCTGAAGCCGTGCCCTGATACGAATCGTTTACGGCACTCCTCGTCGCGCTTCGCTTGCTCAGCGCAGGCTCAGAATTGAAGTCGTTCCCTTCCCGGTTGTGTTCGTTCCGCCGATCTCTTTCCAAGAGCCGCGACTTGTGGAACATCCATTGAATTGTTCGGTCTAGTAGGACTGCGTGGTCCAGGTCGGTGATTTGGCGGTCGAACCAGAGGTGGATTCCGGTTATTGGGGCGGATTCGAAGTGGGTTAGCTTTTCGCGCAGCGCGGATGACTCTGGCGTCTGCGGTAAGACGCGGTCTAGGTTTTCGAACGGGAGTGCCAGGACTAGGTAGTCGAAAAGTTCTTCTGCGTCTCCCACTCGAACTCTCACTTGCGATGACTCGGGTGAAAACTTTTCGAGCGAGGTACGGAACTTTATCTTGCCGTTGCGGGCGCGGATGTAGTCTCCGGCGCGGTTGTAGAGGTCGGTCAGTGGAATGCTTGGAACACCCATGTGGCGGGCTTCGGGCGACTTCATGGATTCGCGCACTACCTGGGCTGCGTAGGAAATTGAGATCAGGTCGAGGTCTTCACTTAACGCGCTCACGAGGATCGGTTTCCAAAAACGCTGGATGGAGTTCTCGGTTTGTTTGTGCTGGCGGCACCAGTCTTGGAATGATTGACCTGTGTCTGGTTGTTTGGTCAGCGTTAGCGCTGCGATCGCGCGCGAGATTACCAGCTTGTCTTTTGCGTTCAGAAACGGAAACTGCAGGAAACTTGGCGCGGTGTGCAGGGGCGCGGGCAGCGGCGATGCGCGCATTACGCTGGTGCGGCCGCCGGGTTCGATGAAGGTCATTTCGTCATACCAGCGGATTTTACCTTCCACGCCGATTCGCTTGTAGAACTCGACCAGGTTGGTGCACACGCGGAAGAGAACGTGCTGGCAATTGTCGACTACTTCGCCGGTGCCGGGATGTTCGTAGGAGGACGCGCGTCCGCCGAGATAGGGGCGGCGTTCGAATAGAGTTACGTTGAAGCCGGAATCGGATAGCGCGCAGGCTGCGGCCAGGCCGGCTAGGCCGCCTCCGGCTATGGCTACGGTGGGTTGGGTTGGGTTCTGCGTCATTCAGGATTCGGGTTCAACGATTCGTTGCGGACGTGGACTCCTTGGCGCTGCGGGCAAACAGCAGGTTCCTCACCGAGCCTTCGGCTCCGTTCGGAATGACAAGCATTTAGTTTTCGGAATGACAGAATGTCCCACTGAGCTTCTCAGCATCTTTCGGAATGACAACCTTAAACTTTGAGGTTCGTAATGACAAGAAATCAGGTGATGCGTTGCAGAAAGCCTTTGCCCAGGACGCGAAGTTTTTCGCTTACCGTCAGCGTTATCTTTCCGGTGAATACGTCGTACTGGCGGGCTGAGATTTTTTCGAGCAGCTTGCGATAGATGTTTACCAGCACCCACAGTGCGGGCTGGCTGTCTTCGGAAATATAAGGGATCAGTTGTTCGCCAGCCTG
>JBEKJF010000523.1:0-2836 GCA_050011375.1 Candidatus Sulfotelmatobacter sp.
CAGCAGATCAGAAGCGCCAGCACAACAAACAGCGCCAGCCGCATCATCGTTGAGCGGTACTGCGCGGGGGTGTGTTCTACAGTGAATGAAAAATAGGCACTCACAGTGAGCGCGAACGAGGTGGCGACCAGACCCGGCTTCCAGCCGCCATACCACGCACTTACTGTGAGTGCCTATTTTTCATTCACTGGAGAACACACCCCCGCGCAGTACCGCTCAACGATGATGCGGCTGGCGCTGTTTGTTGTGCTGGCGCTTCTGATCTGCTGGTTCAATGCCGCCCTGAGAGCTGCCCAGGACAGCTTGCGGCGCTCCGAAGGAAATTTCCGGTCTCTGGTCACCGACGCGCCTTACGGCATTTGCCGCTGCGATTCCTCCGGACGGCTGCTCGATGCCAATCCCGCATTTCTGGCAATGCTCGGATATTCCTCTGCCAGAGAATTGCTCGGGAAACACTTCGCTGCACTCTACGCCGATACGCAGCAATGGTTCGATCTTGCGGACTATTTGCGTTCCGCCGCGCCTTTCAACGCACTGATTGCCGAGTGGAAGCGGAAAGACGGCACGGCTATCGTGGTGCGCGTTTCCGGCCGCACGGTTTCGAACGGCAACAAGGAAAAAACTTTTGAACTGTTCGCCGAAGATGTCACCGAGCGCCGCGCCCTGGAGCAACAGCTACGGCAGTCGCAAAAGATGGAAGCGGTCGGCAGACTCGCCGGCGGTATTGCGCACGACTTCAATAATTTGCTGATGGTGATTTCAGGCTACTCGGAATTTCTGCTCGAACGTACGGGCTCGGACCCAGCGCTGCGCGGCCCGGCCCAGGAAATCGCCAGCGCCGCCGGACGCGCCACCTCGCTCACGCGCCAGCTCCTCGCCTTCAGCCGCAAACAAATGCTGGCCCCGAAAATTCTCGATCTGAACAGCGTGGTCACAGAGAACCTGAAAATGCTCACCCGCATGATCGGGGAAGATATCGATTTGGTCATGGCTCCGGCGAACGGGCTGGGCGCCGTGCGTGCCGATGCTGGCCAGATTGAGCAAGTCATCATGAACCTGGCCGTGAACGCGCGCGATGCGATGCCTTCCGGAGGTAGGCTGACCATCGAGACCTCCAACATTTCGCTCGATGAGGAGTCGGCGCGCTTCCATCAGTCTTTGAAACCCGGCGACTACGTGATGCTCGCCATAAGCGACACTGGCGTGGGTATGGATTCGGAAACCCAGTCCCGCGTCTTCGAGCCTTTCTTTACCACCAAGGGCCCTGGAGGCACGGGGCTCGGACTTTCGACCGTGTACGGCATCGTGAAGCAGAGCGGTGGTTACATCTGGGTTTACAGCGAACCCGGCAAGGGCACGACGTTCAAGATTTATTTGCCTCGCGTCGCGGAAGCAGTTGAAAGCCGTGTAAAGGTCCCTGTCGCCGC
Source organism: Candidatus Sulfotelmatobacter sp. (assembly GCA_050011375.1). GTDB lineage: Bacteria > Acidobacteriota > Terriglobia > Terriglobales > Acidobacteriaceae > Sulfotelmatobacter. The sequence continues at coordinate 1,428 of JBEKJF010000523.1, forward strand.
GGAATCTGCGACCGTTGAGCCGGGAACGGAAACCATTCTGCTCGTTGAGGACGAGGCTAACCTGCGCTATCTGGCGCGGCAATTCCTGGAGAAGCAAGGTTACAGAGTGATTGAAGCGGCGGATGGAGCGGTCGCGATGCAGATCGCCGTCGCGCATGAGGGCGTAATTCATCTGCTGCTGACGGACGTAATTATGCCCGGCATGAATGGCCGCGAACTGGCGCAGCGCATTTCTGAGATCCGCCCCAACGTGAAAGTGCTTTACATGTCGGGTTACACGGAGAATGTGATCGGGCGCAATGGCACGCTGGATGCTGGAGTGCGACTGCTGCAGAAACCTTTCACGCTTCGCGACCTGAAGAGCAAAGTACGCGAGGCGCTCAACTCCGTCCCGTTTCCTCCGGAGGACACTATGTCAGTTGGCACAACTCATGCCACGACTGCACAAGGCCGGCATGAATTACCTGCCTCTCGCGCGCAACGTTTTCAGCTCCACCTGCCGCTGAAATACCGGCGTCTCGATGAAAAGGGCTGGCACGACGGCGAAACCAGAAACATCAGCCGCTCGGGCTTGCTTTTTCAGGCGGAAGACCTTTTGCAGCCAAACGTTGTGCTGGAAATTAATCTGGTGCTGCCGGCGGAGATTGCAGGCCTATCGCCCACCGAAGTGGTTTGCCGCGGCGAAGTCGTGCGCACCGTGCAGCCCGCCGGAGAAGAAATGCCTCCGGCTCTGGCTGCGAAGATTCTTCAATATCACTTTCAGCACGGCTCGCAACTGCCGCAAGCCTGAATTCGCGGACCCGCATTAAGTATTAAGTCTCTATAAGCCGATTGCTTCCGGCGACGTCCCTCAAGCTTTTAAGCAACCTACGCCCACCCCGCTTCATCCAACACGAACCTAGATAAAGGATAACCTCATGAACAGAATTCTCTTCATCGCGCTCTTGTGTGTAACGCTCTCGACCGCAGTTTTCGCGCAGGATAATTCCGCGCAGCCGATTTATCCCGCTGCTCCCCACCCGGCGCAACCCCCTGACAACGGCCAGGATGCCGCGCCACAGCAAATGAACCAGCAAACGGGACAGAACGATCAAATGCCGATTTTCCGCGTGCACGTCTACGCGCGCACCACTAAGGCCGTGAATTACCGCCATCGTGGCGGCTCGACTATGGTGGACTTTCGCGGCACTGAGTTGATGCCGCAAATCGAAGGGCATGCCAAGGTCGACGGCAAAGCCGGGCGCCTCGCGATCAATGTGGAACTTACTCACATGCAGCCGGCCACCAGTTTCGGCGGCCAATTTCTTACTTATGTGCTGTGGGCAATCACTCCCGAAGGCCGCGCCGTGAACCTGGGCGAAGTTCTGCCGGGTGAGAATGGCAAAGACAAGATCGATGTCACCACCGAT
>JBEKJF010000524.1:0-2832 GCA_050011375.1 Candidatus Sulfotelmatobacter sp.
TTTCCCCGAGGTAGGATCGAAATCAGATGCCCGGCCGGCGTACTCAGAGCCTGCGTTCATGTAAACGTCCAACTTCGACCCATGCCACTCGATAGTTCCCAGAGCTTGGTAACTCTTGATCAGATCGAGAGTGCCGTCCGCGTGGATCGAAGCATCGGGAAGGCCGCCGGTGCCATAACGGCCCACTCCGCTGCCGCCAAAAGCGTGCAGACCGACGTCGATGTGCTTGTGGTCGAACGACCAGCGGGCATTCGCACCAACACCTCCGCCATTTTTCGAGGCGTTGTTAGCTCCGAGCGCGTTCGGCCCGGCAACCGAGCTACCGCCGCAAAGCGTTGTGCTGCTGGCTACTTCGCCGCAGGGAAATACGCGGTCGCGGAATCGGCTATAGACTCCGAACACTTCATAGTGTCCGAAGCCGGGCTCCAGGGCCAGCTTCGCGATGACATCAGGCGAAGGGTTAAACGAATAATTGGCGATGTTGGCACCGGCGCTGGTGGCGGCGGCATTGAAAAGTCCACCACTGGCGCCGGCGGAGCCCAATAGAAAATTGTCACCGTTGTTGTGAGTGGTCAAAGTGGCTTGCGGGTTTTCTACCGACACCGCGAACCACGCTTTATCGTGGAAGCTCTTGGCGATGCGAAGCCCATATTGCCGCGCCCAGCTGAAGCCCACGGTATACTGTGCGTCGATTGTCATGGGAAGAGCCTCGGAGCGGTTGTCCATACCATGCTTGTTCTCCGTGACCAAGCTCCACATTTGGCCGCCAGTGAAGGTGAAACCATTGTCGAGTGCGACTTGCCCGAAGGCTTGGCGTTGACGCAGTGAGTAGCTATTACTCTCGTTGTTGTTCGAAGTCGCGCCTGCCGACAGAAAATCGGCTTCCACGTACCCGGAAAGCTTCGCGCTTTGCAACCGTCCCTCGGCCAGCATGGAGATGCGCGACTGGCGCCCCGAACCAAAAAATTCCGAGAGGCTGCTTTGCGATGCTCCCGGCATAGTAAGTGAATTGAAGGGAGTGTTGACGTCGGCGGCCAGCGCTCTGGATCGCCTCACGAATTCCGCCGCCAGGAAGCCGCCGGGAGTGATCGTGATGCCTTTGTAGTGGAGAGCCAAGGGGCTCTCTATCGCCGCATTCACGTTCTTCTGTGTCTCCTGCAACGCCAGCGCAGTTTCGCCTACGGTACCTTTGAGGCCGCTTACGTCACTACGGATCGCCGTAATGTTCTGCTCCACCTGTGTATTTTGCGAAGTTGCAGCCTCAGCGGCTTGTTGCGCCTGCGAAGCCGAGCTTTGCACCTGATTCATCCGTTGTTGCAGATCTTGGATCTGACTGTCGCGATTTTGCACTTGTTCCACCAAATGCTGGATCTGTTGTTGTTGAGCTTCGATGGCCTTCTGCATTTCTGCCAAACGAACCGCCACGGCCTCGGAACTGGACTTTTTGTTCTTGGTGCTGGCCGGTGCGTCATTCCCCTGCCCGGCCGCGAAAGCGCTAGCCATAAAGCACACGGCCAATGCCATTCCTGCTTGTCTCATGTGTATCTCTCCCCAATTTTGAGTTGCATGAGTTTCAGTGGAGATAACTGAGTTTCTGATCTTTTATTCCAAGCTGCCTAAAGAAAATTCTCCTGCGGTGGTTCGATGGGCCTGAGAAATGAATCGCGGGCTGCGGCGAACCTGATTGGACGAAACTGACTTCGCCACAACCCGCGAACTCGTTACTGCCCTATCCCTTGCGCAGAATGTGTGAGAGCCTGCGCCGCGTCGGGTCCGCTGCCATCCACACGCAACAGCATCGCAATGCCTTTGTTGAGCTTCAGGGCTTTCCTGCTGGAGGTCAGAGTGACTTCACCCGGCATGATGCCTCCAGAATGGGGAATTGTGAGGTCATCAAATCCGTATGCGCCGCGGGCATTTATTGAGAAGAGCCAAAACGCCTGCAGATGAGCATGTTCATTGTTCGTGTCCCGTGATGGTGTGCCCGAATCGTCCACATAGGCGAGCACGCCCTGCCTGGTGTATCTCCCCACGACCAGCTCTCCCACCATTACTGGCCCACCTTCGCCGTAGGAGATCTGGTCGCCTCCGATTTGAATTTGGTTATCGGAATAATCGGGCGAGGTTAGCTGAGGTGTAGCAGCGAGTACTGCAGACCTGGACGCTACCGCACGCAAGTTGGTGGTAATCGGGATGGTCTGGTTGCCAAATTGCACTTGGTCGAATTGAAATGAGATCCTGGATTCGTCAGATCCCTTTCCCGGAGTAGTGGCTTCGACCACATGGCCTGTCACCTTCGATCCTTTGCGTAGCGTTTCTCCGCTGCCCAGGGGCACGTCCTGCATCACCGTCGCGGTGATAGCAGCTCCGCTTCCGCTTTTGTCCGAGCGCAAGGTGGAATTCAGGCTGATAGGAAGAATGGTGCCCGCCGGAATGGTTGCTCCAGATCCTGCATTCTGCTCTTGAGTAGGTTGAGACGCCTGTTTCAGATCCTGTCCTGTTCCGGCATGCAGATACATCGGCAGCACGCACAGCGCCAAGCCAAACATTTTCAGATTGTTTTTCATTTTGTTCCTCCTGAAGGAATTGCTACAGAGCGTGTGGTTCTTCCGCACCAGCGTTCCTCGGTGGCTCCAGTTCGCTCTCTGACTCGTTGTGCAGAACCGGCGACACTCGGTTTTATTCCGTGGTATTTTTTTGTGGGCTAAGGGAATAAAACGATCGTCCGCCGGTTTACCGTTATGTGCATGTCGCAGAGAACCTGCCATCGGAGTCGTTCGAGCAATTAGCCATGCCTCACTTCGAGCGGCTCTATAACTTCGCCTGCTGGCT
>JBEKJF010000525.1:0-2829 GCA_050011375.1 Candidatus Sulfotelmatobacter sp.
GAGGGCTTGGCTGGCGTTGGAATCGCCATCTCTGGTTGACGTCAAGCTTTGCTGCGCTTGACTGCATACGCTGCCCAACAGCAACAGCAGCGCCGAATACCCCACCACATGAGACTTCTTCATTTTGATTCTCCTTAAGTTGGTTCTTTGGGGAAAGCTTGTACTGAAACTCGTTCGTCGTAATTTCTGTTTGTCGACTCCTCTTCAAGACGAAGTCCTGCCTGCGCCGCCTGCGGAGGGGGCAGCGTCTGTCCGCGCGTCTGTCCGCACATCGGGCAGCGGTCGAGCGCCGGGCCGTTCACCGACAGGGTGATGCTTTCCCGCTCGAACGTGACCTCGGTGCGGACGGTGCGGCTCGTGCCCGGACCGGACGCGGCGAAACGGAAGAAGCTTGCCCGCTGAGTCATCCATTGGTAAAGTCGTTTCGTACGGTTCTCCCTGTTCACTGGCCGCGATCTTGTGGCATGCACACAGAAAAGACAAGTCATTCGTTCTCAAAGGTTGTCAAAAGTTGTAAATGTGCTCTATGTCAATGAATTCAGGGGAAATATTCCAATTCGGAAAATTTCAGATTGATGCCCGTACACGCACGGTGCGGCGGGAAAAAGCGATCGTCACGCTCAACTCCCGGTCCTTCGACATGCTGCTGTACTTTGTGCAGAACCCGGGGAGGGTTCTCGCCAGGGAAGAAATGTTAAAGAATGTCTGGCCGGATGCCTTTGTAGACGAGCACAGTTTGGCGCAAAGCATCTCCGTGCTGCGGCGGGTACTGGAGGAGAAGCCAGGCGACAACAACTATATCGTCACCCTGCCGGGGCGCGGATATCAGTTTGTTTCGCCGATCACCGTTGTTCCCGCAGAACGCTCGAGTGTCATCCCGGACGTGGCGCCGTCCGCCGGCAACGCCTCGAACGGGCTCCTGCTCCAGCGGGAAACGATCCGGACCAGCGTCATTACTGAAGAGAAAGAACAGCTAAGTTTGCCAATCTCCCGACGTTGGGGGAGCGTGCGACCGGTCGCCGCTTTCTCCACTGCGGCGATATTGATGGTGTCGGTCGCCATCCTTGGCGGCACATGGTACTGGCGGTCTCGTCGGGCACCGAAGCTCACCGAGCGCGACACCATCGTGGTCGCCGATTTCGTAAATAAGACCGGCGATCCCGTTTTCGACGACACCCTGAAGCAGGCGCTCACCATACAAATGGAGCAATCGCCGTTTCTTCATGTGCTTTCCAACGACAAGACAGCCGAGACGCTGAAGCTGATGAACCGTCAGGCGGGTGATCGCTTGTCGCCGGAAGTAGCGCGCGAAGTGTGCATCCGTAGCAACAGTCAGGCTTTGCTCGCCGGTTCCATCGCCGCCATCGGAGACCAATACCTAATCACACTGAGAGCAACGAACTGCCAGAACGGAGACACACTGGCCAGCGCCGAAGCGGAGGCCAACAGCCGCAATCGGATTTTGTCGTCTCTGAGCAGTGTCGCCGACAAACTCCGCGAAAAGTTGGGCGAGTCGGATACTTCGGTGCAGAAGTTCAGCAGGCCACTCGAACAAGTCACCACTTCTTCGCTGGAAGCATTGCAGGCTTACACTCAAGGAACAAAGTTGCAGGACACCTCAACTGATGCAGCTTTGCCCTACTACAAACGTGCGGTTGAGCTGGATCCTAATTTTGCCATAGGCTATGCCGCTCTATCGGAAACCTACGGCATGCTCTTTGACGGTACCAAACAGGAGCAGAATCTGACTAAGGCTTACCAACTGCGCGACCGGGTAAGCCTCCGCGAGCGCTACAAGATTGAAGCCCAGTACTATAACGATATAACCGGCGAGCAGGAAAAAGAAATCGCCACGCTCGCCGGGTGGGCTCAATCCTATCCCGACGATTACCAGCCTCACAATCAACTGAGCTTTATTTACCGGTCATTGGGGCAATATGACAAAGCAATCCCTGAAGCTCTGGCATCGATTCAAAACAAGCCTACCTTCGATGGTTATCGCAGCCTCATGGACTCTTTTGTTGCTACGAACCGTCTGAATGAGGCAAAGAGTACCTTTCAGGAAGCGCGAAGGAACAACTTCGATGGCATTCAGCTCAGGCAGCTGCGTTTTTTTGTGGCGTTCTTTGAGGGCGACGAGGCAGGAATGAAGGAACAGGACGCCTGGGCGATGGCTAATCCTGTCTTCGAGGCTGTGCAGTTGACCCTGCACTCCAGCATTGAAGCCCGTCGCGGCCGCTTTGTCAAAGCGCGCGAAGTGATGCGCGATGCCGAAGTGCGGGCCGGCCGCGCCGGAGCAATGGCAATGGTCGATGTGATGAAGATCGTCCATGGACCTGCCGAAGCAGATGTCGGAAACACCGGCGTTGCCTTGCAGTTCGTGAAAGAAGTCTGGACGAACCACAAGAACCCTGGCTACGTCGAACCAACTGTAGCTTTGACGTTCGCCCTTCTTGGCAAGCAGTCAGAGGCTCAAAACCTGATCGATAAGATGAACCGGGAGCTCCCGCTGGATACACTCGCGCAAAGCTATACCCTTCCAACGATTCGAGCGGTGGTGGCGCTCAAGTCAAACAATCCTGCTGAGGCGATTGATCTGTTACGGGTCACAGAACCGTATGAGCTTGCCAACGTTCCCATGCCTCCCAACGCTCTATATCCCGCGTATGTTCGCGGTCTCGCCTATTTACAGTTAGGCCAGGGCCGGCAGGCGGCAGCTGAATTCCAGAAGCTCATCGACCATCGCGCAGTTGCTCTGCTGCACCACCAGGGAGCGCTTGCCCACCTGCAGCTCGGCCGGGCGCAGGCAATGATGGGCGACAACGCCGC
>JBEKJF010000526.1:0-2819 GCA_050011375.1 Candidatus Sulfotelmatobacter sp.
GACCTTGGATCATGGCTGTACCGGGAGGTGCGCTGTTTCTGCTCGGCGTCGGGCGCTTTGTCCTCAGGCATCGTTTTAGTTTCACCGACGCGCTTAATTGCTGTCTCACAGTGCTTCCAGCGGCCCTGTTGCTTCTTGTCCTTGCTTACGTCATTCAACACGCAAAGTTGGTATCGATTATTCCGCTTTTTGCCGCCGGACTGCTGGCCTTCTCCTCCCCCGTTTTCGACGTTGCGCTCGGGATGACATTGATCGGAGCCGTGGTGGGACCCGCACTCAGGGATTGGAAAAGGAAACCAGTTTCTGGAACGGCTGATGGCGACACCGCCTGATAGCCCATCGCCATTTTCAATCTGCAGGGGAAGTAGTCTGGAGTTGAGCAGCACTTGGGGGAGATCGACATACGTCCCACGACTCAAAGGAGTCTGGGGCGTTTTGTTTTGGGCCCTTGTGCCTCCACCAATGAATATCCACTCGGCAGGTTTCTTTGCGCCCGCTGGTTGCCGCATTCGGATTGGTGCGCCCAATGACAAGAGGAACTTGCCGTCCCTATTTCGTGACCTTCCCGCTCGGAATTATGCCTTTGACAAACCCAAAGGAGCAGTCGCATAATCCGCTGTCGGAGGAATTTATGCGAAACGTCGCGCTATGCACTCTGTTTATTGCGGCAGTATCTTTCGGCCAGCAGCCGAGCAAGAGCATTTCCGCTGCTCCCTCTGTGGATCACTCCTGCGCTCGTTACCAAATATTTTTCGGCCCTCACGCGAGAGCTGACCAATACCTAGTGGACACCACGACGGGACGCATCTGGCAGAAGACTTCCTATACTGATCTGGTAGGAGAGCCAGAAGTATGGCTGCCACTCACGCGAGTTGACAATGACGCTGACTTCAACGCGTGGGTGAAAAAGCAGACCGTGAAACCAAAGGCGGAATAGCTACTTGGATTTGTTTTTCTTCTGTTTCGGTACTCTCGCAGGGGGTTTGACCTTGAGCACATCCGCTATGACTTCCTTGAATGGGAGCGGGATGTGCGGGATTGGCTTGGAGTTCGTTGTTCTCTTCGGCCTGCTCTGCCTGTGGTCGGCAATCATCGTAAGGTTCTCATCGCTACATTACCACTTTTCGAGATCGAAGCGACGAACGGCCCTTCGTTGTTGCTGCACAGGTTTCGCATTTTGACCCGAGCCTTAACCAACAATTGCCCGACATCGCCCACCTCGCTAGATGTGAAAACGAACTGGCGAATCTTGTGCCGCTTGATCATTTCGCATTCGAGAGTTCGAGTACGCTGCTTTTGATCCGCTGTGACCAGAATCCATCGGTGTTTGCCTACTTTCTTGAGCAATTCTGTATCCGGCGTTGATCCGACAAAGTAGTCCCTGTGGCGCTTGTACCGGATTCCATTCTGCCGAAGCACGGCGGCGACAGCGTCGTAATCTATGTTGTGGCAGAGATATAAAGTAAAGCCCTTAAGCCGCTTTTTCGAGTTCGAGCGCTTCTTCGATCTCTGCCTCGGATCTACCATAATCGGCTGCCAATTGTGGAACGGAGGCCCCACCCTTTTTGCGGCTGAGCAAGAACGCCGTAGAGATTCTGGAATTTACCAATACGGGCATTCCAAAAGAAACGTTTGGATCAATCACGACAGGTCTGGGAGCCGTTGTGGGTGTTTGCATGTGCTGTTTACTGGTGAACGGAAACAAAATCTTAGCCATTCCCTCAGTGTTACGTTCAACCCTTTTCAGGAATGGATTCAGGATTTCCTTGAAACCTTGTTGACCATGAGATGCCAGCTTAATCAGCGGTTCATCATTGTTGGCCATATAAACGGTATCTCCCAACGTACTTAGTTGGCAGTCAGCCAGGGGATACTTGGATTTGTTCCTCAGCCGCAGGTCTTCGACCGAACGCCTGATTGCCTGCAAGCTGATGCCGTGGGTGTTGCGTAGACCTTCCAATACGAAGCACTCAACGAGATTCTTGAAGCTGAGCAGAATTGGCCGACGACTATAGACTGTCGTCAATGGCGCGAGATTTGCCTCTCCGACGACCCAATAGTGCATCGTGCTGAGCGGAACATGCAGCCAGCGTCCTGCTTCCTCAATCGTGTAATTGGGAAGCTCCCACGGATTGATTTTGCGTTTTCCCACGGCCATTTGATGCGCCGCAGAAGTATAGCGGAAATCCCGCCTAGGGGTACGGCACGGAAGTGGTGTTACGAAAATGGAACGTGGGGCTGGCATACCTCTACCTCCTCGTGTAAGATCAAATACACGACGAGGGCAGAGATGCCCTTGGTAGGACAATTAAAAGAGTCACCCTCGTTTCATCTTGGCGGAGGACGCGAGAGCGATTCCAGCACTCTATTCAGCGGCCCAATGTGGCCGCTTTACTTTTTAGTTCACGCTTTTTGAGTCCCGCAACATCAGCCGCTTTCCATTCACGCCACTGAGCGCCAGCAATGTGCGATCTCCGTCTTTCTCCTTGCGGGAGTTGTATCGAAAATCGAACTCACTCAGGTAGCGATGCAGGTGCTGCTTCCCAACGTGGTGGTACACGCCGTTGATGCCGCGTTTCAATGTGGCGAAATATCCTTCGATAGAGTTCGTGCTGATGCACACGCCGTTTTCATACCGCACGTACTCTTTTGCTGTGTGATTCACCCTGTCATGCTTGCGGCCAGCCAGAGCGCCGGCAAGCACGCTAGAGGTGTCGGTCATAATGTGGGCATCCTCTGCGACCATTTGCTCTACCATTGGCCGCAAGTTTTCTGCCGTCACTTTCGGCATGTGGCGAGACTGCACGCGCCCATCCCGC
>JBEKJF010000527.1:0-2792 GCA_050011375.1 Candidatus Sulfotelmatobacter sp.
ATGGCGTTTTTGCCGCCGTCGCAGAAGCCTACTTTACCGGCAACCCGGTGGCAGTGTGCGGAACGGCTGGCCCCGGTGTCGTCCATTTGTTCAACGGACTGATGGACGCGCGCAAGGAGGGTGCACCGATCATCGCCATCGCCGGCGATGTGGAAACAAAACTCATCGACACGGAGGCCCTCGAAGAACTGAATCCTTACAAATTCTTCGAAACCGCATCTCTCTACACGGGGCGGCTCGTCAATCCTGAACAGGCGCATTCGATCATTACGACCGCCATTCTGACTGCCGTGCTGGAAAAAGGACCCACGGTAATTTCGATTCCGGGCGATATCGCCGCCGCGGATGCGGCCGACCGCTCCGCCGCGATTACGATACCCGCGCCAGCCATCCTGCGCCCTTCCGACGAGGACCTCAATCGCCTTGTGAAGATGATCGACGACGCGAAAACCATAGCGATCTTCGGAGGCGACGGCTGTAGGGATGCCCGCGATGAGGTGCTCGAACTGGCGCGTAGACTGAAAGAGCCTGTGGGCTATACGTTCCGCGGCAAGCAATGGTTGGAGCACGACAACCCCAATGCGGTTGGCATGACCGGCCTGCTCGGATACGGCGGAGCTTACGGCGCAATTAACGAGGCCGACCTTCTGCTGATGCTCGGCACTGACTTTCCCTTCACAGAATTTCTGCCTGGCCATAAAGTGAAGAAAGTTCAGATCGATAAAGATCCCAAACACATCGGCCGCCGGACACCCGTTGATCTTGGGCTTGTCGGAGACATCAAGGCCACGGTCGCGGCGTTGCTGAAAACCGTGAGTGACAAGACCGAGGACAAGTTTCTCAACAAACATCTCGGGGACACGAAGTCTTTCCACGAACTTCTGCAGCACTATGTCGAGAAAGGGCCTGAAATCAAGCCCATACGTCCGGAGTTCCTTGCCGCCACCCTAAGCGATCTTGCTGCCGATGACGCGATGTTTTTCGCCGACACGGGCACGGCATGCATATGGCTGGCAAGGCACATCAAGGGAGGCAAGAATCGCAGGCTTTTCGGTTCATTTTCGTGGGCGTCCATGGCCAATGCCGCGCCCAATGCGTTCGGAGCGCAGTTGGCATACCCAGGGCGGCAAACCATCGCGCTCTCCGGCGACGGCGGCTTTACTATGCTCGGGCTGGGCGACCTTTTGACCCAAGTGCAAAGGAAGACTCCGGTGGTGCAGATCATCCTGAACAACGCTTCCCTTGACTTCGTCAATATCGAGCAGCAAGAGGCAGGCATAATTCCGTTCGGCGTGGAATTCAAGAATCCCGATTTTGCCAAGGTTGCTGAAGCGATGGGAGCAAAGGGCATCCGCCTGGAAGATCCCGGAGATGTGCGAGATGGACTGGCTGAAGCGCTTGCTTACAAGGGTGGCCCGGTTGTGGTCGATGCGGTAGTCGATCCGTTCGCGCTTTCGCTGCCATCGCATGTTCCTTTCCACACGGTCAAGGGCTTCACTCTTAGCATGGCAAAACAGGTATGGAGCGGGAAGATGGACAAGGTGATTAAGACGATCGAGCGGAACGTGAAGCTGGTCTGAGCGGCTGATTTCTTCGGTGCACGGTGACTTTGATCAGCGGTCTGCCCTTCGTTGAGATGGCGCGCTTTTCTGTTTGCCGCCTTCTTTTTCCGCCAACACCGAGCCTGGCAAAAACTTAATCCTTTACCCAAGAACGGTACATCAAGAAACTGAGGTACGACCAGAGATCGAAGGCGTCATTGCGAGGATCCATGCGCTTATTTGCCAACTCATCCGCCCTGCTCTTTATCATCGTCGCTGTTTTCTTTTCGGCAGCCCATCTGCAAGCGGCTGACGCAGACACCAAGTTTCACAATGCGCCCGATTCGGCGCAACAGATGAAAAATCCCTACGAAGGCCAGCCTGCCGTAATCGCCGCGGGCAAATCTCTGTACGCGCGCAATTGCCTCTCGTGCCACGGTAAGCTGGGAAAAGGCACGGGCAACGTGCCATCACTCGTGGGTGGCAAGCTCGATTCCGTCGCGCCCGGTGAAGTGTTCTGGTTCATCACCCGCGGCGACAAAGATAACGGGATGCCTTCCTGGGCACAATTACCGGTGAAGCAGCGCTGGGAAATCGTCTCGTATGTAAAGTCGATGGAAGCATCGCCGGTTGCGAAAGACGCGAGTGCACCTCCTCCGGACACTCCTGCATCGACTTTCAGGGGAGCCCCGCCGACACCGCCCTTCACGGACTTTCGCTATGAGAAACCGGGAAATATCCACAAGATCACGGTGGCCGATCTGCCGGAGCCGTATACGACCAAGTCGTCTTCCAATGGTCCGAAAATGGTAAAGAGGCCCGAAAACGTCCGGCCGGTGGCGCTTCCCGGATTCAAGGTCGAGTTGTACGCCGACGAACTGGATAATCCGCGCACCTTGCGTACCGCTCCAAACGGCGATGTCTTCTTAGCGGAAACCGATCCCGGACGCATCCTCGTTTTTCGCGGAATCACCAGCGACGGCAAGCCTGAGCAGACCGCCATTTTTGCCAGCGGCTTCAAGAATCCATACGGCTTGGCGTTTTATCCGCCCGGACCCGATCCGCAATGGTTATACGTGGGCAGCGAGGGCGAAGTGGTTCGCATTCCGTATCACAAGGGCGACATGAAGGCGAGCGGCGCTCCGCAACACATCGCCGACCTGTCATGGAGTTGGATGGGGCACTCGACGCGGGCGGTAGAATTCTCGAGCGACGGCAAGAAAATGTTTGTCGCGGTGGGCTCTGGGTCGA
>JBEKJF010000528.1:0-2788 GCA_050011375.1 Candidatus Sulfotelmatobacter sp.
GGCCGCAAACCATCACCATCAGCGATCCCGTGAGTGGCGCATTTTCCATCATGACCGGCGTGCTCACCTTTGGAGCCGCTGCTACCGACCAGATCGTTTTGTCGCAGGGCGGTGTGAATCCTCCAACACCAGTGGGGACGCCAGCCACGAATCCTGTCACCGTGCGGGTGCTCGCTTCCGATGGAGTAACCCCGGTGAACGGCGCGACCGTGGGATGGACCACCACGAATGGCGCTACGCTCTCAATCTGCAGCGGAGCTTCCACGTGTTCGGCCATCAGCGACGAAAGCGGAATCGCTTCCACATGGGTGACGCCGGCGGCCACGGGGAACGCAGTGATCACGGCTACTCTTGCTCCCGGCGTTTACAGCCCGGCTCAGTCGGTTGCGGCCACGATGGCGGCGACTTCTACATCTCAGGACATCGGGGTCACCACGCCCTACCTCTGGATCGCCCAGGGAGCATCGGTTAGCGTGCCGCTAACGGCGGTGGTGGTAGATCTGGGTGCGCCGAAGAGCGGCGTCACGGTGAACTTTACGATCGCGCAGGGAACGGGATCGCTGAGTGCTGCGAGCGCAGTGACTAATAGCAGCGGCTATGCGTCGGTCACGCTCAGCTTGACGAATTTTGCCGCGAACGTGCAAGTCAGTGCTTGCGTCGCTCCGGGAAATAATCCGTGCCAAACCATCTATGGGAACGCGGTGGCCGCCGCGATGCTAAATCTGCAGGCCGTGGCCGGCGCGGGTCAAGTCACAACGGGGACGGTGTTTCAGTCTGTGACGGTGCGCGTAACAGACTCATCGACGCCGCCCAATCCCGTGCTCGCGGCGAGCGTGCTTTTTCAATCCACGCTGATGCGTCCGCCGGGGAACGGTCTTACGACGACACCGGGCGATCCCACTAGCACCCAAACTGGAATGCCGGTCATCCTCAGCGAGAGCCAAAACACGGCGCAGAGCGATGTCAACGGTCTGACCAGTTTCTCCCCCTCGGCGGGATTGTTCGCCGCACCTTTGGAGATTCAGATTCAAGTCTCGGCGGGAACAACCGCGTTACTGCAAGACGAAATGGAGATCATCCAAGCCAACGACAGCGGCAACGCTCCCCCCACCTTCAGCCCGTGGCAGGGAAGTGTTCCCACTCGAAGGGGCTGGTTGCTTTTCGGGGAACATTGATCGTGGAACTCCAGCGCTTGTCATTCCGACTCTTCGCGAAGCGAAGGCGAGGAACCTGCTTTCTCCCGGGCTCAGGCGAACAGCAGGTTCCTCCGTTCGGTCGGAATGACGAAGCAATTGGAGCGCGACGGGCCTAGCCTACTTCAACCGCGCAGCCCGGCGAGGCCGCTGCTTCGCGGAGATCGACCTGATGATCAACTTGCGACGCGCGCCGGCGGGCATGGGCACCTTCGCGTGGTTTAGGGCTACGTTGATGAGGGCGAGCACTTCTGGGTCGTCGAGCACGTGGCTGTCCCGCTCGCCGGCATTGTACAGAGGGATGTTGCGCACAACATTGCCGCGGCCTTGCAGACGCTTCGCAGGATCGGGCAATCCAGCGCCTTGCAGAAAGCACAGCGTCACGCGTCCCGGAGGCAGCACGAGGGAGAAGATTGCCTCCGACGGCCGCTCCGTGGGGCTGAAGCCGATTACAAGCCAGTTAGAGTTGTCGTAGACCATTTCGATAGCGCCGAGGACGAGCTTGCGCATTTTCGCGAGCGCGCGCCGGGCGTAGGTTTCGACCTCGCTATCGTACTTCGACAGGAAGGAATCGAGTTGGGCTTGGGCGTCGGCTTGCGAGAGTCCAGTCTTCTTGGTTCCGGTAGACGATTTTGCTCTGTCCATTGCACACTCCTCTTACATTGTCATTCCGAGTCTTCGCGGAGCGAAGGGGAGGAACCCGCTTTTCTTGCCTGCGCCGGCAAACAGCAGGTTCCTCCCTTCGGTCGGAATGACAAAACTCTAAATACAACGACAAAACTCCAAACGGAACGACCAAAATCCTAAACGCAACACTCTAAACGCAACACTCTAAACACATCGTTTCCCAAAGCCCAAAGCTTCACTTACTTCTTCGTCCATTGATCCACCCAGGCGTTCACCGTTTCGTACCACAGTTTGCTGTTTTGCGGCTTGAGCACCCAGTGGCCTTCGTCGGGAAAATATAGCATCTTTGACGGGACGCCTTCCATTTGCAGCGTGGTGAAAAGCTGCAGGCCTTCGCTTACGTCGAGGCGGTAGTCGCGCTGGCCGTGAATTACGAGAGTGGGCGTCTTGAAATTCTTCGCGTACTGGTGTGGCGACCACTTCTGGTAGCTGGCGCGGTTGTCGTAGGGAGTGCCTTTGAACTCCCAGTTGTTGAACCAGAGTTCTTCGGTGGTGCCC
Source organism: Candidatus Sulfotelmatobacter sp. (assembly GCA_050011375.1). Lineage (GTDB taxonomy): Bacteria > Acidobacteriota > Terriglobia > Terriglobales > Acidobacteriaceae > Sulfotelmatobacter. The sequence goes on from JBEKJF010000528.1 coordinate 2,379, forward strand.
CAGGCCGATTCTGCGTTGAACATGCCGTCGTGCGACACCAGGCACTTGAAGCGGTCGGTGTGGCCGAGAATCCAGTTGATCATGTAGCCGCCATAGCTGGCGCCCAGCGCGCATTCCCGGTCCTTATCGATAAACGGGTAGGTCTTCTCGGCATAGTCGAGGCCCTTCATCAGATCTTCAAACGGAGCGCCGCCCCAGTCGCCATTTATGGCGTCGATGAACTTCTGTCCATAGCCCGTCGAGCCGTGGAAGTTGATCATGATGATCACGTAGCCGCTGGGCGTCGAAGAAGTTGGTGCCGCGAAAAGTTCGGCATTCCAGCGGAAGCTCCAGTCGTCTCCCCATGCGCCCTGCGGCCCGCCGTGGATGAGGAACTTCACGGGATACTTCTTACTGGGGTCGAAGCTTGG
>JBEKJF010000529.1:0-2769 GCA_050011375.1 Candidatus Sulfotelmatobacter sp.
AAAGTAAACGGCCCCATGGGATAGCCGCAGCCCAGCTTCATCGCGTTATCGATGTCTTCAATCGAGCCCACGCCCTCTTCATAGGCGCGAATCGCATCGAGCAAATAAGGCACCAGCAGCCGGTTGACGATGAATCCAGTCTTGTCCGATGTTCGCACCGGAACTTTGCCCAGCTTTTTCCCAAATTCGTAGGCCGTCTGGTAAACGTCGTCAGCAGTGGCGATCGTCCGAACGACTTCCACCAACTTCATCAGCGGCACTGGATTAAAAAAGTGCAGCCCGATAAACCGCTCCGGCCGCTTCACTGAAGTCAAAAGCTCGGTCACCGAAATCGAAGACGTGTTCGAAGCAAAGATCGCATCCTTCTTCACGATGCCATCGAGCGACGCATACATTTTCTTCTTCTCGTCGACGTTCTCGATGATGGCCTCAATGACAATGTCGCAATCGGCGAGGTCGGCCTTGTTCGTCGTCCCCTTAAGCCGCGCACGGATCGCATCTTTCTGCTCCGCCGTGATTCCGCCTTTTTCGACGGGGCGCTCGGCAAACTTCGCCAACGATTTTTCGATCCCGGCAAAGCCTTTGTCGAGATATTTTTGCTCGACTTCGAGGACAGTTACGTCGAATCCGGCCGTTGCGCAAACTTGCGCGATTCCGGAACCCATCAAACCACAACCGAGTACACCAACTTTTTTAATTTCCATAAGAAATCTCGCTTAATTTAATTCGTATTTTTAAACGCCAGCTTCTGCTAAAAAAACGTTAGTTCCATATTTATGGCACACATGGGATAATAACCTTTATGAAGCAGGAAAGCATTCGCACCACGGTCGACATTCCCGCTCCGCTTTACCGCAGGCTCAAAGCGCAAGCCGCCGCAAACGGACGCTCGGTGCGCGAACTGGTTCTCGCCGGCGTGCAGAGCGTCCTGCTGCAAGCGCGGCGGCCGCGGCCGAAACGAGTGCAATTCCCGCTGATCGTCTCCCATGGTCCCAAGGTCGATCTCACTAACGAGCAAATGTATGAACACGTTGAATTTCCTTGATTCCAACGTTTGGCTGGCTCTGATCTGGAGCCGGCACATTCATTCCGAAAGAGCTCGCTCCTGGTTTGCAGACGCAGCGGAGCAACAATTCTTCTTCTGCCGGTTCACTCAGCTCACTGTTCTGCGCTTACTCACCACCGAATCGGTCATGGCAAAAGAAACCAAAACCATGTCTGAGGCCTGGGTCTTGTGGGACCGCGTGTGGGCCGACCCGCGCATCGCCTTTCTGCCTGAGCCTGACCATCTCGAAAAGGAATTTCGTTCGCGTTCGAAGTTTTCGAGCCGATCCCCCAAGCTTTGGGCCGATGCCTACCTCCTCGCCTTCTCAGCTGCCTCCGGATTAAAGTTGGTCACCTTTGATCGAGCCCTTCAGACCCGAAGCGGCGACGTGCTCGTCTTATAGTTCCACGACTTTGATTGCGCTGACCGCCGCAGACTTGTGCGATGCCGGAACCTATCAGACCACAACCTAGTACGCCAACCTTTTTAATTTCCGTTATTGCTTTCCTTTATTCATATCGATCTTAAAAAGTTACTCGCGGGCTCGTTCTTTCTGACGAGCCCAAATAACCGCACCGCAGACGACCGATAAGGACAGCGCCCACCCCGTCACGTTGATCAGCAACAAAGTAATTACTCTGTTCCCAGCATTCCGAGGAAGCCAATCCGCGTGCCTCCAATCAACGAGCAGCATAGGCCAGTCTAAGAACGCGTCGACCCTTCTCCACGCGAGCGGCAAGAAGAATGGGCAAAGCGTGAGAACAACTGCAGCCGTGAACGTGCCAAAGGCGAGAATGCCGACCTTTTTCGCTGTCTTCGACATTGCCTGCAGCAGATCCTCCGCGGCAAATGGCCTAGTTCATGCTCTCCACAATCATCGCGATGCCCTGTCCGCCGCCTATGCAAGCCGTAGCCAGACCATACTTCTTCTTCCGCCGCCGCAACTCGTACAGCAAAGTAATCACCAGCCGAGTCCCGGTTGCGCCTAGCGGATGCCCCAACGCAATCGCCCCGCCATTCACGTTCACTTTATCGCGATCGAGGCCCAATTCTTTTTCGACGGCGAGATACTGCGCGGCGAAGGCTTCATTCACTTCGATGAGGTCAATGTAGTCCAGAGAGAGCCCAGCCTTCTGCAGCGCAATCTTCGTGGCCGGCACCGGACCGCGCCCCATCACCTTGGGCTCAACTCCGGCAATGCCCCAGCTGACAATGCGGCCCAGCGGTTCGATGCTGCGCTTGCGCGCTTCCTCCAAAGACATCAACACCACGGCCGCCGCGCCATCCACGATGCCGCTCGCGTTACCCGCTGTGACAGTTCCGTTCTTGCCGAACGCAGCTTTCAACTTAGCCAAGCCTTCCAAAGTAGTCTGTGGCCTCCGGTGGTCATCTTCGGTAAGCGACTCTCCCGTAGCCTCACCTTTGGAATTCTTCAGCGGCACCGGAACCAGTTCCTCCTGAATGCGTCCCTCTTTATAAGCCGCATCGGCCTTCTGCTGCGAGCGCAGGGCGAACTCATCCTGCATCTCGCGCGTAATGCCAAATTCCGAGCCCAATAGCTCCGCAGTGTTCGCCATGTATAAATTGCAATAGCTGTCGAGCAACGCCACCATCAAGGAATCTTCCAGTTTCCCGCCCGGAGCCAAAGTAAAACCGTCGCGCCCGCGAATCACAAACGGAGCCTGCGACATGGCCTCCATCCCGCCCGCCAGCACAATCTTCGC
>JBEKJF010000530.1:0-4044 GCA_050011375.1 Candidatus Sulfotelmatobacter sp.
ATTGGCAACGTTGGGGGCAGGATGTCTGGCGGTTATTTTTTACCAACGCCGAAACCTCGCGCGGAGAGTCGACGCGCGCTCTGGAGCGCAACTGGGCGCAGTCACCAGCCTTTTCTCTTCTGCAGTATTCGCGATATTCTCCGGAATTCTGTTCGCGGTGTTGAATGCCGGTGGCGAGATTCGCCAGCAATTGCTGGATGCCCTTCAACAGGTCGCGTCTCGTTCCAATGATCCGCAGATGCAAGCTACCCTCGAGTTTCTAAGCAAGCCAGAAGGTCTGGCTACTAAGTTAGTTCTTGGAATGGTAGGTTTTGTTTTAATCTCGGTTGCCGCAGGCGGCATCGGCGGCGCCTTGACTGGCGCATTTTTCGGCCGCAGGAACCGGACATAAGCTGCCGCCCTTCTGACATCGCAGCCGCCCACGGCAACCCCACATTGCGCGATCTGTTCCCGCGACAAAGAAGCGGCCTTGCCGCGGGCCACGTTGGCCGCGTATGATGCACGGTTTGAATTCTTACGCGATGAATAAGCTGGCACGCGGTTCACTGCTCGGTATCGAGCACCTGGAGGAAAAAGAAATCCTGGGCCTGCTGAAGCTGGCCCGGCGGATGAATCCTTTGAAAGCGCGTCCGCTGTTGCGCAACAAGCGCATCGTACTGTTGTTCTACGAGGCTTCGACGCGCACGCGTTCTTCTTTTGAGATCGCAGCCAAGTCGCTCGGCGCTATTACCACGCTGGTGCAATCTTCAGGATCGAGCATCGAAAAGGGCGAATCGCTGCTCGACACCGGCTACACGTTGCGCGCCGTGGGCGCGGATGCGATCGTGCTGCGGCATCCGTGTGCGGGAGCGCCTCACCTGATGGCGGCGCACCTCGACATTCCCATCATCAATGCGGGTGATGGCATGCATGAGCACCCATCGCAGGCCCTGCTCGATGCCTTCACCATTCTGAAGCACAAAAAATCGTTCAAGGGATTGCAGGTGGCGATCATCGGCGATATCTACCACAGCCGCGTCGCGCGGTCGGCTTGCCATCTGCTGACGAAGTTCGGAGTAAAGATTACTCTGTGCGGTCCGCCTGAGTTTGTGCCGGAGGTTTCCACGACGCTGGCTTCTGGGCTGCGCGTCACTCGTCACATTGAAGATGCGTTGCGGGGGGTGGATGTCATTATGCTGTTGCGCCTGCAAAAGGAACGTCTTGCAGGGCAGAAGATTCATCTGCAGGATTACATTTCCCGTTACCAGATGACGCCGGCGCGGCTGAAGATGGCGCGGCGTGATGCCATTATGATGCATCCCGGCCCGATTATCCGAGGACTGGAGTTGACCGCTGAAGTGGCAGATGGGCCGCAGTCGGTGATCATCGATGAGATTCATAACGGTGTGCCGACGCGCATGGCGATTCTGGCGCGCGCGCTGGGAAAAGCTAAATGAGCCACGGATTTTCGCGGATTCACACGGATCAGGCTGAGTGCTGAATGCTGAGTGCTAAGAATCAAAGACGAGAATCGACGAGCCTGCTGATTAAGGGTGGGCATTTGATCGACCCTGCGGCGAAGATCAATGCTCCGATGGATATTTTGCTGCGCGATGGCCGCGTTGCTGAGATTGCGTCGCCTAACAAAGTGCGAGGTGTCGCGGCCGAAAAGTTTGATGCGCGCGGTCTGATCGTTGCTCCGGGATTCATCGACCTGCATGTTCACCTGCGCGAGCCGGGACAAGCCTATAAGGAGACGATCGCCAGTGGAACCGCCGCCGCGGCTGCTGGCGGTTTCACTTCTGTGTGCACGATGCCGAATACTTTGCCGGTGGTCGACACGGAAGAATGGGTCGCGTGGTTGCGGAGTCCTGAGCGCGGCGCGGTGGTTAATGTATTTCCCATCGCGGCTGCCACGCGCAGTTCGCGCGGAGCGGCGCTCACTGATTTTGCTGCCTTGCAACGGGCCGGCGCGGTGGCCGTAACCGATGACGGCAAACCGATCCTCGAAGATGAGGTTATGCGTGCGGCGCTGCGGCTCGGGGCCGAACTGAATCTTCCGGTGGTGCAGCATGCCGAAGATACGCGGCTCACAGAGCATTGCTCCATGAATGAGGGTGCGACTAGCTTTCGGCTTGGGCTGCGCGGAATGCCGGCTGCTGCTGAGGCAGGTATTGTGGAACGCGACGTTAAACTTGCGCAGCAGATTCGCGAATCGCGCCTGCATGTGGCGCATCTTTCTACTTCCGACGCGCTCAAGGCGGTGCGACGCGGCAAGCGTGCGAAGGCCCGCGTCACTTGCGAAGTTACGCCTCACCACTTCACTTTGCTCGACGAAGATGTCGGCGAGTACAACACGAATTTCAAGATGAATCCTCCTCTGCGCTCGGCTGCTGATCGTGAGGCGATTCTGGTTGCGCTCGCCGATGGAACTGTGGATGCGATTGCCACAGACCACGCTCCGCACGCTTCGCATGAAAAGCAGGTCGAGTTCGAGCGCGCTGCTTTCGGCATCACTGGGCTCGAAACTGCTTTGGCATTGGCGATCACCAAGCTTCACCGCGTGCACAAGATTCCGCTGACTCGCATCGTGGAACTCTTCACGGCTGGTCCGGCGCGCGTTTTTGACCTGCGCGGGCGCGGATCGCTCGAACGCGGCAACTTTGGCGACGTGACCATCTTTGACGCTAAGAAGCGCTGGACGTTTGAAGCTGCCAAGTCGTTGTCGTTGTCGCGCAATACTCCGTTTGATGGATGGCAGTTTACGGGGAAGATTGTAGATATAGAACATATAGAGTGTCTGCCCGGGGATTCGTCAGCCAACGAGGAAAATGTGGAACAGTTGGACATCGGATACGCGACCCCTGTCGTCAAGTCGCCCGTTGAGATACTTGCAGCAAAGGTTGGGCAGAACTGGTCACACCTCGCAGCGGCTCAGGAGAGGGCAATAAAAGAGCGCCAGAGGCTACGGTCTGCGCTGGAGGACCTTGATGGCGCCGATTCGAGCATTGTGGTCTTTGGTTCGTTGGGCAGAGACGAGTTTACTCCCGGCAGCGATGTCGACTGGACGTTGCTTGTTGACGGAATCGCCGATCCTGCTCACTTCGACACGGCACTCGAGATTAGACGACGACTCAAGGATTTGGGACACGCGCCACCGGGACGGGAGGGCGTATTTGGCAACCTTGCTTTCAGCCACAACCTGATACACCAAATCGGAGGTGAAGACGATTCGAACTCGAACACGACCCGTCGAATACTTCTTCTTGTCGAATCACAGGTCATCGGGCGGCGGGATGCTCACAGGCGAACCCTGCACAACATCCTTCACCGTTATCTCTCCGAGGATCGGGGATTGTGGTATGGGTCAGGCGATTTCAGGGTCCCGCGATTTCTGCTAAACGACATCGTACGTTATTGGCGAGCCATGGCCGTGGATTTTGCGTACAAACAACGGACGCGCGGTAATGAAGGATTCGCGCTCCGCAACATAAAACTGCGCATTTCAAGGAAGCTCATCTTTATTTCCGGCATGCTCGCCTGCTTTAGTTGCCACCTGGGGCTTACGCCAGGGGAAAAGAATCTGTTTTACGGAACCAAGGCTGTACAGCCGCTTGTAGACCACCTTCAGAAGACCCTTGGCCAGCCTCCCTTGCAGCTAATCGCAAGGGCGCTTCTGAACTACGAAGAGCTTTGGCAGCCGGCTTCTGTACTGTTCGGCGCCTATGACAGGTTTATCGAAATCCTAGCGGACGAGTCTCTGCTCCCGAACGGTAAGACACCGAGGAAGCATCTTGACGAACTGTCGTTCGAAGAATTGGATGGCGACTCCGTTTTTCAGGAGGCGCGAGAACTAAGTCATCGATTTCGTGATGCTGTTCATGATATTTTCCTTAAATCGGAAACAGACCTGTCTCGGCTTACAATCGAATACGGAGTGTTCTAATGAGACCAATTGGGTTTTCCACGGGCGCAATAGCGTACGCAGATTTCAATCGAGCTTTGGAGTTGTTGCGGGGCGTGGCCGTGACCTGCGTTGAGCTATCCGCATTGCGCTTCCGGGAA
>JBEKJF010000531.1:0-2739 GCA_050011375.1 Candidatus Sulfotelmatobacter sp.
AGAGCACGACGCGCTTGATGCCGTTCGACTTCAGCAGCCGCAATTGATGCACGACGAAAGGCTCGCCGTTCACTTCAAGCAGCGATTTCGGCACGGTCTGTGTGATGGGATGCAGACGGGTAGCGAGCCCGCCAGCGAGAATCGCAACCGTCCTTGCCGGATTCCCCGCGGGAGTCAACAATATGTTCTCCTACGAATGCGCCACCACCGTGGTCCCGGCAAAATCGAATTGCATGCGAACCTCCCGGAGTCCCGCGTTGCGCATGACGGCCCTGAGGCGAGTTTTCGCTTCTGTGTAGAACATAAGAAATCCGCCTCCGCCGGCGCCGACGAGTTTGCCGCCGAGCGCTCCGTTTGCTTTTGCGAGTTCATACAACCGATCGATTTCACCGCTGCTCATGCCTGGAGACCGTTTTTTCTTGTGCTGCCAATGCACGTTCATCAGATCGGCGAACTTGCGCAAATCACCTGCCAGCAGCGCGTCACGGCTCTGCATGCCCAACTGCTTGGTGAAGTGGAGATTGTCGATCATCTCAGAGTTGTTCTGTTTGGTTCTCGAATCCTGGTCGCGGAGAATGTCGGATGCGTTTCGCGAACTTCCCGTAAAGAATAAGAGCAGGTTGTCTTCAAGATTGGCCAGGGTTTCTGCTGGGATTTTCAGTGGCTCGACGACAACGCTGTCATCGGGCAGAAACTGGAAACACGTGATGCCGCCGAATGCGGAGATGTACTGATCCTGCTTGCCGATGGGCTCGTTGAGCAGCTTCAGTTCGATGTGGCAGGCTTGCTCGGCGAGCTCTCGCGGCGGAATGAATTCGCGCTTGAATGTATGCAGAGCGCATAGCAGCGCGGTGGTGAAACTGCCGGATGAGCCCATCCCGGTCCCAGCCGGGATGTCGGACAGGCTGACAATTTCAAGATAGGGGCCGGTTACACCCGTCAACTTCAGTGCTTCGCGGATGATGGGATGCTGTATCTGGTCGACGCGCTCAACGTCTTCGAATTTGGAGTACTTCACAATGATGCTGGGACGAAAAGCTTCGTTAATGGTGATGTACACGTAGCGGTTGATGGCCGCGGAGAGGACAAAGCCAGTATGCTGCCGGTAATAAGAAGGTAGGTCGGTGCCGCCGCCGCCGAGACAAATTCTCAGCGGACTCCGGGTGATGATCATCGAGCGTGCCCGCTCGCGGGGCACTGCGCATTCGCAGAAATCATCCTCAAATCATAAGCGAAGCGGCTCTTGCAGGTCGAGTGCAAGAGCTGACACCGCGCAACCTTATATTCGCCAACTATTCCACATCAAAATCAGCAGTGCGAGTCTTGCTGGCATTGCCTGCCGAATCCACAGCCCTTAGCTTCATTTGATAAGAACCAGGACCCAGGGTGGAAACTGGCAGCTTGAGTCCCAACGCAATGACCGGATCGCCAGCTTTTCCCGCAGGAGTCCGTTCGCCGATGTGGTATTTTTCCTGTCCACTCTTGCGCTCAACGACGATCAGCTCATAGGCAACTTCCGGAGGATTCGGCTTCTTCAGAAGAGGTTCATAAACCTCCGCGTAGACTGCGGCAACATCCGTCTTCTTGAAGTGATTAGAGGCAGAGGGCGCAACCTGCACACCTTGAAACAGCAACGGAGTGCGGTCTTGCAGCAATTGGCTGTCGAGGCCCGTAGAGTTGTCGGCGGCGCGGCGAATGTCGTTACTCAGTGCGACACCGCTGATGCTGAAATCCTGACCACGGTAGGGATCGATCACGAGTGGGGTTTCGAGTTTGCCGAAAGTGTCGTTGCCAGAACTGAATGCAACTTTTAGTTTGTAATCGCCCGAGGCGACGTCGAACTGATTTTCGTAACGGAACGGTTGTTTCTGAAAGTCTTCGACCTGTTTCTTCTCATCGAAGTCAACATTCACGGTATCGCTGAAACGCGCGGCAATCGTGGCATCCGGCTTGTATGCGATGCCCAGTATGTTGAGCGTTGCGCGTTGCTTCCCTTTTACCTTTTCGAACTTGAGGGCGGCGGAAGGAATCTCCACGGCAAGATGCACCTGGGCGATGTTGGGCGAGGTATAAAAGAAAGGAGCCTGCATCAGGGCAGTGACGTTGCCCTTCATTTCGCCGCCAGCGCGCGCTTCCAGATCTTTCACGACGGGATTGCCGGCCAGAAGATCGGCTGGCTTTACATTGCAATAGCCGCTGCGGGCCCGGACCTGAGTTCCTCCGCGCTCGACTTTGACCTTTAGGGTATGGCAGCTACCATCGGCGGAAACTGCGGGCTTGTAACCCAGAAAGTAATACTGGTTTTGATCCTTGGCGATCCGGTCCATCCCGCCCAACAGGTCGTTGGTATTAAGGATGACGAAACCTCCGGTGCCGTCGGCGAGTTGATAGAGAACCTGCTGATTGTCAGAAGCGCTCGGGGGAAAAGGAGGAATAATTTGCCTGGGCTGATTGTACTGGTTGTATAGGTTGCTGTTGTACGGAGTTCCGACGCCACTGGTGCCGGTGCCACCGCCGCCACCGGACTTGCCACCACCCGTCCCTCCTGTGCCGCCGTGACCGCCGCCGCCGGTCCCACCCCCGCCACCAGTTCCCCCGCCACCATGACCGCCTCCGCCGCCACCACCTCCACCGCCTCCGCCATGTTGCGTGGGAAACGCCCAAGCCGGTTCAGCAAAGGCCGCGAGGCGCAACATGGGCTGACCGTCGGAGTAGTGAAATGCGGCTTGAACCACAGAT
>JBEKJF010000532.1:0-2736 GCA_050011375.1 Candidatus Sulfotelmatobacter sp.
GCCTCATATGGCTTGACCGCCGCGCCGACGACTGGCAATCGTAAACCTCAAACCGGTGCAGTCGATCCGAGAATCCAAAGTCTTGTCATGCCGACGCGCGAGCGAAGCGAGGCAGGAAAGCCTGCCCTGAGCGAAGCCGAAGGGAACCTGCTCTTTGCCGATGGCGACAATCTCCCAACGCCTTCGTCCCGATTAAGCCAAAGCGCCGCTCTCCGGCGATGAAACGCTTCCGCACCTTCCCGCACTATCACTCCAGAGAGAAATTTCCGCATGCACCAGGTTCTCGAACCACTATCGCGGTTTTCACGCATGGAGACCCTGCTGCATGCCGGCCAAAAAGGAGTTGCGATCATGTCTATCGTAGTGATGATCATCATTGCCGGCTGGCTTCTCACCTGCGCCATGATTGGCTGCTGCGCGCTAAACGAATCCGGCAAGCTCGCCGAAATTCGCGAACGCATCGCCGCCTGGGAAAAAACCTCGAATCTGCCAGACGCCGCCATCTCCGACGCCACCGCGCAATCCGTGGACGAAAGCGCAGCCTGAAAGTTTGAGGGCCGAAGTTCGAGGGCCGACGATCGGCCTCCGCCTGTCCCAGCGCCCAGTCATTCCGACGCGCGAGCGAAGCGAGACAGGAGGAACCAGCTTTCGTCGCGGATGCGTGTCTTTCACCGCTAGCCGGTTTCTGCTAGCATTTAAACATGGCCCCCGCGAAACAAGCTCAGACTCGCCGGACTAACGCTCCGCCTTCCGCGCGCGGCCGCAAAGCGCAGCCTTCGACAAAAAAGAATCTGCAAGAGCTTTACACCCGCCTCGGAAAGACCCAGCCTGGTTCTGCCGAATCCAAGCGCATCTCCGCGCTGATCGTCGACGCCATCGGCTAAGCCATGGCGCCTGTCAAGATCAGGCCGCCACGAGACGCCCGATGCCGGGCCTTCCGAGAACACCTGCTAGATCGCGTGGAGAAGCGGCACTTCCTAGCGCCCATGGCGGTCGAACTCGACGAGTGGCTCCAGAGTGGGCCTCAAGCCCCCGATCTCGAAGAAGCTCCGGAGGGCTGGCACAAATTTTTCGACTCCTTCACGATTTGCGGTGAAGGAGGATGCATCAAGACGCTGTTCACGATTTACGCTCCCGGCAAACCGAGAAGGAGCAGCATCAATTTGGATGAATGGGCTCAGCGCGCGCCCGGATCATAGCAGCCATAGCCCCACAGGGCCGATGGAACCGCACGCGCCAAGTGCGTGGGAGTCCTTCGGCAAGCTCGGGATAAACTCCGGTCGTTGCCGACATAAATTCCACGGAAATGATTCCCTACTGCACCCACGCGGCGGCCCGTGAGGTTCAATCACCCTTGCTGCCACGCCTTTCTCCCGGTTACTTCTGCAGCACTGATTTCCAGTTGTTCGAATTAGCCGTGCATTGCGCCATGGTGTTCTGGCTGCACAGCTCGATGTTGTAAACCGGGTGAATCTCGAATACGGTGACCCGCGCAGGATCTTCTTTCCCGGGCGTAGTCCCGCTGCAGGGCTTGTGGCTGGCATCAAACAGGAGGGGTCCAGTAATCTTCACGATCTGTTTGTCGCCGATCTTTTCAATCGCCGTGCGCTCGAGCGCCGCGGGCCGCTTGTGAGGAATGGTTTCAACCACAAACGAGTTGGTGCAGAGCTGAGCGTCGTTTTTCACGGTGATCGGATGCTTCTGCGCAGGCGTGGCGTTCGGGGGATTCGTTTGCAGGTTCAGCGGATGATCGGCCACCACGATGTGTACGTCAATTGCGTCTGTCGCGGCGCAGTTGCAATCGACCGTTTCGTCGCTTCCAGGTTTAGCCTCCACAATGTAACCGATGAATGAGACCAAGTCGCTTTCTTTCGGTGAACCGGGAGGAAGCTTGGTGAAGAGCGTGGAGCGGTCGGCGGGAGGGCCGCCGCCGTGGCCCACGTGTTCGTTGCCATAGCTCACGCCCGTGGCGTCGACGTCGCCCTGCAGATCAGTCAATTCCTTGATCGTAATCAGGCGGGCTGGACCGTTCACGCAGAGATCGTTTTTCAACCGGTCCTGGGCTTTGTCGCCGTCCGACTTCGCATCGCCAGTGATCGCGCAGGTGTTGTCGATTGCTTGCGCGACCGCGGCCTTGCCAAAGGGATTGCATGTCGAATCGAACTTCCCCGTGTTCGCGCAGACGGGTGGTTTCGCCTTCGCATTTTCGCTCTTGTGCTCTTGTCCAAGTGCGCTGGCGATTGTCATCAGGAACAACAATGCAGCCGCAATATAGAGACGCATGGAATCCTCCTCGGGTGAGACTTGCCGAGAATCGGACGTCGTTTTCGTAGGAAATGAAAGATCGTGGAACGTTTACAGGAAAACGGCGGGGTTGAAACTAGTGTTCCGGTTTTGTTACGAAATCCGAACACGAGGTAAGATCACGAGTGGAGCGGACGGAATTCCACAGACTCCAGATTCTTCTCCAATGATTCGCCGGAGCGTGAACCCTTAGGCTCTGGGTGCCCCACCCTCGCCGCGTCCGTTGCGGCAGGGTGGGGATCTTGACTTCCCCGTCCATCCACTCCTGAATGAAAATCCCCACTGTCACTCCGACGCGCGAGCGAAGCGAGACAGGAGGAACCTGCTTTTTGTCGGGAGCCGCATCCGCGCAAAGCTCCCATCCCGATCACGGAAGTTAAGCCCCGAAGGGCCGATGGTACTTCACGCGCCAAGTGTGTGGGAGCGTAGGTC
>JBEKJF010000533.1:0-2728 GCA_050011375.1 Candidatus Sulfotelmatobacter sp.
GACTTTGGCCCTACTCCGCGACCACTTCCTTCTCGATCACAACCTTCAAATGCGCTGTCACGTCCTTGTGCAGTTTCACCGGCACGGTGAACTCGCCCAGAGTCTTCAGCGGCTCGTGAAGCTGGATCTGCTTCTTATCCAGATTGATGCCCTTTTTCACGACGGCTTCGGCAATGTCGCCAGACGTGACTGAGCCGAATAGCTGATCATGCTCGCCCGCCCGCTTCTGGAACGTAACCGCCAGCCCCTCGAACTGCTTGGCCAACTCTTCGGCCTGTGACTTCTCCTTGGCCGACTTGCGCACCGAGGCAGCTTTCATCTGCGTGATGACAGCCTTGTTCCCGGCGGTGGCTTCAATGGCCAGCTTGTGCGGCAAAAGAAAATTGCGCCCATATCCTTCGGCAACCTTTACCACGTCGCCGCGCGCTCCCAGCTTGCTTACATCTTCTTTGAGAATGACTTCCATGATGATGATGGCTCCTGGCTTCTAGCTGATAGCTTCTAGCCAAGTCCCAGCTCCCGCACGACAAGGCTAGGAGCTAGAAGCTAGAAGCTGCTTTCCTACGATGCTCTTCCGGCAAATGGCAACAGCGCAATATTCCGCGCCTGCTTGATGGCCGCGGCCAGCCTGTGCTGATGCGGCGAACACACTCCAGTCAAACGCCGCGGGACAATCTTGCCGCTCTCGGCCACGAACTGTCCCAGCAGCCGGTAATCTTTGTAGTTGATGTCGGCAATTTTCTCCGTGCAGAACTTGCAAACTTTCTTGCGCCGGAAAAACTTGCGTCCACCTTCACGTGGAGGACCACCGGGCCCAGATCGCCCACCGCCGCCTCCGCCACCAAATCGCGGACGGTCTCCTCCGCCCGAACGTTCCCCGAAAGGCCGCGATGGCCGCTCGGTTGACGCTGGCGCTGGTGCTTTTGTCTCTTCAGTCATAACGCTCCTTACTTCAGTGGCCAGTGACCAGTGGTCAGTGGCTAGCTAAATCTGTTCTGGGCGACGAACAACTGATCACTGACCACTGGCCACTGACCACTGCTCCTACGCCGTTGCCGGAGTTTCCGCCGGAGGCGCCGCTGCCGCAGGCGCTTCTTCCGCCACGACCGCAGGCTGCGCGCTCACTTTCTTTTTCGCGTCGCGCAGCTTCTTGATCTTGTCCAGGCGCTTCTGTTCCTCGTCGATGCGGACGGTGAGGAACTTGATCACCGGCTCAGTGACGCGCAAGCGCCGCTCGAGTTCATGCACTACTGTGCCCGCGCCTTCAATCGTCAGCAGAATATAAACGCCCTCGCGGAACTTGCGCACCATGTACGCCAGCCGCCGCTTGCCCATGCGATCGATGCTCTTGATCGAACCCGACGCCGCAGTCACGGTCGCATCCAGGGTCGAAATCAGCTTCTCGAGATCCTCATCCGCCATATCCGGCCGGACAATAAACATCAGCTCATAAGTACGATTCATCGCAGTCTCCAAATCTTCGAACTTGTCATCCTGAGGCGACGGCTTTATCGTCGCCGAAGGATCTGGGCGAGCCGCGCGATGCGTCGCGCTCTTTGCGACGCAATACTCGCGCGTTTGGCTCGCTTCCTTACTCGACTTCTTTCCGGTTAAACCGGTTCATCGCCGCCGCCACACCTTCAGTCAAAATCGACTTCACTGCATCCACGGCAGTCTCAATCATTCCATCCACCGCCGTCAGATCGCTCTTGCGAAATGGCGACAGCAAATAACTCTGTCCGTCTGTAACCTTGCGCTCCGGCGCTACGCCCATCCGAATCCGCAAAAAATCCTGCGTGCCCAACGCTCCGATGATCGACTCAATCCCGTTATGCCCCGCCGAACTCCGCCGCGTTTGAATTCGCAACGTTCCCAGCGGAAAATCCAGTTCGTCCTGCACAACGACCAGGTCCGCTTCCGGCTTCAAGTCGTACTCCGCCACAAGTTCGCGAACCGAAAGACCGCTCAAGTTCATGTAGGTCTCAGGCTTCGCCAGCAGAACCGGCTCGTCCCCAACCTGTATTCGCGCAGTCAGCGCCCTGCACTGCCGGTTCCTGATTTCCACTCCGCGCTCGCTGGCGATGCGATCCACCACCAGAAAGCCGATGTTATGCGGCGTGAACTGATACTCGATGCCAGGGTTGCCAAGACCGACGATCAGTTTCACGCTGTCATCCCAATCCACATAGGAAAAACCAATGTGGGGACGGGCGCCTCGCCCGTCCAGCCGAGCGCAGCGAAGCGCATCGGCATGGAGCTACTTTTTCTCCTTCTTCTCGGCTTTCTTCTCGCCGCCCTTCTCCGGTTTGGCATCCGCAGCCTCGCCTTCGCCCTCGACATCCGTCTTGCCCTTCTTGATGACTTCGGGCTCGGCCGGAACCGCGCCAGCTTCCGCCGCCACCGCTTCCGGCGTAGCCACAACTTCTTCCTTAACCGAGGTCACGTGAGCCACAGGCTGATTCGCATCCGAGAGGAACTTTAACTTCTCGTTGTGCGGCAGATCCGAAACGCGCAGCACCTTGCCGAAAGTAAGATCGCTGACGTCGACATCGATGTGGCTCGGAATATCTCCCGGCAGACACTCGATTTCCACCTCGCGCAGAATCTGCTCCAGAATGCCGCCCTCGGTCTTCACGCCCTCAGGTGTCCCTTGCAGCACGATCGGCACGCTGACCCGCAATGCCTTGTCCATCGCAATGCGCTTCAGGTCGATGTGCAACAGATGGCC
>JBEKJF010000534.1:0-2707 GCA_050011375.1 Candidatus Sulfotelmatobacter sp.
AGCGCCGGGGCTCACCTGAAAAGCGCAGCGGCAATCGCAGGGGCAAATGGAGATCTCTCGCAGGTTTATGACCAGGGAACTGCGAAGTACAACGGGACGATACCGGTTCCAACGGGCAGTGCCCAGGCCCCTGCTGTACCGCCACTACCACCCGGACTTGCAACGGCGCTGGCTGCCAACCCGCAATATCAGCAAGCGGCTGCAGATCGTACTCGGGCTGAGAGCGATCTCAAAACAGCAAATGATCAGATGGCGGCATTACTGAAGAATCCCACCCCGCAGAATACGATTGCAATTTCAAATCTGACGATGCAGGCGCAAAAGGACCAGGGGATTATCGCCGTCGCCAATGATACGCAGGATACGATCAAGCAGACGACCATCAAACGTTTGACCGTCATTCTGCCTCCGAACCAGGCACCGCCGCCCCCCGTACCATCTCCAAATTCGAATTGAGGGCTCTGCATCATGAAAGGTACTCTCCGCAAAGCGCAGGTTCTCTTCGCAGCACTGCCCATGCTCGTGGCTGCATTCGTCCTCTCGACGCAGGCGCAGGAGTGTCCGGAGGGAACCGTCAAGGTCGGCGAGCAACAGAGCAAAGACTCCGATGGTGCAACGGTCATTAAGACCTTCTGTCAGCAACAGGCCCACGACGCCCCACCCCCAAGAACGTACCGCCCATCCGGCAGCGCGCTCATCGGCGGCACCACCTGGATTACCGGTTACAACACCCAGAGTGCTGATCCCAAACTGGTCGCTAAAGAACGGGCGATGATGGCCCAGCAAATGAAGCTGGCCAACAATCCATATGCCGATGGCGTCGATTTCAAACGTTACAACTTTGTTCTCGGAATTGCCTCCTCAACCGACGCGATTACAGACTTGAGCACGCGCGTCATCTTCGACGAGTTAAGCAACGGGAAGTTTTCCGCCGAAGAACAGAAAGCCTACGACTCGCTGAAAGACCGTCAGTTCGATGAGCTGGCATGCCATAGCAACGGCGCAATGATCTGCCTTGCCGCTCTCAAGAACAAGGACGTGATAGCCGACCATGTTGTGCTTTACGGGCCACAGGTCACAATCGAGAGTCTAAGGATGTGGGATGAGATGGTTCGCTCCGGACGGGTGAAATCGGTCCAGATATACATCAACCGCAGTGATCCTGTCCCGCCCATTTCATTGCTAGCTGGCGGCGGCCTCATTGACGCGGCCGCATTGAGTACTTTGGCTTTGTTCAAACCGCCGACCATCACCAGAATTATCAACGAGACCAGTCCGCGGCTTACGGTCCGGACGTTTTCCTGTGGCGACGGAATGCCGACGCTCGATTGCCACGCCATGACGGCCTATAAAGCGAGAGTCAACTACCAACCCAAACCGTCACAGCAGACCGTTCCCGGAACAAAACTCAGTGGTGTCGGTGTCGCCGAGCCGCCATCGCCAAACTGATAGGAGAGATATGACAAAGCCGCCAACATTCTTCGTTCTCGTGTCGTTTCTTGTCTGGAGCTCTGTTCAGCCGGTCTGTGCGCAAACGGCGACGGCTGCACCTCCGGCTACCAATGCTGCGGCAAGCACAGCGCCTTCCGGCCAGGCCCCAGACGACGCGACAAAGAAAATTACCGAACTGGTCCACACCGGAAGTTATGCGGAAGCGCAAAAGCTGACGACAGGTTTGCTCGTAGCCTATCCCGACGATCAGCGGCTGATCAAGGCCAAGGCGCTCATCGAGAAACTTCTCGCACCCGGCGGTTCAACCAGCTCAGCTCCAACGAACAACCCGCCTGCTCAACCTGCGGCGAACACGAATCCAGAACAACTCACTGGCATGGATAAGGTGGATTACAGCGCCCTCCTCGTTCTGGCGCGGCAGGCGCAGCAAACCACCGATCTGGCTGAACAGACCAAGCTTCTGAAGCAATTCATGGACCAGAGCGATGTGTTCCTGCAGAAACATCCGGACCAGATGCTCCTCTGGCAGTTTCGCGGGCAGTTGGCAATCAGCCTGAATGAGCCGAAAGCAGGATTTGAAGCGGGCCAGAAGCTTATGGCTGCAGGCGCAGCAGACAGCAACGACCCGAATTTACAGCAGTTGCTGGGGGAGCTCAAGAACAAGGGATGGCTGGACAGGCAGACGGCGGAGAAGCATGCCAAATACGATTGGATACTTGGATCATGGAAAGTGTCCTGGTCTGTCTCCTGGCATGCGCGTGGTGTGTGGCCGGCTAATTTTGGAGCAGTGATTAGAAAAGGTCACGGAACAAGTGAAGAGTTCTCCATCTCTGGCTCAGCCATCGAAGGCTATGAAGTCAGAGCTAATGGGGAAAAAAGCGCAAGACCGAATATAAGAGGCACTATCCTTGGCTCAGGGGAAATACGTTGGGAGCAATATTATTGGCCGACCGGAGGCGGAAGCTACCTCATTAGCTATCACACTGCCATTGGATGGAAAATCAAGCCGGGCACGACATTTTATCCATCGGGATTTGTTCCAGTCATTTCATGTGTAATCGACAACGATAAACAAACGATGACGATGGTTATTCCTTCGCAGGACACAAGCGAAACAAGCCCGAACCCCATGAATGATACGGTGACTCTGGTGTATACCAAGGCTGGAAATACCTAACGGCACGACGAATCTCCACTACGCTACGAATTAATGGGTGAAGACGATGAAAAACCTCTTACGATTCACGGTTGCCTG
>JBEKJF010000535.1:0-2669 GCA_050011375.1 Candidatus Sulfotelmatobacter sp.
AGTCTTCCCGCACTGACATGGAGTTCTCGCGCATCGATGGCGATCTTAATCTCGATTCCGACGATCTTCGCGCCGACCAGATCTTCGGTCCCGTGCGGCTGACCACGCGTTCCAAGGAAATCCGCCTGGAAGACGTTTCCGGCGACGTGCGCCTGCAGGATGAACACGGCGGCATCGAAGTGTCGATGCGCTCGCTCGGCAACGTGCAGATCGACAGCCGCAACGGCGACATTCACCTCAGCGTCCCCGACAAGTCGGGATTCCACGTCGACGCCCACACTCGCGACGGAGAAATCCAATCCGACTTCCCTGAGATAAAAGTTGACAGCAACGAGCATGAGGCCAAGGCCAGCGGCAGCGTCGGCAACGGCGCATCTCACATCGTGCTCAACAACGAGCACGACGGCATCGAGATCCGCAAGGCATCCGCCAGAGCATCTGTGGCATCCCCAGCGATTCCCCCGATCCCACCGATTCCAGCAAACCCAAAGCTGCCCAAGGTTTTGCCGCCGCCGAAAGTGAAAGTCGAGCCCACGGAGAACTGAGCCGCCACCTGCTTGCGGAAAGCCGGTTGCGCGAGAAACCGATTGCGAAGTGTATACTGTCACTATACACTGTACGGGTGATACTCAGCTTCCGGCACAAAGGGCTCAAGAAATTCGCCGAGACGGGATCGAAGTCGGGGATTCAGCCAAAACATGCCGAGAGACTCAGGCGACTGTTGACTGCCCTCGATGTAGCTAGCCGGCCCGAGGATATGAATGCTGCCGGCAGTGGATTACATCCGTTAAAGGGGAATCTGCAAGGCCATTGGGCGGTAACGGTGAGCGGCAACTGGAGGATGACATTCGCTTTTGAAGGAGAGGATGCAGTTCTGGTTGACTACCAGGATTATCACTGAATGCTTATCACTGAATGTCTATCACTGAATGCTTATCACTGAACGGAGGATCATGATCTTCAATCCAGCACACCCCGGCCAAGTCTTGCGCGACTATCTCGGTGAGATGACCGTTGGTGAAGCGGCGAGTCGCTTGGGCGTAACGAGGGCGCATCTTTCGCGAATTCTCAATGGTCACGCGGGCGTCACCGCATCCATGTCGCTACGTCTATCGGCTGCGTTGGGGACTTCTGCTGACTTCTGGCTTAAGATGCAGCTGCAGCGCGACCTCTGGCTGGCTAAGAAAAGGCGCATGCCGAAGGTGCGTCCGTTCCCACGTATCGCTGCCCAGAGACGGTCGGCAATGCAGCTGGATGGGCAGTCAACAGCTACTCGCGCTTCCGGTTGATAAATACAGCCTTTGTAATTCCTCCGCAGTTTGTTGCACATCGCTCCCATGTCCCATCGGAATGCGGTTGAGCTTTGCCTTCCACCCCACCATCTGCGAAACTTGCTTCATCTCCATCGCAACTGAGAACTGAGAACCGAGAACTGAGAACTGCTTCATGGGCCGCATTCACGTACTCCCAGAACATGTCGCCAACAAGATCGCCGCCGGCGAGGTGGTGGAGCGTCCTGCCTCGGTCGTGAAAGAACTGCTGGAGAACGCGCTGGACGCAGGTGCAACGCGCATCAAGATCAGCATCGAGGCAGGCGGCAAGAAGCTGATTCAGATCACCGACAACGGATGCGGCATGGTGCGTGACGATGCCATGCTGGCCTTCGAGCGCCACGCGACCTCGAAGATCAAAGATGCCGAAGACCTGCTGAGCGTGGCCACGCTGGGCTTTCGCGGCGAAGCGCTGCCCTCAATCGCGTCGGTCTCGCGGCTACGCTTAGAAACACGCGATGCCGGTGCCGCCGCCGGAACCATCCTCGAGATCAACGGAGGCAGAATCGCGCGCATCGAAGAAGCCGGCCTGCCCGAGGGGACGTCAATCACAGTTCGCGATCTCTTCTTCAATACGCCGGCGCGCAAGAAGTTTCTAAAAGCAGAGTCGACCGAACTCTCGCACATTGCTTCGCTGGTCACGCATTACGCATTGGCGCATCCTGAAAAGCACTTCGAATTGCACTCCGCGACCAATGCCATGCTGGTCGCCCCGCCGGTCGCGGGATACAGCGAGCGCGTCTATCAGGTCTTCGGCAAAGAAACTCTCGATCAATTGATTGCCGTCGCGGCCGAGCAAGCGCTCGAGCACGTGGGCTTGCCCCAGCCTCCGCCGTGGCGGCGACGAGAAGAAGAAAGTGACGATGAGGCAGCGCCCGCCGATCCCGGCAAGATGCGCCTGCACGGCTTCGTTTCGAAGCCTGAGATCCAGAAGCTGAATCGTAATTCGATTTATGTCTTCGTGAACGGACGCCTGATTCGCGACCGACTCATCCAGCACGGACTGACCGAGGCTTATCGCAACATCATTCCGCCTTCTCTCTATCCGGTGGTGCTGCTGTTTCTCGAGTTGCCGCCTGGCGAGGTCGATGTCAACGTTCATCCCTCAAAGACCGAAGTCCGCTTCCGGCAACCTACGTTGATGCACGACTTCGTCCGCGACACCGTGCGGGCAGCCTTGATGAAGGCGCGCCCCGCGCCGCAGTTCACCACCGAGATTCGCGCGCACGCCACGGCCAGCTCAGGCCTGACGCCGGGGGCAAGAGAGTGGGAGCCGCCATCCGACTTGGCGACCGCATCTGGGGCGCCTGCGCGCGCGTTGTACGATCCCGCAGGCGG
>JBEKJF010000536.1:0-2668 GCA_050011375.1 Candidatus Sulfotelmatobacter sp.
TGTCCAGAAAAATGCCGAGCATTGAGGGCACAAAGTGAAGAGTCGTAATTCCCCGCTCAGCAATCAGGCTGACGAGGTAGCCAGGATCGCGATGTCCGCTTGGACGAGCGACAACCAGCGTTGCTCCAGTCATGAGTGGCCAAAAAAACTCCCACACCGAGACATCGAAGCTGAAAGGCGTTTTCTGCAGGACACGGTCCTGTCCCGTCAGTTTATACATGTCCTGCATCCAGAGCAGCCGGTTCACAATGCCTTCGTGAACGTTCGCTACACCCTTTGGCTTGCCCGTAGATCCAGACGTATAGATCGCATAAGCCAGATTCTTTCCGTTCAATTCGGTCGCCAAGTCTTCCGGACTTTCCGAGACCAGAGAAGACCATTCGCGATCGAGATAAATTGTCTCTTGAACCCCAGTGGGTAGGCGATCAGCAAGATGGGATTGCGCCAGCACGACGGGAGGGTTCGCGTCTCGCAGCATTGTATCCAGTCGGTCTCTTGGATATTCAGGATCGAGGGGAACGTATGCCCCGTCTGCCTTGAGAATGGCAAGAAGGGAAACTACCAACTCAAGGGATCGTTCCATACAAACGGCGACCAAAACGTCCGGGCCGACTTTCGACCTCTTCAGACGGTGGGCCAACTGGTTGGCTCGGTGGTTTAGCTCCCGGTATGTGAGCTGCTCCGACTCGTACACAACGGCGACGGATTCGGGCGTTCTCTTTACTTGTTCTTCGATAAATTTGTGGAGTGGACGGTTGGGATAGTCGACTCGCGTGTCATTCCATCCCACAAGTATCTGATGTCGCTCGGCGGCAGAGGGGATTGACATGCATTAAGCCTTGATGACAGGGTCTGCCGACGTTAATACGGCGACCCGGATGCGGTTCCACCACAGCCAAGTGTACAGGAAGAGATCAGAGCTATTGACCAGCGCAAGTGCCATGCCAGGTGACGATAGTTACAACCGGTGATAAACCGTTAAAGAGAAAGGCGACCAAAGATTGGGGCAATGGAGCGGCCTTTCGGTCGTCGAGTGCTCTATGGAAATGCATGGAATGAAAGGCTTGGGGAGAGTTGCGGCTTACTTGGCTGGAAGCTGAACTCGCCTTCGCGGCACGAAATTGCATCCGTCGATCAGTTCAACGTTGCCGGCGGAGTTGTAGGTATGAATGCCAGAAAGTCCTGGCCAATGCTCAGGAGTGATGGTCTTCAGCGGACGTTCAGAATAATGCTCGGGCGAGAGTGCGACGATCTCATTGAAGGTCAAGCTGTAGCCGTAGGAAGGAGCGCAGGCCTGGCTGGGCCGGATCAAGCGATCATTGCTCAGAAAAATGCGCCCTGCTCCCCGATTGGTTCGAATGTCAGTGGAGATGGGATTGGCGGGATGAAAGTGCCACTCGCCGGTGAGCGAGGTCGAATAGAAAAGCAAAAGAGAACCGGCTCGCGAGCTTGGTTGCGCGCTGGTGGTCGTGAGCCACCACAGCCCGTCATGTTGCCAGACGGTTGTGTCCACAAACTTGCCATCGATTAGAGCGGCTTCGCGAACCCACTGGTCAGGGAACTGCCGGCACCGAAAAAGATCGATGGAGTTGGAGTCGAGGGATTCGGGAATCATGAAGATTTCTGATCCCGCCCGGAAGATGTGCGGATAGGAATAGTGCTGGCTCGGATGCTGAAGACAAACGACTGGCAAGCCTAATTCGCCCCGCGATGAGATTTCGGCACACGCGATGAGAGCGCGGTCTTCGCGGTAGGAATAGTCCTCAAAAAAAACCCAGCATTTACCCTCGTGCTCGATGGCGAATGGGTCTGCCCAGAAATGGCCTTGCGGAGAATCGATCCACTGAAAGCCGGAGTAATCAGCTTCGGATTCGGACTCATAAAGCGGTTTGCTGTTGATGCGAGTGGCGATCCTCCAATGTTGTACTTTCTGGCGATAGCGAAAAGGGGAAACTTTCTTCAGGAGAATTGACCCCAGCCACGGAAGCATGTCCTGATTGGTAGGGGTTCTGTACAATTTTCGTTTTCCCCGGTATGGAGTAGAGGGAATGACTCTCTCGAGGATATGGTCCCAACCGAAGCGATGCAGTTCGTTCAGCTTCCGGATCATCAGATCCGAGGATCCCCAGTAGGCCGTTTCTCGATTGCGAGAAACACTGATCGTGCGCTCGGTTGCGAACAGTGACTTGCCAAGCACGATGCCGCCATCCAGTTCTTCGGTGAGAACCTGTAAGATTACGCCGGAGAGCGGAGAGCCTTCGACCAACTCCCAGAAATGGGCCGGACCGCCGCGATAGAAATCGTTATCCCCGTGATGAAAGGACCAGACGCCGTAGCGAGCAGCTTGCAAAATGTCGCCGTGGAGGATATTGAAGCCAAAACGAATCAGGACATCCAGATTCCCGGCACGAATTTTTTCTATCGCATCGGCGGGGAAGCGTTGAACGAATTTTTTCCCCAGCGGTTCCACTTCCAGTGTTTCGATTCCCGAGAGCAGATTGCTGACGTCCACGCTGGCCAGCGGGTCGTTCGCGGGTTTCATGCGCGCGTCCAGACGAAGGTAAAAATTCCACAGCAAGTGTTTTCTTAGTTTTGGATCTGTTATGCGGCGCAGTAAGGTGGGAGCTGAGTTCGACGCGCCGGCGGGCTTGTCTGCACTTTGTTTGAC
>JBEKJF010000537.1:0-2657 GCA_050011375.1 Candidatus Sulfotelmatobacter sp.
GCCAGGTCGATGCGGGCGCCGCTTTTTACTCTTACTGGTTTGCCGGGGCTGGCGCGCTTGCGGTCTACTCTTGTGCCGTTGGCGCTGTCGCAGTCTAGCAGGAAGAACTTGCCTTGGCGCTTGTGGATTTCGCAGTGGAAGCGGGAGATTCGGCGCTCCAGGTCGCGGACCACGATTTCGTTTTTGTTGCCGCCGTCTTCGGCCACTGCGCCGATGTGGATTACTTCCTGATCGAGGTTGTATTTCTTGCCCTTGTCGAGGCCGTCGATTATTTCGAGGTAGGCTTCTTTCTTACCGCGGGTTTTCCACCACGCGGTGATTAGCGCGATCAGGGCGACTAGGCCAACTCCGCCCCAAAGAAGGCGCAGTCGGGTGCGGGCCGCGATTGCAGACTCGATCCTGCCGGCGAGCTCGTGCACGCCGGAGTCGCCGGAGAGCGTCTTCTGTGCGACGCCGATCTGGGTGTGGGCCGTGTCGAGGTCGCCGGCCAGGAATGCGCTCTCAGCCTTTTGCCGGGCGGTTTCGCCGGCTGATTGTTTTTCGGCTTCAGTCTGGCTCTGCTGTTGCTGTTGAGCTTGTTCCTGAGCGCGCTTGGCGTTGGCCTCATCCACTTTTTGCTGCGCGTCTTTTAGTCCCATGAAGGCAACCTGATTGTTGGGGTCTTGCTCCAAGATCTGCTTGTAGAGACCGGCTTGTTGCTGGGGATCGCTGGTTGCCAGCGCCTGGTCCATGAGGGCGTGCACCTTGGCTTGCGTGCGCGCGATGTTGGGATCGGGCGCCGCCACGGCTGGCATAGCCGGCGCTCCCGGCTGAGCGGCCACAGTGGGCACAGCGATTGGAGGCGGCTGGACTGCCGTGGCCTCGGCCGGGCCCTTACCCAGCGCTTTGGGCATCTGCGCCAGACGGATGTTGCGGAAGTCGAGATTCGCCTTCTCGTCGGGGGATTGCAGTGTGATGGTGCCGGCGGTGGTGCGGGCCTCGCGCTGGGGCGAAGTTCCTTCGGCGCGGGTGTCCTGATAGTCGCTGACTGGATAACCGTCAATCCATATCTGAATGTGACGGCCGTACGCCGCGATGGTTGCGGCGACGTATTGGTTATCATCGCCGAAAACTTTGCGCGGAGTCTGAAGGCCCTTGAGCGCGCCGGTACTTTCTGGCAGCGCCTGACTGCGGTTGCCGCTGCGGTACTCGTTCAGAACCGACATTGCGTAGCCGGTGGAGAGTTGGCCGGCATCGCCGCGGAAAAACACGGCAGTCCGAGGATGGTCGCTCTTATTGTGGGAGTTCACGCGCAGAAGGATTTGCAGCACGAAGTCGTCGTAGAGAGCGGTCGTCTCCAGTTGCCCGACTCCACCCTGGCCGTGCACGGCGCCCGCCGCCACCGACCACTGCGCTTCTTTCGGCTTGCCCCCGCCGCCCATCATCTTCTTGATCTTGCCTTCTTTTTTCGGAGCCGGCGGGCCGACAGCCTTCCATCCGGAAAGATCGGTTCCGTTGAAGAGCGCCTTCGAGATGAGCGGCTTGAGCTTGATGTTGCGGAACTGCGCGCCTGCGGATTTGGAGCACCCGAAGACGACGACGCCGGCCTTGGCGCGTGGGTTCTGTCCGTCGGCCACTTTTCGGCCGTCGAGTTTCACGGACATCTTATCGCCGGAGAACGTGGCTTCGACGTTGTGCCACTGACCTGCTGCCGGATGAACGGCTTCAGCCTTGAAGTGATCTATAACGCTGCCGGTGGGCCACGCGGGCTTCGTGTCTCCGAGTTGGATTTGATACCCGGGGTCTGGAGGATCGCCATCAATGGCGGCGCGGGCGGAGACGCTGCAATCGGAGGCGCTAGTGCCGCGGTAATCGAACTTGAGGATGAAATCGGCGAAGGCGCTGTTTGTGCGCAGAGTGCCGTGGTCTGAAGGCGGCGTGAGGGAACTATCGGCTGCACGCCAGGGCTGGCCACTTTGAACAGTCCAGCCAAAGAGGGAGTCGCCATCGAAAAGCAGAACCCAGCCGTCATCCGCCTCGGGCTTGGAAACCGAGTTGTCGCCGGCGGCCAGCGACGTGGCCACCAACAGAAGAGTAAGCAGTCGCTTCATGGACTAATCAGCTGCGGCCACGCCTTCCTGCACAGAAAAGCTCAGCCCGTCAAGTTCGGAGTAGTTTATCTGCAATACTTGTTTCGGACCCACATCGCCCGACAGGATCGCTGTCGCCAGCGGCGATAGGACCAACTGCTGCATGGTCCGCGCCACGGGCCGCGCCCCGTAGGCAGGATCATAAGACTGCTCCGCCAGGTAAGCCAGCGTTTCCGGAGTTACCTCGAGAGTGATCTCGCGTTCCTCCGCGAGCTTCTTGCGCAAGCCGTCGATCTGCAGGTTCACGATGCGCTGTAGCTCTTTGTCGGTGAGCGCGTTGAATGTGATTACCTGCGAAATGCGATTGTACAGTTCTGGCCGCAATGTGGCCTTGACTACTTCGTGGATGATCTCCTTGCGCTTCTCGGGATCATCCGTCGATTCGTTGGCTTCGCGAACGCCCAAGTTCGAGGTGAAAAGAATGATGGTGTTGGAGAAATCGCAGTAACGTCCCTTGGCGTCGGAGAGACGACCTTCATCGAGTACGCCGAGCAGGAGGTCAAGAATCTCGGGGTGACCTTTCTCCAC
>JBEKJF010000538.1:0-2650 GCA_050011375.1 Candidatus Sulfotelmatobacter sp.
GGCAGTGTTGTCGTTGAAGCGGAAATAAGCGGTCGAGAAGCGCTCTTCGAGAATCGCCATGCCCGTAAACAGGCTCGTCGATTTTCGTTCCACATCATTGGGCGGGGTGAGCAGCACCTCGCCATCGCCCTCAAAGAACGCACCCGTAATTCTGCCCAGAACATCCTTGGTGAAGGCAATGGTTCCATCCTCCAAAGTGATGTGGAAAGACGGTCGATCAAGCGCCGCACCGCGCACGCGGAAGACCCGCGCCGGATCCAGTTCGACACTACTCAATTCCAGATAAAGCGACTCTGCCGGTCCGGGCTGGTGCGGTTGCGACGGGGCGGCCTGCACCAGACTTACTTGCTCGGCACTTGTCTGTTCGGGGGCAGTCTGCGCGGGATTTGCCTGCTGACCCCATGCCGGCGGAACAGGCAAGAAGGCCGCGAGCAGGCCCAAAAGAATAGCTGCTAAGCCGCGTTTTAACAGTACTTTCGTCACGTAGGTATGGAGCCGACCTGTTGTTAGAATGCGCTTCAATGCGGCTTCGTGTCACTATCCTGACAGCTATGATGCTCATGTTCGCCTTCGAGGCGGCATCGGCGGACACGATCCATTTGAAAAATGGACGCACCATCTTGGTGGACCACGTCCGCGAAAACGGCAATCGTTACGAATACGAAATCGGCGATGACACTTATGCCATTCCCAAAAGTTCGGTAGACCGCGTCGAAGCCGGCGGCATGCCCGTGCACTCCACATCTTCTGGCGGAAAAAGTATTGCCGATCTCCCGGCCTTCACGCCCGCTGACAGTCTCGCCAACGAGGGCGATCTTCCGCAAATCATTGTTAAGGATGGCAAGGTCGACACCGACGCTCTGACCAAACTCGAAAGCAAAGGTAAGCCGGAGTTGAGCGCCACCGCCGATTTCATCGCCGGAAAATTTGAATTCGAACACGGCAATATCGACCAGGCCCGCCGCTACTTCGACAGCGCGCTTCGCTTCCAACCGGAGAACTCAACCGTCCTCGTTTACTATGCTGCCCTGCTGGTTCGTACGGGAAACGCTTCGCAGGCTGTTACCTACGCCCAGCGTGCGGTGAGCGCTGCGCCCCGGTCGCCCGACGCCTACACAGTGCTCGGCTATGCCCAGCAGGCTTCCGATCACACGAAAGAAGCCATCGCATCCTGGAAGCATTCGCTCGAACTGCGTCCCGATCCCGCCGTCCAGCAATATCTGGACAAAGCGCAGCGCGAACAAAACGTCGAAACCGATTTCGCCCAGCGCGAGAGCAGCCACTTTGTCATGCACTATGAGGGCAAGCAGACTTCAGAGGCATTCCGCGGGCAAATCCTCGCGGCGCTCGAGTCCGACTATGACGACCTTGTACGCGATCTCGGCACTCCACCTCGCGACAACATTCTCGTAACGCTCTACACTGAGCAGGCTTTTTTTGACGTCACCCGCGCTCCGTCTTGGTCGGGCGCGCTCAACGACGGCAAGCTCCGCATTCCCATCAGCGGCCTCAATTCCATGACGTCGGAATTGGCGCACGTCTTGAAGCATGAATTGGCGCACTCCTTCATCAATCAGCTTTCTGCCGGACGGTGTCCGATCTGGCTGCATGAGGGGATTGCGCAGCTTGAGGAACCAAAATCTCTGGGCAGCGACGGCCGCCAGTTGTCGCAACTGTTTAATTCGCAACACAACATTCCGCTGAATGTGCTGGAAGGAAGTTTCATGAACCTTTCCAGCGGACAGGCTTACGTGGCGTATGCGGAGTCGCTGGCCGCGGTTTCCTACATCAACGATTCTTACGGGATGGGCGACATCCAGAAAATTCTGAAACTGCTCAGCCAGGGCAGTTCCACGGAATCCGCGCTGCGCGCGACCATTCACTCCGACTACGGCCAACTCGAATCCGAACTAGCGAAGTATCTCGGCGACAAATACGGCAAGTAGCTAGGAGTTTTCTGCATGCTGCGTTCGCCCATTGCCCGCAGTCGGCGCTTGTGCTAGTTTCGGCATTAGTCCCCAATGTGCTCCCTATTCCACTCTGACGTGCCCGAGTCGACCGCTGCAGTCGAGCCTGTTCCAAACGAGTTCCCGAAAATTGAAGGCGCGGAGATCGCGGCCAGCACCTTAGGCAAACGCGTCGCTGGAGATTTTTTTGACTCAGTGCGAGTCAGCCCCGAACGAATATTGTTCGGCCTACTCGATCTTGCCGGACGCCGCGAGAGCAATCAGCACATCCTATTGGTCGCGCAAAACATATTTCGCACGCGGGGAACTGCACTTTTTGCGACGCCCGATATTAACGAATCCGAGGCGATGGTCACGCTTTGCCTTCAACTAAATCGCGACCTGATGGAAGCCGCCGCCGGAGTTCACGCCTGCCCCGCATTCATCGGCTGCTATCACGAAAAATTTGGCACACTCTGCTACACCAACGCCGGACACACGCCCGGCCTGCTCCGCGACAGCACCGGCACAGTCGAACTCGCCTCGACCGGCCTGCCGCTCGGCCTTTTTTCGCATGCTACCTGCGACGCTCCCACTGTCGCTCTGGAAAAAGGCGCGGTTCTTCTGCTGGTTTCGCGGGGAGTGGTTGAAGGCAAGTGCAAAGACGACAAAGCCGAAGACCTCGAATTCGGCCTGCAACGCGT
>JBEKJF010000539.1:0-2641 GCA_050011375.1 Candidatus Sulfotelmatobacter sp.
CGTACCCGTCCGCGCATGACTAGAATTCTTTCTCTGCTGTCCAAGATTCAAGCGTAAAAAAACGAATCCGCGAGACCAATCGCCGGCGCGAATCGCCTGGACGAATAGTTGTTGGCGCGTTTGCGATTCCGTTGCTGTCTTGTCGCTCAGCTATACTATTTGCGGGGGCGAAAAGGGTCCGGTGACTTTCCCGGCCTTCAAAGCCGGTGATTCGTTCCTTCGCGGATCGAATGGTGAGTTCGACTCTCACACGCCCCCGCCAACTTATGCTACAAATCATCAATGTTTATGCGGATTATGTGACTGTCCAGGAAGGATAATTCGGTACGTGACGGCTGCGTGCCTGTCAGAATACCATTCCATCGTCATGTCCAGGTGCTCCGAACGGCGGTATCCACCACCGCTTGACGCTCGGGAATCCACTTGGAATAGAACTTTTCCGTGATATCCACCTTGCCCAAGCAGGGAAGCCACAAAGCCCACAGGAACGCCTTTCACAAGCAGCCGCTTTGCAAATGTATGCCTAAATTGGTGGGGGTGCGCTTCAATCCCAGCCGCCTTGAATACCCTTGAGAATATCTTTCGCCAGTTTGAAGCGCACTTTTCCGTAGAACTTTTCCCTGTCCAGAAGGGCGTATCATTTGCCAGCCCGAGAAGAGATTTTGCCAAGGAATTAGGTACAGGGCAGGACACCTGCGTTCCCGTTTTAGCGGTCCTGAGCACTACGGAATATCCCGCTTGGGTCTTTATGATGCGTTCCTTACGAATCGTGACAGCGTCCCCGATTCGCAACCCTGTAGCGAGCATTAGATGGCGAGGACTATCAGCCGCTCACGGTTAGGTCCGTCGTATTCGTCGCAGGCCGCGAGAATCTTTTTAATTTCTTCCTCGGTGAAGGGAATCACATCCGTATCCGAAACCTTCGGTGGTTTGAGCGGTTTTGCTGGACTGACCGTCATTGACTCTGACGAGAGGGCCTATAGCCTCTGTCAGCATGAGCAATGTCTTGAGCGAAGAGAAGAAACAGCAAGTAATAGCGCTGGGGAAGCTCGGATGGACTCTGCGACGCATCGAGCAAGCCACTGGTGTGCGTCGAGAAACAGCAGGTGCCTACCTGAAGGCGGCCGGGATCGGGGTACGCCCACCCGGGGCCTGGGGACGGCGAGCTCCGGCAAAACCGGCCAACGAGGTGACCCCCGACTCTGGAGCCGTGGTTGTGAGCACAGGCGGGTTGGCGCCCGCAAAACCGGCCATGGTGACCCCCGACTTTATCGCGCCTTTTTCAGAAAAACCGGGCGATGCGAGTGACCCTTTTCCATCGGCAAGTGCCTGTGAAGCATACCGGGAGTTGATCGAGCAAGGCCTCGCCCGAGGACGCAATGGCAAGGCCATCTGGCAAGACCTGGTGTCGGACCACGGATTTTCTGGCAGTTATCAGACGGTGAAGCGCTTTGTTCGCAAGCTCCAGGGAACAGCGCTGCCAGAAGCCGTGGGGATTATCCAGACGGTAGCGGGAGAAGAAGCCCAAGTCGACTACGGGTCGGGGCCGATGGTCCGCGATCCACAAAGTGGCAAGTACCGCCGAACGCGCTTGTTCGTGCTGACCTTGGGCTACAGCCGCAAGTCGGTGCGGCTGTTGATCTGGCGGTCGAGTTCCCGTGTCTGGGCCGAGCTGCACGAGAAAGCCTTTCGTCGACTGGGTGGGTGTCCGCGCATCGTGGTTCTCGATAATCTCCGTGAAGGAGTCATCCTTGCGGACATCTACGATCCCACGCTCAATCCACTCTTTCGGGATGTACTGGCCCACTACGGCGTTGTGGCCATGCCGTGCCGGATTAAAGATCCCGATCGCAAAGGGAAAGTAGAAGCAGGCGTCGGGCACGCGCAAAAGACTCCGCTCAAAGGCCTGCGCTTCGAGAGCCTGGAAGAGGCGCAGGCGTATCTGGATCGCTGGGAAGAACGCTGGGCCGATACGCGCATTCATGGCACGACGAAGCGGCAAGTGGCCACCATGTTCGCCGAGGAAAAACCATCTCTGCTGGCTCTGCCGCTCGAACCCTTCCGCTACTACCAGTATGGAGAACGGGTCGTTCATCTCGATGGCTGTGTAGAAGTCGAAGCGGCTTATTACGGATTACCACCGGGATGGATCGGGCGAAACGTCAAAGTGCAATGGGATGCGCTGCATGTGCGCATTCTGCATCCCGGTACGAATCAACTGCTCCGCGAGCACCTTCGCCAAAAACGCGGCTGGTATCGCATCCAGAGCGAAGACTACCCAAAGAAAATGCCGTTCAGTACCGCGCAGCTACTGCATCGTGCGGGCCGCGCCGGAACGCAAGTCGGCGTACTGTCCGTGGCTATCTATCAGCGACAAGGCGAAGCGGGCATTCGCCGCATCCTGGGGATCCTTTCCCTGGCCAGGAAATACGGCACGGCAGCTCTGGAAGATGCCTGCGCTGCGGCTATGGAGATCGGTGTGCCGGAGTATCGCTTCGTGCGCCGTTATCTGGAGCGCCGTCCACAACTGACTCTCCGGCAAGTCGATCCGCTGATCCGTGAACTTACTGAGTATCGCGACTTCATCAACCTCAAAACTAAGGAGCAGACAGAATGAATCTAATCGAACTGAATCGTGCGT
>JBEKJF010000540.1:0-2630 GCA_050011375.1 Candidatus Sulfotelmatobacter sp.
TGACGCGGAGTGGGATCTCGACTACGACTTCCAAAATAATCGCGTCAACGCCAGCACGCTGCTGGCGAACTACCATATCGGTCAGGTGACGATTGGCGGCGGCGACGCCATTTTGCAGGTCCCCGGCCGCGCGTCTCTGTTCTCCAGTTCAGCCGAAACTCATTTCAATCAATATCGTGCGGCTCTAGGGTACGGCCGCCCCGTCAAGCGCGGATTTAGCGCCGCTGGCAGTGTCGGCTTTGATGCGGATAACGGCTCGCTGCAATTCGTCAGTGCACAGACCACCTACAACTGGGATTGCTGCGGCATGACCATGGAATACCGCAGCTACAGAGTCGCCAACGTGCGCACCGAAAATCTATTCCGCTTCACCTTCACGCTAGCCAACATCGGCGGCTTCGGCAGCATGCGCCCGCAAGAGCGGCTGTATTGAGAGCAGCGGCCAGCGGCCAGGGACTAGAACCCAGTTCACTCCCTGCCTCGCCAAGCCTGCTAACATAGTTTCATGTCAGCCGCAGGAATGAACATCGGCGAAAAAGACGCATTTCTACAATCCCGTCTGCGTTCTGTCGGCCGCCTCCTCGTCGCCTATTCCGGCGGCGTCGATTCCGCTTATCTCGCATGGGCTGCCCATCAGGCTCTGGGCGACGATATGCTGGCCATCATCGCCGACTCGCCCAGCCTGGCTCGCACTCAGCTCGCCGACGCAATCGCTTTTGCTAAAGAGCAATCCATTCCGCTTGAGATAATCCCGACCTCAGAACTTGATCGCCCCGAGTACGTCCGCAACGACGCGCAGCGCTGCTTCTTCTGCAAGGACGAACTCTTCACTCTCATGGAAGATTTGCGGCAGGCACGAGGCTTCGATGCCATCGCCTACGGAGTCAACCTCGACGATCAGGGCGACTTCCGTCCCGGCCAGAAAGCGGCGAGCACATACCACATCGTGGCGCCCCTGCTCGATGCGCAGCTCACCAAAGAGGAAATTCGCTCGTTAGCTCGAACTGCTGGCCTGCGCATCTGGGACAAGCCCGCATCCGCATGCCTGTCATCCCGCATTGAATACGGCCGTCCCGTCACGAGAGACGCCCTCAACGTCGTAGAGAAAGGCGAAGACGCTTTGCACGCCTTGGGTTTTCGGCAATGTAGAGTGCGGCACCACGGCGAGATCGTCCGCATTGAGATTTCTCGCGAAGAGTTATCGCGCGCGCTCGATCCCGCCATGGCAGCGGAGTTCACCAGCATATTCAAAGCGCTAGGTTTCAAGTTCGTCACGCTTGATCTCGAAGGCTTCCGCTCGGGCTCAATGAACGCGTTGTTGCCGACGGAGAAGCTGTTCGTCCGCGCGGGCTGAAAGAAAAGAAGAAGTCTGCAGGCAATTCGCTTCTCCCGCGTCCTCCGCGGCCGTTCTCAGCGCTCTCCGCGTTTAGGCTTTTGAAACTGCAGCAACAACAGAGCCCGAGGCCCCAAGAACGGCCCCGGAACACACGGGGAAAGGCGACAGCTCTAACCCGCGTCCCATGCCGCCCTGTGAGATAATCGAGGTTCATCCTGTGATCTTGAGGCGGTTTTTAGTGACTCTAATTCGACGTTCTTTTCTACTTCTGCTGGTGGTCTGTTTGGGCTGCGTTGCCCAGTCTGCTTCGCCCGATTTAAACAAAAAGATCGAGCGCCAGCTTCGCTCCTACTACAAGATGCCGCCTGATGTTCAAGTGGTCATCGGCACACTTTCCCCCAGCACCGAGTTTCCCAACTACGACTCGGTTGTCGTAACCATCGATAGCGGCCCGAGAAAACAGGACCTCACCTTCCTGGTTTCGAAAGATCACTCTTCCCTGATGCGGCTCACCAAGTTTGATCTGACCAAAGACCCACTCGTCGAGACCATGAGCAAAATCGATATCAACGGGCGGCCTACGCGCGGTGCCAAGGCATCCAAAGTAGTATTGGTCAATTTCGACGATTTCGAGTGCCCGTTTTGCTCGCGCTTGCACCAGACTTTATTTCCCGAGATTCTCAAGGAGTACGGCGACCGGGTCACTTTCATTTACAAAGATTATCCGATGACAGAGATTCATCCCTGGGCAATGCACGCTGCCGTCGACGCCAATTGTCTGGCGGCGCAGAATGTCGACGCCTATTGGGATTTCGCGGATTACATTCACGCCAACCAGCGCGAGGTGAACAACGAAAAGGTGGCCAGTGCGCGTCTGGAGGCGGTGGACCGGGTGACCACACTGCAGGGACAGAAGCACAATATTGATTTGCCCAAACTGCAGGCCTGCATGAAGGCGCAAGACGAGACCGCGGTCAGGGCCTCCATAAAAGATGGGGACTCGGTGGGCGTAGACGCTACGCCCGAAATGTTCGTCAACGGGGAAAAGCTGGACGGCGCCCAGCCCATCAGCACGGTGCGGGCCGCGCTGGATCGTGCCTTGAAGGATGCCAATCTGCCCGTGCCAGATCATGCGGCGACCCCGGCAGCCGCTCCACCGGCTTCCAAATGAACAGTGAACGGCGAACAATGACAAAGCGCGTGATCGCGATTGCAGCCGTTGTCGATTCAATGTGTCACGCGGTCATCGACGTGAGGGAGAAGACTTTTTGAAAAGAAACGAAAAACTTGTTCG
>JBEKJF010000541.1:0-2626 GCA_050011375.1 Candidatus Sulfotelmatobacter sp.
GCGTCGAGCGAATTCCAGAATTCAGTCGTGATGCCGGAGTACGACGGGTTCTTCACCATCCGCACACGCTTACCTTGCTTGATCTCCCATCCAATCTCGCAGCCGAACTGAAAGTTATATCGACGGTCATCGATAGACCAGGAACGGTTGGTTTGCATCAGAATGCCATGATCGGTGGAAGCAACCAGTTGCTCGAGAGTCAGCGGCTTCTCGCCCGGCAGAAGGCTGATATTCGTCATGCGAATCATGGGCAGACGATTCCAACCTTCGGCGCGCAGCGTTCCGCCCGAGCGATTCTCTCCGATGGTGTGCGCGGTCTCGCGCGAACTGAGATATCCCGTGAACAATCCGTTCGTGATGATCGGCTTGCACTGCGCGGGAACGCCTTCATCATCGAAGCCAAACGTTCCAAGCCCTGGTCCGTGCTCCTGGCGCGCGTCCGCGACCACGTTTACCATCTCACTTCCGTAGCGCAGCGTGCGCAACTTGTCGAGTGTCAAAAAAGACGTACCGGCGAAGTTCGCTTCCATCCCCAGCACGCGATCGAGTTCAATGGGATGCCCAACCGATTCGTGAATCTGCAATCCAAGTTGTGAACTATCGAGAATGATGTCGAACGTGCCTTCTGGACACTGGTCCGCATGATGCAGAGCAACCGCCTCCTCAGCAATGCGCCGCGCGTTCTCGACCAATTTCAATTCATCGATCAGCTCATACCCTTTGTTCTGCCACTGGCCGCCATAAGAATTCGGATACGAACGTTTCTGAATCTCGTTGCCTGCAAAGGCGAAAGCGGTGTAGCCCGCGCCCGCAGAATACTTTGTCTGATGGATGTCGCTTCCCTCCGACGAGAGAAACCATTGCTCCTCGCGATTGAAGTTAAGGTTGGTTTCGGCTAGGGTGATGCCTTCGACGGCGCGCATCTCGGAGTCAACCTTCAGCAACAACGCAATATTTTGCTCAACCGAAATCGAAAACGGATCGATCACATGCGGCGTCGTCCACTCAGTGGTGACAGGCTTTTCCGGCGCGAGGCGGACATTCTGCTCTTTCACTCGCGCCGACGCGAGCGCGATCTCGACCGCGCGGGCCGCAGTAGTTTCAACCCCGGAGCGCGACAAATCTTCGGAAGCGGCAAATCCCCACGCGCCATCGGCAAGCACGCGCACGCTCATGCCGAAAGATTCGGAGTCAGACGCGCTCCCAACCTTGCCGTTCTTGGTAGTAAGCGCGCGGCTGCGCTGGCTGACAACGCGCGCATCGGCGTACGTCGCGCCGCGCATGGTTGCGACATTCAATGCCCAGCTGGCGATCTCTTTCATGCGGAGATTTAAATCTACCACGACGAGGGCGCACTGACTCGTGCTCCCGTTATCGAACGAAGTCCACACTTTACAAGGCAGATTGTGATATCCGTCACAAGTTCGCAGCGAAAAGGTCACTAATATTCCCATGTCTGCAAAGCGAAGGAGGCAACATCGGAATCGGCGGAAACAATTTAGCCCAGCGCTTCAGCGCTGGGAAGGCAGCATTTCGTCCAACAAGTCCCGGAGGGACGGCACACATGTCGCATACCTATTGCAGCAACCGCATCCACCTGATCTTCAGCACCAAGGAGCGCCAAAAGAGTCTTTCTGAAGAACTCCAACCCAAGCTCTGGGCGTACATGGCCGGAATCGCGCACAATCAAGGCTTCCAGGCGATCGTAATTGGCGGCATTGAAGATCATATTCACGCTCTGCTGCTTCTCCCGCCCACTCTTCCGCTGGCCAAGGCGGTCCAGTTCCTAAAAGGCAGTTCGTCGAAGTGGATCAATGACACGCAAGCGATGCCATCACATTTTGCGTGGCAAGAGGGTTACGGCGCATTCAGCGTCAGTGCTTCACAGACATCGGATGTCGTTCGGTATATCAGAGACCAGCGGTCGCATCACGCGAAGAAGACTTTCGCGGATGAATTCCTTGCATTGCTAAATAAATATGAGGTGAGCTACGACCCGAATCATGTGCTGGGATAACCATGTGTCATCCCTCCGGGATTTTCTAATCCTTTGGCCAGTTTCCCAGCGCTGGAAGCGCTGGGCTAAGTTGTTCTGTCCCTGGTGGGACATTTCGCCCAGACTACCCGAAGGCTTTGCGTTCGCTCGCGCTCTAAATCAATCTCATCGAGAAGCAGTTTACGGTGTCGCTCGCGCCACATCCAGCGCTTTTCTCACCGCCAGCAATTCCTTCAACAAATCGCGCAGCTTGGTGGATTCCAGCGCATTCGCTCCGTCAGACTTCGCCACTCTCGGATTATCGTGCACTTCCAGAAACACTCCGTCGACACCCGCGGCAACCGCAGCCCGCGCCAGCACGGGGATAAACTCAGGCTGGCCGCCACTCACCGCGGCGCTTCCGTCGTCGCTTTGCGCGGAGGGCAGTTGCACCGAATGCGTCGCGTCGAAAACCACTGGCGCAAACTTTCGCATAATCGAGAGCGAGCGCATGTCCACAACCAGATTGTTATAGCCAAAACTCGATCCGCGCTCCGTCAGAAAAACCTGCGCGTTGCCCGCCTCGCGGCATTTTTCCACTGCGTGCCGCATGTCCCAGGGCGAAACGAATTGGCCCTTCTTAATGTTGAC
>JBEKJF010000542.1:0-2619 GCA_050011375.1 Candidatus Sulfotelmatobacter sp.
CGGCGAAGAAGAAGATTCGCATCTAGGCGACTTCATCGAAGATCGCGCCGTAGTCTCGCCCGCAGAAGCGGTAATCAACGTGAACCTCAAGGACCAGACCGGCCAAGTCCTCCGCACGTTGACTCCGCGAGAAGAAAAAGTAATCAAGATGCGCTTCGGCCTAGAAGACGGCAGCGAGCACACTCTCGAAGAAGTCGGCCAGTCGTTCGCAGTAACCCGCGAACGCATCCGCCAGATCGAAGCCAAAGCCCTGCGCAAATTAAGGCATCCGTCGAGATCGCGCAAGTTGCGCGCTTTTATGGATGGGGTCCGGGACTGAACCTTAAGCCACGGATTTACACGGATAGATCAAAGGCGCGGCTTAGGTCGTGCCTTTTTTCTTGGGTGCACTCTCTACATTCCCAGTTCGGTATTAGTTCCGAAATATTGAGGGCAGCATTTTCTTCTGGGGACGGAGCAGCCCTTACAATTATCGACGGTAGGCGAGCATTCAGGAGGGTAGAGTCAGTGGGAACTGGGCGAGGTTCGCCTAATGCCGAGTGGTTTGCCAGCACCTGTGTTCAAATCACCGAAGACCAGGCCCGGCAAGTCGTGGGCACGCTGACACCGCGGGAAGAAAAAATAATCAAAATGCGCTTTGGACTAGAAGACGGCAGCAAGCACACGCTGGAAGAGATCGGCCAGTCCTTCGCAGTAACCCGCGAACGCATTCGCCAGATCGAAGCCAAGGCGCTGCGCAAACTGCGGCATCCGTCGCGGTCGCTCAAGCTGCGGGCATTTATGGATGGAGTGAGGGACTGAGGACCTAGCCACGGATTTGCACGGATCAACACGGATGAATCCTTTTGGGGCGCTCGAACCCCCAGCTCAGCTCGAAGCACGGATTATCCGCGTCTTGCGTTCTGTCGCGACTACAAAACATCCTTCCCAATCGCTTGCGTCCTTATCCTTGAATATCTCCGCGACCCGCAGGATGAGACTTTGACGATCCGGCGAATGCAGCCGCACGAGCAGGATGCCACAATGTGTCCCAGGGGCGAATCGTCGCACATCGGAAAAATCCAGATCTTGCGTGATCAAGAATCGGGTTTCTTGCTGTGTCGCATCCCAAACCTCACCGTCGCTCTTGCCACTCAGGTTTTCGTCGGCAATGGTGTCAACGTCGTGACCGAGGTTTTCCAGAACCGCAGCAAGGCGGGCCGGAAGATTCTTGTCGAGCTTAATCTTCATCGGATCTG
The DNA here is from genome assembly GCA_050011375.1 of Candidatus Sulfotelmatobacter sp. Classification (GTDB taxonomy): domain Bacteria; phylum Acidobacteriota; class Terriglobia; order Terriglobales; family Acidobacteriaceae; genus Sulfotelmatobacter. Next base: position 1,239 of record JBEKJF010000542.1, read on the forward strand.
CGGCGTGGCGGCGACTGGTAGGTCCTCTTCGGCAGAGGCGGCAGCAAAGGCGATCGCCGCCCGAACATCCTCAGTCTTCAGGGCCGGGAAGTCGGCGAGAATGTCTTCGATGGAATCGCCAGCCGCCAAGCTAGCCAACACCGTACGAAGGGTAACCCGGGTGCCCCGAAACACCGGCTCGCCGCCGCAAATCTGCGCGTCTCTTACGATTCTTTCCTGGTGATTCATGGCAATGGCGCTTTAGTGCCCTATGAATGAGCATCATATCACCGGCAAATCGCATTCGCGTGGCCTAATCGGCGCTAAAGCGAGCGGGTTTTTGGCGGCCCCGAGCTTTTGGCGGGGCTGATTGAAGAATGCTGTCATCCAATTCCTGTTTTGGGAATCGTTCCCACTTTTTTCTTACAATTTTCTTGCCTTCGGTCGTGGAGTGGCTGTCGAATGAACAAATGGGGGGCATTCGCGCGTTTTTCCACGAATGCCGCCTTTTTTCATTTTGAGGTGTTGCGATGAAGAAGCGGATACCGAAAGTGATTGACAAGAAACTTCGCGGCGAGTGGGCGGAGATGCGATTTATGGTGCGCATCGCGGAGCTTGGGATACCGATCAGCAAACCTTGGGGAGATTCGAGGAGTTTTGACTTTTGGTGGGGCGGCCGCGGCACTTCAAGGCGGTGCAGGTTAAGTCCACGATCTTTGCGTTAGAAGAGGTTGGATGTGCACGGTGTGCAGCAGCAGCCATCCGTATCCGCCGGGGTCGTTCGACTTTCTGGCGGCTTATGTGGTTTTTGAGGATGCCTGGTACATCATCCCCGAGGAAGAAGTACTGGGGATGAAGTCCATTTCACTGCATACGAACAACAGTCATTCCAAGTACGAAAAGTATCGGGAGAACTGGGAGATGCTGCCGTGGGCTGTCGACGCAGAGCCTGTGGTCGAGCCTGAACCGGGGGAGATTGACGATATCCAAGGGTGCGCTGAGGAGTCTCCCGCGAAGTGGACTGCAAGCGGGACAGAAACATCATTTGCCGACTGAGCGTCCCTCGGCTACTGAAGCCCGGTTGATTTCTCTACATCTTTGCGGCGCGGCTTAAAGCCGCACCCTTTCAAAGCATTTTCGGAACAAATTCATTTTCGTTCTCGCGATTTCGTCCACCGTTTTCCTCAAGTTTCCACAAGGAAGTCTCGTCGTCCACAGTTTCTGCACAACGGAGAATTGTTTTTCTGTTGCGGGCCGCAACGTTCCGGAACAGAGTGGACTCAGCGAATACGTGGCAATTCTCAAAGCTTGCCGATTGATGATTGCGGTGACGCCGGTGGCAGACTGGCAATTCTCGAGGGTGAATTGCCAGGGGAAATTCGGAAACGCGCGCGAGCGCGTG
>JBEKJF010000543.1:0-2605 GCA_050011375.1 Candidatus Sulfotelmatobacter sp.
GGACATTGGCCGCCATGACGGCAATACCAGTTCCCGCGGCGACTCCGGCGAGGGCCTTTTTTGCGCCAGGTTCACCGTGCGCGAAGCCGTAGCCGCCGATCACGATGGCGATCAGGCTCGCGACCTTGGCCACAGTTCCAGTGAAGAGTGTTTGTAGGGAGGTGAAACCGGTGTCGAAGGGACTGCCTTGAGCGTGCGCTGCAAGGGGCACGATCAGAAGAAATCCGAGAATTGAGAGCTTCGGGAATGGGAAGCGAATCGGTCGATCAGTCTGTTCGGTAGACCGACCCGATTTAGGAAACAAATGCGACATGCGAACCTCCGGGATGACCATCAAATTGGGCTAATGGTTTGGTCACCCTAGAGCGTTTTCATCGCTGCCGTCCAATCATTTTTTATGACAACAATATTCCTGGAGGTTATGTGATCGGGACTTTACTCAAGATCCTCATGTGCCACTTCGATGCGGACAAATTGGGAGTTGAAAACGGCGCGAGAGTGGGAAGCGGGAGGAACTCCTTGCCCCTTCGGCGAGGGTTCGATAAGGGTTCAATAAGCGTTCCCAGAGGCACTTTCCGGGCTAAACAGTAGCGATCCGTGCCTTAGATTTCAATTACTTACGAACTAGCAAATCCCTTTCACGGCGGTAACACGGGTTCAAATCCCGTCGGGGACGCCAACAAAATAAAAGACTTGCTGGAAACCCCATTTTTCGCCGGGGACACACAGGGGACACAATAGTTTTCATTTCGTCTTCTTCTCTGTGTCCCGCAGCATCTCCACCACTTTCCCCTGCGCCTTGCGCTTCGCCGGTGTCACCGCCTGGGCGTAAACATCAAGCATGATCCGGGACGAGCCATGACGCAATAGTTCCTGCACAACCTTCACGTCCTCGCCGTTGGCGTGTAGCTGAGTCGTGTAGGTCCGTCGGAACGTGTGCCAGCCTATACGCTTGGTGATACCGAGTTGCTTGACCACCGGTTGGATGTGGTACGACATCACCTTCGACAGCCAGACCGGTTGCTTGCCACGTTTCTTGCCGGCCCGCGGAGCATCCGTCGCAAAGACGTAGTCCTCGGGTCGGTTGTACTTCGTGGTTCGATACCACAACAGCAGATCCTCCGCGATGAAAGGATCGATCGGGATCGGCCGTTTCGAAGCTTCGGTCTTAACCTTTCCAACGACTTGGTCTACGACCGAGCGCTGTGCCATGATCGCCAGTTCTTGGAACTGGATGTCATGCCAGCGCAGACCGGCAAGTTCACCACGCCGCAAGCCGGAGGACATATCCAGCCAGACCAAGATCCGCTCCGCACCTTGAGTTCCGCCTGTAGTCGTTGGAATTCTTCGACCTCAAGCAGATCTGGAATACGCTCGCGTTTCGCGCTTTGGCGGACGCCTGAGCTGCGGACAGGACCGGTAATCGGATTCTTGTCCGTGAACTCCCACCGAATTGCGTGATTGAAGAGCGCGCTCATGGTATTGCGGATTTTGGATTTGGCCCGTTGGCCCGGGGAATAGACCGCAGCCACTCCTCGACGGCGACCGTACGAATCTGATCGATCGCTGTTTTCCCCCAGCGCAGGAGAATCCAGCAATTGAGAAAGGATTCACAACGATCCCGGGTCGAGTAGGCCCGGCCTTCTTCCCCTTTGTCTACCTGCTCGTGTTCTGAGAAATGATCCACGAGTTCCCTCATGGTGATCTGCACCAAGGTCGCCGAGCCTCGGTCGGCCGGGTTTAATCGAAAAGACCTGGCTGCGTTCTCGGCTGCCTTTTTCGTCGGATATTCCTCTAGCGTGCCGATCACCTTTTTCCGCGGCGCCCGCCGGCCATCGGGCCTGGTTTCTCGCCATCGGAAGACCCAAACTTGTTTGCCACTGGAGGAGACATCGCGATTGGACCTCCTCGTTGGATCCGTGTTCTCTGCATTATTTCCTCCTTCCGTTAGCTGGACACGGGCGCACTGGATGTGCGTTTGAATTTACCTTGGATCTCATCCACGTGTCCAATTCCGACAGCAGAAACCGCCAGTGGTGGCGGACACCATCGCTGAACGAATATGCGCGCACGACGCCTTCGCGTGCCAAGCGCATCAGGGTCTTGGGGTGTAGGCGGAGAAACGCTGCGCCTTCTTTAGCGTCGACATAGGACTCGGGCTGGGGAGTAGAGCCCCACCGGTTGTGAGTTGGGCCAGCCGGCAAGCGGCCTAGGATTTCTGCGGCCTCGGCAGACACGGGACCACGCTCTTGTCCATTACTAAGACTTGGCGCGATATTGTTGCCGAGTGATGCCATTCGACTGCTTCTTCAAAACGTCCGGAATCTTTCTTCCTGATTGCAAAAAACCGACCTTTGCATACACGTATCGCGCCAATTCGCGATATTTCAAGAAGTTTTTTCGTCGGCCTGAGGTGTGTCGTTACTGGGGCGGGGGAGGAGAGCTTTACTTCGCAACTTGGCTGAGTATTCCCTAAATTGTTCCTGTAGAGCTTGAACGCATAACTCCACGAGGAGGCAGCGGCTGGGAAGTCACACTCCGGCTGTAGCTTTGATTCGAAGCATAGATCACCACTTCCACTCGACTGGACACCCCCAGCTTGTTT
>JBEKJF010000544.1:0-2575 GCA_050011375.1 Candidatus Sulfotelmatobacter sp.
CGGAGGCAAGGAAATGCTAGCCATTGAGATCGGCGCGGGCACGGTTGTAAGCGGTACTCTGCAGCATTAGCTCCAGCAGGAATTGTCGCTGGGTTGTAGTGTCTTCTCCGATTCCGTCCGAGCTTCGAGTCATCTACTCTGCGGATGACCTACAGCGCAACTGTCGGCCCTGCTACAAAGAGGCTTCGTTTGCGCCAATGTTTATGCGGGGCTGAGACGGCACTTCCGGCATTTTTGGAATATGGTGGATATCCTATAAAGTACTTCTCAGTTAGGAATACAGTGCCCCACGTAGAAGCTGGTAGGGCCTTTGTACGATGGCTCCGGAAATTTGGGGACGTTAAGAAACCGGGGGCGCATACCGCTCTTAACTACCCTCTATCGCGATGTGCCGGGGCACTACAGGGCGGTGGCCATGAATTCAACTTTCCGACCGCAAAGGTAAAATCAAACCAGGTGTCGGTCACGCGCCAACGGCCTCCGTAGTCCTTGCCCGCGTCCACCAAGCAAACAAGCGCGGTCTCCTGTTGTTCCTGCGAAAAAGGCATTTTCATCCTCGCTCCAATGGTCGGGAACAAGCGCCAGAACAATGAGAGTGACAACCCGGAACAGAATGCCGATGCCAAGGAGACTCAGACTCAGACCACGCTTGTTGAATTCTACCGAACTCTTGGGCGGGGGGTGGGGCAGTGTTTCCCAACGTCGAAGTACGCCACTTGCACGCGGTCATTGCCTTGGGCGAAGAGCTGAACTTCACCGAGGGGTCAAACAAGTCCAGAATGACGATGCCGACTGCGGCAAACCAGTGGAATTGGAAGTTCCAGCACAGAGATCTCAAATCACATCTGTGTTGCTTTCTCGTGCGCCTACAGGACTTTCTGGGGATCCGCTGCTTGACGTAGTCTGGCGTCCATAACTGCGGGGGTCGGGCGTTCCATAATAAGAGATTGTCCACGTATTTCGCCCTTGTTCCCAGATGAACCGGGGGAGGGGTAAAGAGAAAGACCCAGCAATGAACCCCATACAAAGCGAGAATATTGGCTCCGGAAGGTCCGCGAATCTGCCCAAAATCCCCTCTGCCGCCCGCGTTGCAAGTGTCTGAATCGACGAGGTCGCATCCTCGATGACTCCGCTGCCGACCACGGTTGGCTCCTAGTCTCCGGGCTAATAGTTGCAGCGCTGACCGTGCGGAGCCTCTATCAGTTCCTGCCAGTGCAGCGCAGTCTGCCGTCAGCACGAAGGCATCGGCATTTTCGGCGATCCACCGGGCGCCCTTTGCATCAGGAGCTTCTTCATTGATGGCCCACTTCTGAAACCAAAGTCCCGGTGCGTCCGTGAAGAGATAGTCCCTCAAACGATCGCCATCTTCTCGGAAGGCTAGATGGAGAAGACCTTGCCCTCTTCCACCTCGCGTTGATGTGTGGGCGGGAAATTCGGGCAAGGTACCAGGCGACCACTGCATAGAACGTGCTACGGCTTCCCAGCCGGTTAGGGTGAACGAACCTGCGACCACATGGCGTTTACTGATTGCCGCACCACGTCCGATCAGTAAATACCATGCGGCGAGAAGCGATGTTTTTCCAGCGTTTTCCGGCCCTACGACGCCAACTATTGTCGGCGCCCTTCTACCTGCAACAAAGCCGATGTCAGTACGCCCCAAAGCGGAGCCCGACCATGGAATGACAATTTCGTCGCCGCTCTCTGTTTGAGCGGGATCGGACTTTTCTAAGCCAGTCCATTTCGGGCAGTCCTTCAAGCTTAGATGCCCCAGAGCGCATGTGGTATCGGGAACGAAACAAGTGTCTAGCGGGCACTCTTTCATGCTGTCCCCTTGCTGGCACGTTTCTTCGGTTGCTCCTTAGTTGAGCGCCCAGCTTGCAAGTCTCGAAAGAGCCAGCTTGCCCATTGTGGGTCGCTGATCTGAACGTCAAGCGATACGCCGATGATCCGCCGCAGTTCGTCATCCTTAAGAGAGCCGCACGTTTCCGGATGTGCGATTAGGGCCAGGATCGGAGACCTTCCTAAAGGACTAGGAAAGAGCTTCGCTGCCTCGGCTCTAACCACATCAAGGGTAGGGCTTTCGCATGTTTCTCTGAGGATATCTTTCAGTACCCTTTCGCCTGCACCGGGGGAAAGTGGTAGTGACCGAACGGCCTCTTCAAGAAAGGCGGAGACACTCGCGGGCGAAAACATGGGATCTGTTGGTACAGATCCAGCGCCATAAGAGCCGAAGCGATCGTTACAGGATATGCTCGATAGCTCTTTTGCTTGCTCGGAGAAAACAGCGCCTGCTTCCACCAGATCAGATTTGTACGTCTCTGGAGGCCTGCCGTTGCTCCGCTGACAGCACGTAAAGCTTCACTCACATAACCTGATACTGCCGAGGTGAGTTGCTGGAAGGAGGCACTTAAGTCTATGGGGCCAACTTTGCTCTGCGCGGCGACATTGTCAATCGCTTCACCAATGGCCTCAGCAAAACCATTTCCGAGTTGCTGCGCCCACGCTGAAGGATTGTTTTGGGCCACTGAGGGCCTCCTGCTCCTGCCGTTAGCTTCGAACGCAAGTTCTCCCTATC
>JBEKJF010000545.1:0-2563 GCA_050011375.1 Candidatus Sulfotelmatobacter sp.
CTGCCTATTTCGGCAAACAAACGCATCGTCATCGGCGACACCAACTCCGCGTTCAGATGCCAGACGCCTAAGGGATCGTGCGAGCAATCTCTTTCTGGGGAAATCATGTTCAACCATTACGAGGAAACCTCTGGAAAGGATTTTCAAACGGATGGCTGGTATGAACTGAAATTTAGCCCCGGTCTGCCAGAGACCGGCCGATTCAAAGTAGATTGCATCGCCCCTTGCGGCTAGCCTGTGCAATCAGCTTTCCTAGATACAATCCGCGTGATTCCACCTCAGGGCTTACGCGGTGATTTAGCCGCAATAGTTGGACTGGGCCACACCTCAGACAGCCCGAGCGCCACCGCGATTCCCACCGACACTTCGACGAAGCGATGCGCAGCCACGATCCACGGAGAATGTACGTGCGCGATCAATAGAACAATGCTCACCGTAATCGCGGCAAAACGGAAGGCGCCGCGAAATCGCAGAACAGCGCAGAGCACTCCGCACAGGAAAATTGCGGCCGCATACACCCACACGCTGGACGAAAAAAACGTTGCGATCAGGGCTCCCAGCGTGGCGCCTAGCGCCGTTCCTGCAAAGCGCTGCCATGACAGGGTTCTCGGAGGAATGGTGGACTGAATGATTACAACTGCTGAAATCGGCGCCCAGTAAGACTCAGGAAGTTTCAGAAGGCGAGCCAGCAGCAGAGAAACCACCGCTGCGACCGTGGTTCGTGTCGCATCCAGAAGCGTGTCGACCGCTGGTTTGTAGGTATTTGACATGGTCACAACGATGGAGGCAGCCCCTCCGAGTCTAGAATGGAAGCAAAATCGGCGCCACTACAGAGTGGAATCCCCGCCCGCGGGTATGCTGCGCTAATAGCGATCGTTGGTGTTGATGTTGAAGCCGAGGATGGCGTTTACTTCAACCGACTGCGCGCCGCGCATCGCGGGACGGAACTTCCAACTCGGCAATGCGGCTACTATTTTCGCGGTCATGGCGGCGGGACCGGGTTCAACCACTTGGAAGTTTCTCAGGTTGCCGGAAGCATCGAGCTTGCATTTGATCACGACGCGATCATGAGAAAGTCCTGCGGGTAATTCTGTGCGCAGGCCTTGCGGGCCCACGAGCGCTCCGGCGTGAGGATGCGAAGAGGGATCGACTTCCGCGAATTGCATCACTACCGTGCCCATGTTTGTGTCCACATAAACGGAGTAGTTGTCACCGGGCAATTTGCCGTAGAAATCAAACGCTCCGCCGGAGCGCGACGTGGCCACAATCGTAATCGCCGGGCCCTGCTGCTGTTGCTTCAGTGACGAGCGTCCGGGAAGCGTGGGACTGCTGCCGCCTTCTGATCCGAAACTGGGCAGAGTGACCACGGTTGTAGTGCTGCCGCCGCGCACGTCAACGCCGGGCACCGTGGGAGCACCTGTGGTTGCATTGCCAGCGCCGCCGGGACCCGGCGTAGGAGAAATTCCTCCGCGCGCATTTAGATCAGAGCCGGGGCCGGTTCCAGTCTTGCCCGCACCGGAGCCTTCGCCAGCTAATCCACTGCCGGGGCCGTCGCCGTGACCGATGCTTGAGCCTCCGCCAGAACCACCCAGGCCAGGCGTGTCTCCACCGGCGGGCGACATCGCCAACGAGCCTTTGCCGCCGCTCCCCGGAAGTCCGACTCTTGAGCCGGGTTGTGACGAAATTACTACTCCACCATTGTCGCTGTTTCCACCAGCGCCCCTGGGCGGAGCGAGAACGGAACCGGCGTCGCCGGGACCGCCGAGGCCTGCACCTTTTCTGCCGGTGCCGGAACCGAAGGCTGCTGAGCCGCCACCGATCGATGGGGGCGGTGGAATTACATTATCGGCTAGCAGAGTGCCGCTGCCCGATCTGGCGGAATTTTCCGAACCCGATGGCGAGCCCTGGCCAGAACCTGAACCTGTGACTGATGGCGGCGGAGGGATCACGTTCGTCCCCAGCGACGCGGTCTGGGATCTTCCAGGGGGCAAGGCGTGTGACGCTGTGCCGGAGCCGCCGGCCGATCCTCCGACAGAGGGCGGAGGGGGAACGACGTTGTTGCCCAGTGATGTGCCGCCGGCACCTGGAGCGCTGCGACCTGCTCCTGAAGCGCTTCCCGTCGAGACGGATGGTGGAGGCGGAACGACATCCTGTGTGCCAAAAAGCTTGCCTACAATGCTACTCAACAATCCTGTATTGGCCGCTGACGTTGGCGGCGGCGGAATGACATTTGGCGAGGTTGATCGAGAACCGCCGCTTTCCAGTCTGCGCAAGTCGTGCGTGGAATCGGCGGATGGCGGTGGAGCGATTACCGAAGGCGCGGGAAGGTTAAGCTTCGCGTTGCGGCCTGCCTCGCGCTCCGGCGCGCTAACTGGCGGAGGCACGACTGCAATTTCGTTCATCCGCACACGCGATGGAGCGACTTCTCTGCCGGGCGTTGCGGGCGCGGGTGGGATCACGCCGGCGTTGAGCGCCGGAGTGGAACGTGCACGATCGCGGGAGACGCGCGTGGACGCGGGGCCAATCACGTTCGGATTCAGAGATGGCGCGGCCTGAGTGCGGT
>JBEKJF010000546.1:0-2559 GCA_050011375.1 Candidatus Sulfotelmatobacter sp.
TGCGTCCGCCAGGCTGAATCGGGCATATAATAGGGGTATGCATCGATCGCTTTTCATTGCGGCGCTCGTGCTCTTGATAGTCTCCGCGCCTCTTTCCGCGCAACACGGCGGCGGCCACGCGTCCGGTGGCGGCCACGGCGGTGTGGGTGGCGGGCATGGCGGTTTTGGTGGCGGTCACGCTTTCAGCGGAGGCCACGCTGGTTCCGGTTATGCGGCGCGTCCATCCGCGCGCGGCTATGCTTCCCGTCCTGCAATTTCTTCTCGCGGCATCAATCGAGGGGTTAACCGCTCTGGCGTTGGTGTGCGGGCGCGCAGCAACGGCCTGAGGAATCGCTACGGTTACGGTGCGTACGGTTATCCGTGGCTGTACGGCGGGTTATACGACCCGTACTGGTGGTGGGATTCTGGCGCGTCGTTCGACTACGAAAAGCAATACGAGACTGGCCTGGCGAACGAGATGAACGAGCAGAGCCTCGATCAGCAGAGGCTGCGTGAACAGGCCGCACAGGCCGATCAGGATGTTTATGCGAAGTCGACGCCTGTGCCGATGCGCGCAAAAGAACATTCGGATATTTTGCCGGCCACAGTGCTGGTTTTCCGCGATCAGCACAAACTCGAAGTGCAGAACTACGCCATAGTAGGCCAGACCTTGTGGAATTTTGCGCCAGGCCATACACAGAAAATTCCGCTCTCTGACATCGACCTTCCGGCGACCACCAAAGTTAACGACGAGCGCGGCGTGGATTTCCGCTTGCCGGGCGCGGGTGAAGGGCAGTAGCGGTTCGCAGCCTGCCAGCGCCGTCCTCTGTGGATAACTTGCCGGTTGTTCCCACCTGGTTTCCCGCTAGAATGATTGTTGATTTCTGATTGATTGCGTTTTTCAATCATCAATCAGCAATCATCAATCGACAATTTCCTATGTCCCAATTCGTCCACCTGCACCTGCATACCGATTACTCCCTTCTGGATGGCGCCTGCGATGTCGAAAAACTTTGCCAACGCGTAAAAGAAATGGGCATGCCCGCCGTGGCCATGACCGACCACGGAAATATTTTCGGCGCAGTGCATTTCGTGAACGCGGCCAATCACGCCGGCGTTAAGCCGATCGTCGGCTGCGAACTGTATATCTGCAAGCGTGACGATCACAACATCGAGCGCACTCCGCCCGACGGCGACACCTACAACCACTTGCTGGTGCTGGCCCAGAACGAAGAAGGCTACCGCAATCTGATGAAAATCACGTCAGAAGCCTCCCTCCACGGCTTCTACTACAAACCGAGGGTTAGCAAAGCGTTTCTGGCGGAGCATTCGCGCGGGCTCATTGGGCTTTCGGGATGCTTGAAGGGTGAAGTGGCGGAGCGGTTGATGGAAGGGAAGTACGATGCGGCGAGAGCCGCTGCTGGCGCCTACTCTGACATCTTTGGAAAAGAAAATTTCTTTTTGGAGATTCAAAATCAGGGGCTCGCGAAGGAGCAGGAGATTAATCCGAATCTATTTAGGCTGGAAAAGGATTTGGGCCTATCCCTTGTAGCGACTAACGACAGTCACTATTTGTGCGAGGACGATGCGCCGGCGCAGGATGTGATGTTGTGCATTCAGACAGGGAAGTCGATTCACGATACGCAGCGGATGAAGTTTGACGGCAATCAATTTTTCGTGAAGAGCCACGATGAGATGTACCGCGTGTTCAAGGATTCCCCGGAGGTCTTGACGCGCACGCTTGATATTGCGGAGCGTTGCAGCCTGCGCCTGGAAAAAGTTGCGACGCCGTTTCCGCAGTTCGAGGTTCCGCCGGGTTACACCATCGACAGTTATTTTGTGCATGTTTCGCGCGAGGGCTTCGCGCGGCGGATGGAGGCGCTGCGGCCGTTGCATGAGCAGGGGAAGTTGAAGCATCCGATTTCGGATTACGAGCAGCGGCTGGAGCGGGAGCTCGGGATCATCCAGCAGATGAAGTTTCCCGGATATTTTTTGATTGTTTGGGACTTCATCCGCTATGCCAAAGAGCACGACATTCCGGTGGGGCCGGGACGCGGGTCGGCGGCTGGGTCGCTGGTTTCTTATGCGCTGGGAATTACCGACATCGATCCTTTGCAGCATGAGTTGCTGTTTGAGCGCTTCTTGAATCCGGAGCGGGTTTCGATGCCGGATATCGATATCGATTTTTGCATGAACCGGCGCGGTGAGGTGATCAACTACGTCACGCAGAAATACGGGCGCGACAATGTGGCGCAAATTATCACGTTCGGCACGATGGCCGCGAAGGCCGCGATCAAAGACGTCGGCCGCGCGATGGATATCCCGTACGCCGATGTGGATCGCATCGCGAAGATGATTCCGACGCAGCTGAACATCACGCTCGATCAGGCGATCGAGGATTCGGCGCAACTGCGCGAGGCGATGGAGAAGGATGGGCAGATTCGCGAGTTGATTCAGACCGCGAAGAAGCTCGAGGGGATGGTGCGGAACTCCGGTGTGCATGCGGCTGGAGTAGTGATTTCGCCACGGCCGCTGACCGAACTTGTTCCGCTGCACAAGACGAAGAACGACGAAATTGTG
>JBEKJF010000547.1:0-2539 GCA_050011375.1 Candidatus Sulfotelmatobacter sp.
CGCTGGCGCGGCGGCTTCGCCATCTGCGGCGATGGTGCCGACCACGGTATATATGCCGACGGTTGTACCCTCAGTGACTTTTATCTCTTGCAAAACTCCGGAGGCTGGCGCGGGAATTTCTGCATCGACCTTGTCGGTGGAGATCTCGAAGAGCGGCTCGTCGCGCTGGACCTTGTCGCCCGGCTTCTTCAGCCACTTGGTGATAGTGCCCTCGACGATGGATTCGCCCATCTGGGGCATGATGATGTCAGTCGGCATGATTTCCTTCCACGCAGCCCACGGTTCGGACAGAGGGCCCGATGCAAACGAATATTATATCGTTTGCAGGAGCCGGAACGGAAAGTTGAATGTGGACCCGAGCCCTTCGTTCGAGAAACTGAAGGGCGTTCGGTTCTAGTGTTTGTGTTCGTCCTTTTCCTCTTCGCCGCTTGGCGCGGCTACTCCGAACGTGGTCTTCCAATAATCCTGCACGGCGGGCGGGAGTTTTTCCATGTGCGAAAGGAAGCTGGTGATCTTCCACATGTCCTGCGCACTTAGAGTTTTTTCCCACGAGGGCATGCCGGTGTAGCGAACGCCGGTACGGATGGTGTAGAAAAGGTGCCACTCGGGGTCGTCGGGCGGATCGGAAACCAGATTCGGAGCGGGAGGGTAGAAAGACTCGGAGAGCGAGGCGGGCTTGCGGTCGAGCGAGCCGTGGCAGACGGCGCAGTTCATCGTGTAAAGCTTCATGCCGTCCTCAAAGTTCTGATCGCTGGGCGGCACAGGATTGGCGACGTGTGGAGCGTGACGCTCCATGGAAGCATCGACGGCTCCCATGGCGATGCGGTGCTCGAGGTGCGGCGGGGCTACGTTCGCGTTGGTGGGGAGAAATCCGAGCATGGCGATGCCGAGGCCGCCGAGAATAAGCACGAGAAGAGTGACGATTACTCCGAGAATGAACTTACCCATGAAGCCTCCAAGAGCAACTATTGTGGCAGATGGCTAGGGTAGTACGCCAGTTGGCTCTCGCACGTGCTCACTGACCATTGAGGCATTTTCCTATCAATAAGCTTTCAGCTTGCGCGCTTCGCGTACCACACCTTCTACCTTCGGGAGGTAGTGCTCTTCCTGCGGGGGCGAGAATGGGACGGCGGAGTCTAATCCTGTGATGCGAACGATGGGGCCGTCGAGATCGTCGAAAGCCTCTTCGTTGATGATCGCGGCGATTTCACCGGCGAGGCCTCCAGTGCGCGAATGCTCGTGAAGGATGATCACCTTGTTTGTCTTCTTCACGGTCTGCGCGATGGCTTCGCGGTCGAGCGGCGAGACGGTGCGGAGGTCGAGAATCTCGATGTCGATTCCGTCGTTCTTCAGAACCTCGGCGGCTTCAAATGCCGTGTGAACCATTGCGGCATAAGTAATTATGCTGAGGTCGCGGCCTTCGCGGACGAGGTTCGCTTTACCGATAGGGACAACGTAATCTTCCGCGGGCACCTCGCCCTTGATGCGGCGGTAGAGATATTTGTGCTCGAAGAAAATGCAGGGATTGTTGTCGCGAATGGCAGCTTTGATGAGACCCTTCGCGTCGTACGGCGTAGCGGGGCAGATTACTTTGAGGCCTGGATTGTGGACGAACCACATCTCCGGATTCTGCGAGTGGAACGGACCGCCGTGGACGTATCCGCCACTGGGGCCGCGCAGGACGAGCGGAGCGGGCGCGCCCCAAAGATAATGCGTTTTCGCGACCATGTTGGAGATTTGGTTGAAAGCGCAGCCGATAAAATCCATGAATTGGAACTCGGCTACGGGGCGCATGCCGGTGAGCGACGCTCCAAAGGCCGCGCCAACGATGGCGGACTCAGCGATGGGCGTGTCGATGACGCGCTCGGGGCCGAAGCGGTCGATGAAACCGTCAGTGACTTTGAAGGCTCCGCCATAGATGCCGATATCTTCACCGAGGCAGAAGACGGAGGGGTCGCGGTCCATTTCTTCCCAGATTCCCTGGCGGATGGCTTCGAGGTAGGTGAGGAGCATAAGGGTTAGGCTGCCTTGAATTCTGCTTGTTACAATTTGTACAAAATGCTATTATGTTACGTTACGTACAATGGGTACAGGGAGACTCGAAATGCTCGAAAAGCTTTCCGCCAGCGAAGCTCGGCAGAACTTCTCAGACATTCTAAACCGTGCCGCGTTCGGGCGGGAAAGAGTGATCATACATCGTGGAAAAAAGGCAGTGGCTGCAATCATCCCGATCGAAGACTACAACTTTCTTGAGCAACTAGAGGATCGTATCGATGTTCGGGAAGCGCGCAAGCGACGGAATGAACCGACGATCCCCTGGACGAAAATAAAGAAGGATCTGGGCTTGTAGTGCCTATCCCTGCACATGCGCTATGTTCTCGAATTCACGGCGTCCGCTTCCCGCGAGTTCCGAGACCTCGAAAAGCAACTTCAACAGCGGATCACAGAGAAGGTCACAGCGCTCTGCGAAGATCCGTTCCCGCCGGGCAGCAAGAAGCTCAAAGCTCAACCTGACCACTTTCGGATTCGAGTCGGCGAT
>JBEKJF010000548.1:0-2516 GCA_050011375.1 Candidatus Sulfotelmatobacter sp.
GGACTCAGCCATCTTCTGCGAACTCTGGATTGCGATCTGGCCTTTGCCGGATGAGAAGCCCTGCACTTCGATGATGTAGCCGCGCTGGCCTTGAACGCTGGTCGCCATCTCATCGAGAGCGTCCTTGGCGTTCTTGCTCAGCACGGTCTGGCCCGGACGGAAGCGGATTTCAGTCTGGTTCGAGGCCTTGTACTGGTCGATGTTGCCGACGACCGTTTCGACGGTCTGGATGCGGGTGCTGGCCTGCTGCGCGCTCTGCTGCGCCATGGTGGCCTTGTTGCCGGCATCGATGGCGTGCTGGTCGGCTTCAGCGGCCTTGTTCGAGGCCAGCTGGATTCCGGCTTGGGCGCGCGCGTCTGTATCTTTGATATTTCTGCTGTTGGTGGCGGTCAGGTCGTCCAACTCATTGACGCGGTCGCGGATGGGATCGGTCTGACGCTTCACATAGTTCTTGCGCGCAAACGGATTCACGCGTCCCCAGAAGCCTTCGCGGCTCGGAGCTTGCAGAGGCTGCTTGCCGGTTGCAGTGTCGCCGGACTGTGCCGGTTGCGACATGGCTGGCGAGTTGGATTGATCGGAAGAAGATGAAGACGAAGTTTGCGCCATAGCCGGAAGTGCGAGCAATGCGGCCAGTGGCAGAGTAACTAGAATGCGGCGGTTCATGATAAGTTCCTCCAAGTTGGGGGAGCGTTTGGGGGCTCCGCTCCAGCACGCCGTAACGGGCGTGTTGCGTGATTTTTAATTGCGTCCCCTAAACAGCCGAAGCAAGCGGTGGCCGCTTTGCCGGCATGCGCTGACGCAACGCATACCTGAAAACTTCAGGCACCTAAGTCCCTGCTGGCACCTGCCCTTTGTATTACATGTGGGATGCCAAACCTGCTCCGCAGGTTGAGGGGCTAAGTGTTTGATATCTAAGACATTATACGCGCGGTGCGGGTGCTGGCGATAACTGGAAGGGTTCCGGGAGGGTAATTTTGGGAGACCTGATATAAAAACTGCTGTATGGGCGGCTGGGGAGGGATGACTCAGTCGTGCCACTTCATTACCTCGAAACCTTTAACACGGAGGACACGGGGGATCACGGGGTAAATCTGGACGTTTCTGTACGCTTGTAACTCCGATGGTTACAATCTTTTGCCGCAATGTTTTTCGTACTGCTCAATGATGAAATGATCGGTCATGCCTGCGAGGTAATCGCAGACTACTCGGGGCAGGGATTCCTGCTGGGCCTTCTCCTGATAGTAATGCGGCAGGGCGGACGGTTGCTGCATCCAGAAGGCGAATAGTTCTGAGACGATGCGTTCGGCATCGTCCTTTTCTTCGGCTAGCGATGCGCTGTAATAAAGATTCTCGTAGAGGAAGTTTTTGATCTGCTTGCGCTCCGCTTCTACCGTGGGGCTGAAGGCGGCTACGCGCTCATTGTGTCGGCGCACATCTTCTAACGTTGCGATGCCGGACTGCTTCAATCGCGCTTGCGTATTCGTGATTAGGTCGCCGGTTAGGCGGTTGAAGACTTTTTTTAGAGTTTCGTTGAATTTTAGTTTGTCGAGAGCGTTGGGATACGTCTGTTCGACTTCGCGGAAGAATTGCTCGAAGACGGGCACACCGGCGCGGATTTGCTCGAGGGTCAGGAGATGGGCTTCGTAGCCGTCGTCGAGGTCGGCGGTGTTGTAGCCGATTTCATCGGTTAAGTCGATGAGTTGGGCTTCTAGCGGAGGGCGTTGGTTGAGAAGATACTCCGCGAGCTCCGGATGTTTCGCGGCATCGTAGTCGCGCGAGTGCTTGATGATGCCTTCGCGAACTTCGAAGGTTAGATTCAGGCCGCGAAAGGCGGCGTAGCGCTGCTCGAAATCTTCCACAATACGCAGGGCGTGCAGGTTGTGGTCGAAGAACAGGCCGTGTTCGCGCATGGCGGCATCGAGCGCCTTTTCGCCGGCGTGGCCGAATGGAGGATGGCCGAGATCATGCACCAGCGCGAGCGCTTCGGCGAGATCCACGTTGAGGGAGAGCGCTCCGGCGACGGTGCGCGTGATCTGCGCTACTTCGATGGTGTGAGTGAGCCGGTTGCGGAAGTGGTCAGAATAGCGGCGCGTGAAAACCTGAGTCTTATCTTCAAGGCGGCGAAAGGCGCGAGCGTGGATGACGCGGTCGCGGTCGCGCTGAAAGTCGTTGCGGTAGGGATGCAGTGGTTCAGGGAAACGGCGTCCGCGGGAGTGTTCTGCATGCACCGCGTAGCCGGCCAGCATGGTGGAAGTTTAGCAGGTGGAAGAAGAGAGTACCTAGTACCTAGTTGCTAGTACCTGGCAAAACAATCCGTTGCGCCAGAGGACGCTTGCTCGCAACTCGGTACTAGGTACTGGCTACTGATTCCCCGATCCTTCTTTAGCCAGCCGTACTTTGGCGGCGTCGAGTTTTTTCTGCGTGGCCGCGTAGAGATCGGTGTCTAGCTCTGAGCCGATGGTTTTATTCCACTCTTCGACGGCGCGCTCCCAGTGGGCTGCGGCCAGCTTCAGTCG
>JBEKJF010000549.1:0-2510 GCA_050011375.1 Candidatus Sulfotelmatobacter sp.
GGGCGTTTGTGGCTGCGATCTGGCCGAAAACATAAGGGTCGTCCACGATGGGCGTAAAAAAATCGATGGTCTGCACCAGCGCCTGGTCGGGCGCGATTTGATACACTCCGGCGTCGTCGGCGTGGTCGAAGCCGACTAGAACATTGGGGTCGTGTTGCCGGGCTAATTTCCCAAGCACCGTGTCCAGCGCCGCCGGACTCAGCTTAGAAGCTCAACCCGCAGCTTTCACCGACTCCGTCAACCGGAATGGCTTGCTATCCGACATGAGGTCATTGTACCGAGTTGCGCGATACGTAGAATGTTTGACAAGAATCGGTTGTCATCCCGAGAGAAGCGAGGGACCTTGGTTTTTGCACGCACTGGCATTGACGCGCGCTGAAGGCAGGAACCAAGATCCCTCGCTACGCTCGGGATGACACGACGCTCGGGATGACACGGTGGAATACTTCGCGGGAGTTGGGTTTACTTCACCGCGACATCCGTGACCTGGATGTCAGGATACGCGTGGTTCCACTGCGCGGAGATGCCCTCAAACGTCAGCCGAAAGGTCGTGCTCTGCCCTGGCCCAAGCGGCGAGACGCTGAAGTCCACGGCTTCCGGATACGGCCCCGAAGTCTTCAGCACCTGCAGCGGAATATTTTCCCGCTGGGCAAGTTGTCCCATATCGTCTTTGAAATTTACTTCGACCACGGCGTGCGTAACCGTCTTGCCACCCGAGTTGGTGACGGTTCCGTCGACATAGCTCACGGTGGCTCCAACAAAATTTTCCGCGGCGCTCATCTTCAGGTCAGAGAGCTTCAGGTTCGCGGCGTAGGCTGGCGGTCCCGACGCGTTCTTCGGCTGGTTGCGAAGCAGCAGCGCCAGAACGACGGCGATCGCCATCACCACTAACACGGCAATCACGATAGTCCGCCGGCTGGAGTCAGATTCTTCGCCCGCTCGTGTTGGCTGAATAAGCCCGCCCATGAAGAGAATTGTAGATGGTTGAGTTTTGATTGTCGATTTGCGATCTATCGAGACTCACAACCGTGCCAGCATCAGATTGTCGGCAACGCCCTTAATCCGGTAGAATAGAAGTTTGCGTAAAGGCCTTTGAAAGGAACTACAGCAGTCATGGCTCAACAGTGTGATATCTGCGGCAAGAAGCCGCAATTCGGAAACCGCATCAGCCACGCCCATAACGTTACCAAGCGGCGCTGGAACGTGAACCTGCGTCCTGTGCACGCCCGCGTAGGCGCCAGCACCAAGCGTATGCGCGTCTGCACCTCTTGTCTGCGCAGCGGCAAAGTGGTCAAGGCGTAACAACCCGGCCCTGGGTCGTAGGCGCTAGGTCTCAGCGAAAAGCAGAAAATTTGCCTAAGACCTACGACCTAACACCCGCCCTACTGCACGCCCAGCAACTTAATATCGAAGATCAAAGTAGCATTCGGCGGAATCACGGGCGGATAACCATCCGCCCCATAGCCAAGTGCCGGCGGAATTCGCAACTGCCGTTTGCCGCCAACTTTCATTCCAGTAACGCCCTCTTCCCATCCTTTGATAACCTCGCCGTTGCCGATCGTGAAATCGAACGGCGTCCCCGCATCGACCGAGCTATCGAACTTCTTGCCCGTAGTAAGCCAGCCGGTGTAGTGCACACGCACCCGGCTGCCTTCTTTCGCGAACTCGCCGTTGCCCACGCGGAGATCCCAATATTGCAGGCCGGATTCCGTCTTCACACCGTCTCCGGTAACTTTCGTCGGAGCGTCGGTGTTCGGATTTGCAGAGTTCTTAGCCGCACTCTGCGCCAGAACGAACACCGCGGCCATCATGAGAACGACGACAAGCGCCGCAACATACTTCACCATGCTTCCTCCTAAGAACATATTAAATAAATGAGAAGCAGAGAAATACACACAGGTTTTCCGTTCTACCCTGTGATCCTCGGTGCTTGCACTGAGCCGAGCCGAAGGGGCCTCTGTGTTAAGGCTTTTCTTATTCCAGCGCAATCACATCAATCTCCACCAGCACGTCCCGAGGCAGGCGTGCCACTTCCACCGTTGAGCGAGACGGCGGAGTTGAACTGAAGTACTTTGCATACACCGCGTTCATCGCGGCAAAGTCGTCCATGCTCTTGAGAAACACGGTAGACTTCACAACCTTCCCCAGCCCGCTGCCCGCAGCTTCCAGTATCTCCGAAAGATTGCGCAACACGCGCTCAGTCTGCGCCGCCACATCGCCGGAAACAAGCTGCTGCGTGGCCGGGTCGATCGCGATCTGCCCGGATGTGAATATGAATCCGTTAGCCTTGATGGCCTGCGAGTAAGGCCCGATCGCCTGAGGGGCGTCTTTCGTGGAAACGATTTCGCGCATAAGCAATGGCCAGTGGTAGGTGGCTAGCTTAGTAGCGCACACCACTAACCAATTAACTCAAATTGCGCAGCAAAGGTCAATCGGATCGAGCCCCATGCGAAATGTAAAGTATGTCATGGAACTGGACAGCTTCAGCGCCGCGTCGTGGAGAAGAGTTA
>JBEKJF010000550.1:0-3008 GCA_050011375.1 Candidatus Sulfotelmatobacter sp.
CTCCGACTGGCCGGCGCCTTCGCTGCGCTCGCAACCTTGGCCCTGGCAGTAAGCTGCAAGGGATTTTTCCAGAATCCAACCCTGACCACCATCACGATTGACCCTCCGACTCCGACCATCAATCTAAACGCAACTTATCAGTTGACGGCGACGGGAACTTACCAGGACGGCACCACGGCGACTCTCACCGGCGGCACAAGCTGCAGCGGGAACACGGTTTGTTGGTCAAGTTCAGACACGACGGTAGTCACCATCAGTACGGGCGGGTTGGCGAATGGGGTCGGCCAGGGCACAGCAACCATAACCGCAGCCTCCGGCGCCATCACCGGTACCGCAACAGCAACGGTCGATCTGACTAACATTACCAACTTCGAAGTTTGCGAGGGTACCTTCGGCGCCACGACCAACTGCGGCGCAACAATCACCTGGGACGCCACGCTCAATGTGTCACAGAATTTCGTTGCCCAGGGAGATTCGAACGGAACTACCGTCGATCTTACGACCTCCGCAATCTGGACGGTGCCCTCGACCGCTCCCGACATTCAATGCTCAAACGGCGGATTTTCTCCAGAGTCGTGTACCGCCCTAACTGGCGCCACAAATGCGGCCGTTACTGTGACGTACGGCACGGCTCCTCAACTCACGGCCACTATCAACGTCGATGTGCAGTAGCCGGGAACGCCCGTTCCCGCGCCGGGTGCCCCATTTCTCGCGTACTTCGCGAGAAGTGGGGCTTTTGATTTTCCCAAAGTTACGGGCTAACTGTGAACGAAACTGAATTTGAGCCCGCGGCGCTGCACCCGTTTGGGTTCGTTGCTGCGACTGAGCCGGTTCCTATGGTTTGGGTCCCGGGCGTAGTGTTGTACACGTAAACCACCGCCGTGTCCGGCCCTGCGATGTTCGTCGACGAGATCTCCGCGGTAACCTGGCTACCACTGACGAACGACGTCGTCAGGGGCGCGCCGTTCCAAACCACCACGGAGTTGCTGCTGAAATTACCGCCGTTCACGGTTAAAACAAATCCAGCTCCCCCGGCTGTGGCACTGCTCGGCGAGATCGAAGTTACCGACGGCGTCGCCGGACAGCCACCACACGAGACGAATGGAAGCAACAAAATCGCGAACGCGGTCAAAAGTGCCGACATTTTTATCGCAATCGGCATCCACCTCCGCCAAGTTGGCGGGCGAACCGGGCCGCCGGGCCGGAATCTCGGTAGGATCATCAGCATCGCCATGTTTCTCGTCGTCCCGATCGACATGATTATATAGATCGAGCAGCCGGCTCACACTTGCTTTCTGCGGCTCCCCGCCCTCAACCGGGTATCCCGTTTCTCGCGTTCTTTACGAGAAGTGAGCCTTTGACTTTGTCTCTTCAAGCATTTCTGAGCCAACCCTTCCTTTACTCTCCTAGCAACTGAATTCCCTCACCCGTAGCGGCGGCCCGCAGCTGCCGGTCCAGCGTCGCGAGCGGAATTTTTCGGCGGGAAGCGATCTCCAGATAAGCAGCGTCGTAAACCGTAAGCCCGTGGCGCTCGGCGAGATGCAGAGTGGCGCTCCATGCCTGCCGGTCAGCTTCCGCATCCACCTTCACGGGAAGCAGCGCAAGCGTGTCCACCGCATCATCGCGAAAATCTTCGGAGTGGCGTCCGCGCCTGACATTCAACTGCAGAACATTCGCGATCTCCCACCGCCATAGCCCCGGGATCCACGCACCGTCGACTCTTACGCTGTCGAATACGCGCAGAATCGCGTCGGTGGTTTCATTGGCATAGACCCAGGCGAGTGCAACGGAACTATCCAGAACCAGGCTCATGCCCGCAACCCCGAGACTTCGAAAACCAGCCTCCGGGTGCAAAGTTTCATGGTCGCCCTTCGTCCCGCCACTTCTTCATCTCTTCCCAGTCGAAAGCAGGCTGCCCCGGATTTTCCCTGGCCAACTGCCGAGCTCGTTCGCGCAGGCGCGCGAATGCCGCTCGCACTCGATCCTGATCGGGCAATTCAGTGTTGGGCACGAGCCGGGCGACAGGCTTGCCATGCCTCGTGATCACGATTTCCTCACCGCGTTCTACGCGATCAAGGAGGCTTCCAAGCTTGTTCTTTGCCTCGAACGCACCAACTTCGCGCGCCGATAAACTGTTTCTCTTCATTTAATCTAGCTTAAGCCAGCCTAATCTTAATTTCAAGGTTTGAATTGCTCGCGCGGAAAGGCCATATGCGATACTGGTACCAAGTATGGTAAAATGATTCATATGGCAACGGCGAGAAAAATTACGGTGGAAATTCCTGCTGAGCTTCTCGAGAAGGCGCAGAGAGCCAGCGGCAGCGGTGTCACCCAGACAGTCCGCACCGGGCTCGAGTTGCTGGCCGGCAAGGTGCGCTTCGGTCGCACGTTCGAGGAATTGAAGGATGATCGCTAAGTGAAAAAAGATCGTGTTCTGCTTAATCGCCTGTCCGCCCTACCGATCCGACCGAGCAGACCATGATTGCAGCCGACAGCAGCACGTGGATCGCTCTTTTGGAAGGCGATTCCGGCCAGGATGCGCAATTGTTGGAGCGGGCGCTGAGAGATCACCAGGTACTGATGATCCCGGTGGTGCTAACTGAATTGTTGAGTGGCCCGCTACTTTCCTCCGAAGCGGCGGAAACCCTCTCGGAAGTTCCCATGATCGCGATCGAACTTGGCTACTGGCAGCGCGCCGGTTTGCTGCGGGCGAAAGTTTTATCAATGGGACGGAAAGCCCGCCTCGGCGACGCGCTGATCGCTCAGACCTGTATCGACCGGGACATTGCTCTGCTCACGAGAGATAAAGACTTCCGGGCGTTCGCTGACGCCGCTGAACTCGTTCTGATCTTATAGCGCCTCCAAGTGTGATACACTGAATACACGTATTCGATGTATCTATATGGCGACCTCCATACGACTTTCCGAGAAAGCTGAACAGCGCCTCGACTTCCTCGCAGCCCAAACTGGCCGCACTAAGGCGTTCTATCTACGCCAGATGATAGAGA
>JBEKJF010000551.1:0-4125 GCA_050011375.1 Candidatus Sulfotelmatobacter sp.
TTCGCCGAAGACCTCCGCAAGCGCTTCCGCCTACCCGTCCATCTCTGGGACGAGCGCCTCACCTCTGCCGAAGCCAACCGCCTCCTCCGCGAAACCGAACTCTCCATCGAAAAGCGGGCCAAGGCCGTCGACCGCATGGCCGCCGTGCTAATCCTCCAGGCCTGGATGGAGAAGCGTCTATTCCGCCCCTCCCAACCAGCCGTCTAATTCGGAACGCCACCGCCAGACCGTCCCAGCCCTGCAACCATAACCAACCTATAAACATCAACTTACAGCGAATCCACCTCGTTCAAGCCCAGCCACCTTCCCACCAACTCCGCGCCAATCCTTGCTTTTAGTCCCATTTCGGACTAATATGTTTACAGTAAAGACAACGCTTTTCCCCACTTGACCTCGCCCGCCCAGGTGCCTTTTATGAATGGTGTTGATCTAAATTTCCACATCGGCGACAAGGTCGTGTATCCCAACCACGGCGTAGGCGTAATCGAGCAAATCAGCAGCCGCTCCATCGGAACCTCGGTGGAAAAGTTCTATCTCCTCAACATCAAAGCCAGCAGCCTCAAGGTCATGGTGCCCTGCAACAACGTGGGCAGCGTAGGCATCCGCCGCGTAGTCCGCAACGGCGAGGTCCAGAAGATTCTCGACTTCCTCTCCATCGCCGAAGACCTCACCACCGCCGACTGGAAAGACCGCTTCAAAGAAAACTCCGACCGCATGCGCACCGGATCGCTCTTCGAAGTAGCCAGCGTCCTGAAAAGCCTGATCGCCCTCCACCAGGCCAAGCCGCTATCCTTCCGCGAAAAAAAGATGCTGGAACGCGCCCGCTACCTGCTCGTAAGCGAACTAGCCATGTCCCGCAACTGCGAAGAAACCAAGATCGAAGAACTCCTAACCCTGAACCTAGCCAAATGCAAACTCCGCTTCCCCGAAGCCAGCGAATTCCAGGCCTGATCCTTACCTGCCTCGTAATCCCCAACAGGGATTGTCATCCCGAAACGAAGTGAGGGATCTTGGTTTCCCCGGCCCACTCTGCAAAGACCATCCTTGTGAACCGGCCTCAACCCCGTGATCGGATGTCGCCGTCCAACCACTTGCCATTCCCAATCCCACCCCTTGTTCGGATTTCGTAACAAGCCTAGCCAGCCCGCTTGACACGCCACCAAAACGCGCTATACTTCGCCCCCTCAAGACGTAGCTCGGGGACGCAGCACCATCTGCTTTCAGCAGATTCAATCGAACAAGGAAGGCCAACCAACCCTTCCATCATAAGCAAACGGAACCGGGCCATTCAGTTCTTGGGGAGCCGTGTAGCGTGGAGATCCGCCAACCATGAACCGCAACAGCACTGCCAGAAAGGTGATTATGCACACCTCAGCTTCCGGCAAATTCGCGAGGAAAACGACCAGCGGCATAATTCTCATAGCGGCCCTGCTTGTCCCATCCTACGGTGCCGCAACCGCCGCCCAGAAAACCACGGCGGCTTCTTCGCAAACCGCCAACCCGCCCAAAGAAGATAAGCCTGCCCAAAAGCCTAAGGAGCCCGGTGCGAAGCAGCCCGGCGCGTCATCTTCTGAAAAAGGTACTTGCTGCCCGTCGCCAGCGGCTCAGCTCAAAGCCGCTGAGAACGAGGGTGCCAAAGATGACGCCGCCGCTAAGAACATAGCTGCTCAGACCGACGCTCAGATCAAGGCAAATGAAAAGGCCGCTCAGCACGCAGTCGAAATGGAAGGCAAAGCGGTCAAAATGTTTTGCTGGGTTGCCGGTTTCACCAGCATTCTGCTTCTATTAATGCTCGCCGTAGAGAAGGCGAGCCGAAACTGCTCCCCAGTACCAGCCGTTTCATCGCGCTCTTCGGTCTGCTTGCGATCGTGACCACAATCTTGGGGATAGGCTACGCAATCATCTGGAATCTGCTTATCTACCACAAGCCGCCAGACAGCTTGTCGGAAATTCAATCGTTCTTACTCGCCGCAGCCTCTCTCTTCGCACCATATATAGCCAACCAACTGCGCGCTGCGTTCCAAACGCCTCCGGGCGAGAAGCCCACTGGTGAGGCCGGGGCAACCAACGCACCTGGAAAAACAGGAGAAACCAACGGAGCGCAGCCTAATGCGGAGAAGCGTCAGATATGAACCGCAACAGCACCGCAATTCTCGCCACCGCCATCTTGTTCTCAATGTTGGCCTCGTCCGGAGTCCGGCCCACCGCTTCGCCCCGAAGCGGCAACCCCACCGCCGCCGTAACTCCCCTGCCGCCCAAGTCAAGTTCCACCAAGCCGCCCACCACCGGCTGCGAAGCTGGTGACTGCAAAGATCCTAAACAGGCCGGCAAAGAAGATTACCAGACAGAAATAGATGAACTATTCAAACGGTACTGTCAAGACGGAAGCGGTTCGAAAGATTGTAATGATCTTCACCCCGACAATTTCGTGATTGCAATCGTTCCCGACCCAGTCCACACCCATCTCGCGCTTTACTTTGATCGCACCATCGACACCATTGAAGAGGCGCTCCAGGACGACGGCTATATTTTCTACCGCGCCATAGTTCCCTGGGATCAGGAAGCTCACCCGCAATCGGACGACTACAAAGTTCGCCTGGCGGCCGAGCAGTATCAGGAGGGCAAAGAAGAATTTCCCGGAATCATGATATTCAGCCGAAGCAGAGACCCGGGCGGCCCAACCGGCGGCCCCCACGGCCCGGGCGACGCTACGAACGACCTATTAGCGGTCATACTCGTCGGCGAACGTCCAACTGCCGGGATCAACAAAGAGCAGTTCCAGACCGCGATTGGGCAAATCAAACAACTCACGCCAGCCGACGATACGCGCAACATTAAACTCAAAATTCTGGGACCGACCTTCTCCGGCTCGCTCTCTTCGCTCAAGATGCTTCTAACTTGCGAACAGGGCAGCGCTTGCTTTAAGTCGGCAACCATACTGAGCGGGACCGTAAACGGCCGCCGAGCTGTTGAAGAATTCCTTAACAAACCCAACATGAACGCAACCTTCGATACATTGCAGGAAACGGATGCGGTAATGCTGGAGCGATTCACCGAATACATCGCCGGCAAGAGCTACGGGGATCGCAACTACGACGTTCGCCATATCGCGGAACTTTCTGAAGACGAAACCGCCTATGGCAGCTTCAGGCGCGCCGACACCCTCTCCGAATACCCTCCAACAACCGGGTACTGTAAGCCTTACCCCCCAGCCGAAAAGAACACGTCCCGTACGCTCCAATCCCAGAATGGTGGGCCGCCGACCCAGGGTGCCGTTCCCCGGAACTCGGCTCAGGCGTGTTCAATATTAAGGCTGTACTTCCCCCGTGAAATCTCACAATTGCGCGCCGCGTACCAGGACAATTCTGGCTCGGCGACTGGCTCCGAACGTTTGCCTTTCCAAAATCTGCCGCACAACCTTGGCGTCACCGGGGCGGACGACGACACAGTAGCCTCGTTTTCCCAAAAGCAAACCCCGTTGTCGCAAGAAGCCGTGTTACTTAGCATAGTCGCCGAGTTGCGGAAGCACTCTATCGAATTTGTAGTGTTGAATGCGACCGACCCGCTGGACACCCTCTTCCTAAGCCACTATCTGCGAAGTGCGTACCCCCAGGGCCGCATAGTCACTATGGGCGTTGACATGCTCTTCCCGCGCGAGGTGGAAGATACGAGCTTGCACGGCATCCTGGCACTCTCGACCTACTCGGTTGCGCCATTAGCGAACCACCAGTTCTACCAGCTCTGGCAGAGTGGCACGGAGCGAGTGTTCCCCACGGGGTTCGACATTGGAACCTACAACGCCTTGCATTCGCTGATGACCGCGGGGGTTTCTCCCCCACCCCCCAACTGTGACCCTTCCGTAACCAAGACTGAATGCAGCGACGAGCTCTTCGGCACACTGGACGATCCAAGTAACCGGGGCCAGAAAATTCCCTTGTACCTCATCCAGTACGGGTGGCGGGAGCGCGGGACCGGCAGATTTTTCCAATACAATGCGCCGCCCGTGCGCTTGAGCGCCCTCGGCCATGATGGGTATTGGCCGATAGCGAATCTCGGCCCCTTCGATTTCGGCACCCATGAACCGAAGAAGACAATCCCCACGCTACTGCCGCAAGTAGTGAGTAA
>JBEKJF010000552.1:0-2696 GCA_050011375.1 Candidatus Sulfotelmatobacter sp.
CGTCCGGTTCCTTCATGTGAAAGATCACAGTGAAATCGTCGGGCACGTCGATGCGATCGACAAAGCGATACGTTGCCGCTTTAGTGCTGCGAATCTTACCAGTCAGCAGGGAATCGAAGGTCCACTTCACATCGCGTGAGGTGAGCGGGCGTCCGTCATGAAATTTCACGCCGTGATGAAGGTGAAAGATGTAAGTCTGCGGGTCGGGGATCTCCCAGCGCTCCGCGAGGCCGGGAGCAACGTCGAGGTGATCGCCGCGGGAGAGCAGGTCGTCGAAGATCAGATTGTAGATACGTTGCGACTGCGCATCCTGGCCTATGCGCGGGTCGAGATTTGTCGGGCTCGATTCAATGATCATCACCAACGTGCCGAGATCAGGCTTCGTGGAGCATGAGAGCAGAGATAAGGTTAACGCAAGCGCGGCGAACGCGGACGAGACGCGAAGCATCAAAGGCAATCCTTGCACATCTGGTGCAGGCTGTTGACGGTTTTCCAGTTGCGCATCGTGGTGACGACCGCCAAGATTCGATCAACGGGCTTCTTCATCAGGATACTTCCCGAGACTCCATTAGGTAGGTAGAAGTAAAGTTCTCTGTCGATGGAGCGGCACCGGTCTGGCGTGGCGATCAGATCTGACAACTTTTTCAAAGCCGACGGAACCGGAACCTCGGAGAGGAACATTACGTGAAGTTTATCCGGATCGATCTTTTCATCGACGGAGCCGCGATCGCTCAAGAACGGATTAAGTTCAATCGCTTTGGCCATTTCCTCGCTGCTTCGTGAAATAACAGAAACCGAAAAACCAAAGTCGCTCACGATCTTCTCTTCAATTCTCTTCGACAAGACGGATGTAGGAGTCTTCCTGGTCTTGAAGACAACGTTTCCGCTTTGAATATAGGTCTTGATCTGCTCGAACCCCAGAGCCTCAAACGACTTTCGAAGATCGTCCATCTTGACTCGCTTGTGCGGGCCAATGTTGATTCCGCGAAGCATTGAAATGTAGATCGGCATGGGAATCTAAGGATACGAAATCTTACCAAGGACTACGGCGCGCCGCGCGCCTGTTGCAGAGGGAATGTTGGATGCACGCCGGTGCCAGGTTTCGTGCGCCAGAACCGCGAAAGCCACAGCCTCCTTCGCTGCTGACGGCAGGCCGAATTCGTCTGAAAAACGCAGCCGCAATCCTAGTGGCGCGAGTTGGCTGGTTAACATAGTGACGAGCGCGGCATTTTTCGCACCTCCGCCGGAAAGAATCATTTCATGAAAGGCCGGCTTCCGTGCGGAATTTGAGTTCCTTATGACGAACCGCCGCACGGCGTCGGCAATCGAATTCGCAGTCAATGCAGTAGCTGTTGCGACGATATCTTGCTTTCGGTGACCTTTGCAGCCTAGGAGAAACTCGCGTACGAATTCGCGGCCGAATTCCTCCCGCCCTGCGGTCTTGGGAGGCTGTTTCTTAAAGAAAGCTCGCTGTAAGAAATTGTTGATGACTTTTTCGAGCACCTTTCCGGAAGCTGCGATTTTGCCGCTGCGATCGAATGGCTGACCGAACAATTTGTCGGTGACAGCATCGATCACCATGTTGCCGGGACCAGTGTCGAAGGCAAACACCCCTTCAGGAGCAGCGCCAGCGGGAATGGCAGTTAGGTTCGCGATGCCGCCGATGTTTTGCACAATTCGGCCCACGCGCACGTCGCGGAAGAGCATGTAGTCGAGAAAAGGGACAAGCGGCGCGCCTTTGCCGCCAGAAGCCATATCGGCGGGACGAAAATCCGAAACGACGGGCGCACCGACTCTCGCCGCGACAATTGCTCCCTCTCCAGTCTGCCATGTCGCTGCGAGGTTGCGTCCGAGAAACGGTTGCGGCTCGCCTTGATGGTAGAGCGTTTGTCCGTGGCAACCGACCAGATCAACTTTGACGCGGACCTGGCGCTCGGTGGCGAGCACGGCTTCGGCATATAGTTCGCCCAGCAAGAAATTCAGCCGCGACAGATCGGCTACGCTGGCTTGCAAAGCGTTCATCGCGGCAAGCACCGCTGCGCGAACTTTCTTTGGGTAAGGGTATTCGGCGTGCCCGAGTAATTCGAATCCATGCGAACGGGCCTCCATTCGTACAAGTGCCACGTCGATGCCATCGGCGGAAGTTCCGCTCATCACTCCGGCTACGATCATGGCTTTCTTCTTCATCTTCGCGGTCGACGGACGCTTTCGTGGGAATCGTTCTCTTCCCGATTCAGAGATTCCAGACGCACTTGCTCGCCGCGCAGTATCTTCGCCGACTTCTTCTTGAAGGCCAGCACTCGTTGCGCGGCTCTTTCGACTCTCTTGGCGAACTTCACATCTCTCTCTGCCGTCCTTACCAATTCTTCGTAAGCCTGCACAACGTGGTCTTCGCGGTGACAGACCAGGCAAATGTCTCCGCCTATGCGGATATGTTTGACCGCTGCCTCGCCTATCGGCGCGGCCGCTAACACCCCGCCCATCTCAAGATCATCCGAGACGATCAGCTTGCGATAGCCGATGCGCTTGCGCAGGATGTCGGCGATCCATTTCTTGGAAAGCGACGCTGGCGTCTGATCGTGCGTCACCTGCGGATATGCGGCGTGCGCGATCATCACCATCGGCAGCTGCGCGCGAAGCGTGCGATAAGGGAGCAGGTCCTCGTCCCAGAGCTCTTTCAGAGGCTTCTCGATTAC
>JBEKJF010000553.1:0-2557 GCA_050011375.1 Candidatus Sulfotelmatobacter sp.
ACTACTTTCCGGATGCAGCGATTCTGACTTCCGTAGAGTTCGATCATGCCGATATCTACAAAGATCTTGATGCGGTCGAGACTGCGTTTAAGCGGCTGGTAAATCTTATTCCGCAGCGCGGCCGGATTATCGCGTTCGACGGAATGGCAGGCGATACGGGAGAAAGTGCGAGCCTCGAACGCTGCCTAAGCAAGGCCTTCTGCCCAGTGGAGCACTATGGCTCGGGCGTGCGCTCGGATTGGCGAATCACAAATCTGAAGTTCGAGGCGGGACGAACTTCGTGGTCTGTGTGGCATAAAGAACGCCACTGGGGCGATCTGGAGTTCCCGCTGGCGGGCGAATACAACGTGTGGAACGCGACCGCGGCTGCTGCGCTGGCCGCGGCCTATGGCATTTCCAAAGAAGAAATTGCGGCGGCGCTGAAGACGTTCAAGAGCGTCAAGCGGCGTTTAGAAGTTAAGGCGCAGGTGAATGGCATCACCATCATCGACGACTTCGCGCATCATCCCACAGCGATTGCAGGCACGTTGAAAGCATTGCGCGCGCGGTACGCCGGTGCGCGTGAGCCGCGTTCGAACACGCTTCGGCGGAGGGTATTGCAAAACGATCTGGCACGCAGTCTCGCGCTGGCGGATGAAGTTATCGTTGCAGGCGTCTTTCGCTCGGAGGCCGTGCCGGTGAACGAACGGCTGGAGTTGCCTGAGCTTGCGGCGGACATTGAGAAGCATGGACGGCGAGCGCGCTTAATCGCTGATGCGGATGAGATCGTGCAGAAGATCGCTCCCGAGATGCGGAGCGGGGATGTGGTTGCGATTCTTTCCAATGGCGGCTTCGGTGGAATCTACGAAAAGCTGCCGGCCCGGTTACGCGAACTTGCCAGCAACACTGAAGTTGTCATCGCTACGAACAACGCTGCGAATGCGGCAGGGAAGCAGTGATAGTGACAATGAGGCGTGGGATCGCGACCACTGGGCGCGTGCGCCGGATTCTTCGCGAACGTAGCGCCGCCGTCTCGACTGTCCTATTTCTTTGTTTGGCTTTTAGTCCGTCGTACGCTGCAACCAGCTACACAATTTCGCTGGCGAATCCCGACCAGCATCTGATTGAGGTGCAGATTCTGCTGCCGGAGGGCGCGGCGCAGCGCGAGTTACAGCTTCCGGTATGGAACGCGCTGTATCAAGTCCGCGATTTCGCACAATACGTCGACTGGGTTCGCGCCAAAGACAGTGCGGGCCACTCGCTTTCAGTGCGCGAGTTGGATAAGAGCCGGTGGCAGATCGCCAACGCGCAAGGCGGCGTCGTAATCGACTATCAGATGTTCGTGGATTCGCCCGGGCCCTTCGGCGCCGAACTGAACTCGCATCATGCATTTCTAAATCTCGCCCAGATTCTTATGTATCCGGTGGACGCGCGGAATGGGCCGATGGTCGTGCGTTTCAGCCAGGTTCCCTCAGGATGGCAGGTAGCTACGCCGCTAACGTCGATATCTGACGGCGGATTCAGTGCGGAAAATTACGACCGACTGGTGGATTCTCCAGTCGAGATCGGAATGTTTAAGGAATCCGATTTCGACGAAGCCGGCGCCCATTATCGCGTGATCGTTGACGCTGACTCCGCCGACTACGACATGAATCAGATCGACGCCATGCTGCACAAAATCGTGGCGACCGCGACCGGTTGGATGAACGACCGTCCCTTCGACAGCTATATGTTTCTTTACCACTTTCCGCACGGGCCGGGCGGCGGCGGCATGGAACATGCTTACTCGACCGCGATTGCGCTGAACGCAGATGTCTTGGCAAAATCTCCCGAGTCGTTGGCTTCGGTGACCGCGCATGAGTTTTTTCATCTGTGGAACGTGAAGCGCATTCGTCCGCAAACGCTTGAGCCGGTGGATTATACGAAAGAAAACTACACGCGCGCACTTTGGTTTAGCGAAGGCTGCACCAGCACTGCGGCCGACATGATTCAGCTACGCAGCGGGTTGCTCGAAGAACGACGCTTCGAACTGCAACTGGCGTCTGAGATCAACGAACTTGAGGGGCGTCACGCGCACCTCACCCAATCGGCGGAGGAGTCGAGCCTTGATGCTTGGCTCGAAGGCCGCGCGTCCTACCAGCGCCCCGAGCGCAGCATTTCGTATTACAACAAAGGGGAACTGCTCGGCATCGTGCTCGATCTGGCGGTGCGCGATGCGAGCCACGACCGCGCGTCACTGCGCGAAGTATTTCAATGGATGAATCAGAATTACGCAAAGCAGGGAAAGTTTTTCGCCGATTCTGAAGGCGTGCGCGAGGCCGCCGAGGCCGTGAGCCATTCGGATCTAAAATGGTTTTTCGAGAAGTATGTTGCGGGCACGGAGGAAATTCCGTGGAACGATTTTTTCCACAGTGTGGGACTGCGCCTGATCCGGCAAACGTACAAAGTTGCCGACGCCGGTTTTGTGCCTTCGCGAAACTCTGACGGCTCGGTTTCCGTCGGCGCATTAACCGCCGGCAGCGCCGCTGAGCGCGCTGATTTGCGCGTTGGTGATTCGGTTCTGGAAATCAATGGCAAC
>JBEKJF010000554.1:0-6184 GCA_050011375.1 Candidatus Sulfotelmatobacter sp.
CGCCAACAACCTCAGCCAGCAACAGACCAGTCTCGATTCGAGCGTGGTGCAGACGGTAACCCAGATCAACCAACTCACGCAGCAGATCGCCAACCTCAATCAACAGGTCAGCAACCTGCAAAATGTTGGAGAGAGCGCAGGAAGCTTTGTCGATCAGCGGCAGCAGGCCATTGACCAGCTCTCAGGATTGGTGGACGTCTCGGTAATCTCCGCCAACAACTCACTGACCCTCACCACCGCCAACGGCGTTCCGCTGGTGACCGGCCAGCAGAGCTTCCAGTTGCAGACTCAGATCACTCCCGCCGGACTGCATGACGTTTATTCCCAGGGGAACGACGTCACCAGCCAGATCACTTCCGGCCAGTTGGGTGGAACTCTGCAGGCCCGCGATCAGGAAATTCCGGCGATTCAAGGCCAGCTTGACACCCTGGCCGCCGGCGTGGCCAACGCGGTCAACACGGTTCAAGCAGGCGGGTTCGATCTCAACGGCGATGCCGGGACCAACCTGTTCAATCCGCCGCCAGCGGGAGTCACTGGCGCGGCGGCCAGTCTCTCGGTGGCCATTACCGATCCCTCGCTGATTGCGGCCAGCTCCGACGGCAGTGCGGGCAGCAACGGAAATGCGGAGGCCATGTACGATCTGAATAATCAGGCGATCGTCGCCGGCCAGACTCCAACCGATTATTATTCCGGCATCGTGTTCGATGTGGGCAACGACACTGCCAATGCGTCGGCGGAGCAGACGGCTTCGAGTTCGATTCTGCAGCAGCTGAACGATCAGCTTGCTTCGGTGTCGGGAGTTTCACTCGACGAAGAAGCGGCCAACATGGTGCGCTACCAGGACGCCTACCAGGCCTCGGCGCAAGTCATCACCACGATTAATGACATGATGTACACGGTGATCAACATGGACACCCTGACGGTCTAGCCCAATGCGTATCGATCCCAATCCGTATCCCGACCTGCTCGCCGAGGTGGCCCAGACGCAGCAGCAGGTCAACACCGACGAGCAGGAGATCGCCTCCGGGCTGAGCGTGAATGAGCCTTCCGACAATCCCGGGGCGGCGGCGCTGCTGGTCGAGAACGCCGGCCAGACTTCCGAGGCCGATCAATTTGAGCGCAGCATTGGCAGCATTCAGGGTGAGATACAGAGTGCGGATTCCACGCTGGACTCGGTCACGACCGCGCTGCAGCAAGCCATCAGCCTGGGCACCGAGGGGGCCAACGGGACGGAGAACGCGGCCGACCGCGCCGCCATCGTGGTTCAGATCCAGGGCATCCAGAGCCAACTGCTGAACCTGGCCAACCTGACCTATCAGGGCAACTACGTTTTCGCGGGCACCGCGACCCAGGCTGCGGCTTACGTGCTCGATCCCAGTTCGCCTTCCGGAGTAACTTACCAGGGGAATACGGGCGTGAACCGGGTCAGGGTGGGCAGCCAGATCACCCTGCAGACCAACCTGCCGGGCTCGCAGTTGTTTTCCGCTTCCGGGGGCAATGTGTTCCAGAGCATTCAGGACTTGATCACCAGCCTGCAGGGCGGCAACACGGCCAGCATCGGCACGGCGGTCACGGAGGTGGGCGATGCCTCCAGCTATCTCTCGGAGCAAAGCGTGTTTTACGGCAACGCCTTGGACCAGTTGACCTCGCAGCAAACCTACCTGGCCAGCGACACGACCGAACTGGCGCAACAGGAAACTACGATCGGCGGAGCGGACCTGCCCAACGTGATCAGCAACCTGACCACGTCGCAGACCTCGCTGCAGGCCACGCTCGAAGCCATCGCGCAGACGGAAAGCACCAATTTATTCCAGTATTTGAAATAGTAAGCATTTTTGAGATAAGTAAGACACGCGGGAACGGCGCGGAAGGTAACAGGGAAGAATCCCGCTTAGAGGGTCTGGCGCGAGGCGCGGGCCCATTCCGCGGCGGAGCGCAGGCGGGTGCGTTGGGCTTCCAGACGCGAGCGTTCGGCCAGCAGTTGGCGCTGAAGGGAAGGCAGAAGGTCGCGGAGAAGTTCCACTTGGCTGCGATAGTCTCGGAGTTCGGTGTCGAGTTCCGGATCCCGCCCCGGGGCTGGGATAGGCTCGGCGCGTAGGGCTGCTCCTGCGTACAAGAGTTCGGAAAGCAGCGCGGCCATGTGTTCGGGAGCGGCCAGGGCGGGGGGCTGACCGGGTTGGCCCCGCAGGCTGTCCAGCCAAAAGCGCAGGCGACGGTTGGTTTCATGCAAATGCTGCGATCGGGAAAGGGCGAGTGCGGGCATCAGGCGTTCCAATCGGTAAGGGAAGTTTCCCGAGATGGGGTGGAGGGGCCAGCTTCCGCGAGGCCGGCGGATTGAGGTAGGGGGGCGGTGGTGGCCCGTTCCACTTCCAGCCAGGCTTCGTGAACGGTAGCGAGTTGGGAAATCTGTTGTTCGAGCATTCGTATGGACTGCTTCACGTGGGCTTCGGCGAGGCCGGCCCGCACGACGTTATAGAACCGCGCCAGATTTGCTGCCACTTCCCCGCCGCGCTCCATATCGAGCGAGCCTTGCAGATGGCTAATCACGAGGAGGGCATGGTTGATGCCGCGGGTGCGGGCTTCGATGTCGCCCTTTTCCTGGGCAATGACGGCGCGCCGCAGGTCTTCGATAGCCTGTTCGTAGAGGCAGATCACGAGCCGCACCGGGCTTGCGCCCCGGACGGCAGTTTCGCGGTAGGAAGACCCGGCATCCATAAACGTTTATAACCCCGAAGTAAGTGTAGGTTCGCTGGAGACTAGAGCACCCGAACTGGAAGTGCCCGAGCCCAGTGTGCCCAGGGTTTCGGTGACTTGCTGCAGGAGCAGCGGGTAGGCTTGCAGCGTGGCGTTGACGGTCTCGAACTGCGAGGTCAATGCCGTGGTCTGGGCCGCCAACTGAGTTTGCAGGTTCGTGATGGAATTGGTAAGGTCCGTGTTTTCCGCGGTGTTTTGCGCTATGTCCGCGTTCAAGGGGCCGGTCGTGGGATTGGTCAGGTTGGTCAGGTCAGTGGCGAAATTGTTGGCGAAGCCGGTCCCGGATGCGTTCTGAAAAAAGTTCTGAACCTCCGAGGGATTGGTCGCGAGTATTTCCGAAAGCGATTGGCCGGTTGCGGAGGTACCCAGGCTCAGGGTACCGTCGTTGGCGGTGTTGATGCCCAGGGTCTCGAGGTTGATGAGCCCGCCATTGCCGGTAATGGAATAGGCGGCGTCTGACAGGATGCTGGACTGCACGGAGCGCAGGGAAATATCCGATTCCAGAGGAGGCACAGGAATCACGCCGGTCGGGTCCACCTTGTATTGTGCGTTGATGTCGCTGACCAGGCTGTTGTAAGCCGAGATGAAATTGCTGACGGCGGAGCTGACCTGGCTTGTGTCCTGGGCGATCGTGAGCTGCACCTGCTCGCCGGGCGATGCGTTGAGCAAGCTCAGGGTGACTCCTTGGATGGCTCCAGTGACCGTATCCGTGGCACTGGTGAAGGGCTGGCCGTCAACGGTCAGGGAGGCATTGGCGCCGCCCTCGGGTGTGGCAAAGCTCAGGGTGGTGTGGCTGTTGTTGACGATAGCCAAGGCTCCGCTGCTGCCCGTGTTCTGGCTCTGTAAAGCCAGTTGCGAACCGGTAGCGCCGGTTACTACGCTGGCGGCCACTCCCCAGTCGTTCGCGGTGCTCTGGGTGTTGATGTAACTTGCGAGAGTGGTGAGAGTGTCGTTACTGCCCGCAGTGATGGGAAGATCGTAGGTGGTGCCGGTTGTTCCTCCGACCTGCAACTTGACATC
This sequence comes from Candidatus Sulfotelmatobacter sp., assembly GCA_050011375.1. Lineage (GTDB taxonomy): Bacteria > Acidobacteriota > Terriglobia > Terriglobales > Acidobacteriaceae > Sulfotelmatobacter. The sequence goes on from JBEKJF010000554.1 coordinate 3,775, forward strand.
GCCGGTGGTTTGCCCGCTGGCCAGAAATGAGGTATTCGCACCGGCGGCGACGGGATTCGAATACAGCGTGCCCGTCGTAGCCAGACTGTTCACCACGATCTGGTGAGTGCCGGCAATGGCGGTGCCGTCAGCACTCGCGGCCACCACGCTACCGTCGGAGGTCGTAGCCAGCTGGGAGCCGAAGGCTGCCTCCGGATCTGCCAAGGCCTGAACGGCGGTTTGCAGGTTGGCCAGATCGTTGTTGATCCCGTCGAGCGCCCCGTTTTCCGACGCGAGCGTGGTTTGCTGCTGCGACCACACCGTCAACGGTCCAGCTTCCGAAGCGATAATCTGCGATACCACGGAAGTCACGTCAAGGCCTTGTCCGGACAGGAGGGTGGCGGGATTTAAACTAATGCCCATGGTCTTTTCCTTCCTCGATTCGGGATGCTTCGATTCGGGATGGTTCGCAGCAATTTGACTTCACCCTCTGGATCGGTGGATGAAGCTAAAAGCATTTTGTGACGGCGCGATTTCCCTAGTTGAAGAGCTTCCTGAAGCGGGAAGCGACCGTGCCGCCTTGCGCACTCCTTATCTCCCGTCCTGAGCACCGGTCAAAACGGGGAAAATACGAGTGCGGGATCAAAGCTCATATCGAGCACCGGGGAGGATAGAAGCCGGAAGGAGGCAGTTCGACTGCCTCCTTCCAGGCCAAACCTGCCCTGACAAACCGCTACAGACGAACTTACTGCAACAGTTTCAATACGAGCTGCTGTTGCTGGTTAGCCTGGGCGAGAGCGGAGATGCCGGTCTGTTCCAGGATGGACTCACTCGTAAGGTTCGCCACCACAGTTGGAATGTCGGCGGAAGTGATGGTGCTCTCCGCCGATGTCAGGTTGAGCACCTGGCTGTTGAGGACGTTGCCGGCTGCGGTCAGCCGGTTCACTACCGCGCCCAGAGTACCTCGAACGCTGGCTATGTTCGCGATGGCGTCACCGATCTGAATCAGGGCGGCTTGCGCATCTCCCTGGGTATTCAAGTCGGTGCTGGCAAGGTTGACGCCGTTGGTGCCGGTCCCGTTGGTGATGGAAGCGGTGTTCAACGAGCCAATGGTTACCGCGATCTCGCTGGAGCCGACGGCGGTGGAATCGCTCAGGAAGATGTTGGTGGTTGGCGAGGCGGTTGTCACTGGACTACTGAAGGATCCGAGCGCGGTGTTGGCATTGGCTGGACCGACCGCGAGATCGTTATTGTCGAGCGGATCGACCACCACCAACTGCCCGGCAGCCGAACCGACGGTTCCGATGTAAGCCTGAAGGTTCGCTGGGTCGGTGAGAGGATTGTCAATGGCGCTGATGAGGGCTCCGATGGTGGAACCTCCGGTGGGCGCGGTATAGGAGAAGGTTTTGCCTCCGGCAGTGAAGCTGGTGACAGTGCCGGCCGCAAGAGTGGTGGTGGCGGTCAAAGGAGTACCGCTAGTTCCGGCATTGCTGACCAACTCGTTGGCATTAGGGGACGATGATCCAATAGTGGTATTTTGGAAGGCGGTTTGGGCGCCCGAAACCGTTGCTCCCAGCACGCTGTCGGTGGTGGTGACGGCGAGATCGCCGCGATCGAAGGGATCGGTGACTTGCAGGAGACCGTTGACGATTGCCGCTTTGGCGCCGACGACGGTGTCGGAATTGATGGCGTTGATCAGAGACTGCACCGTGGATGTGGAGCCCGTGGGGTTGATAAATGGGGCGGCGAAGGTCTTATCGGCGGTGTCGGCGAAAGTGCCCAATTCGGCGCCTGTACCCTGAGCCACCGCGAGATCGCCGCTGTTGTTGGAGTCGGTGACAACCAGGTGTCCGCCTACGACTGCGGCCCCGAGGCCGGTGAGCACGGCGCCAGCGCCGGTGCCGGTGGTAGTAACGGTAAAACCGGTGCCAACACCGGTATCGATGGCGGTGATCAGGTTGCCCACGGTCGTCGCGGCGTTTGCAGTGTAGACGGCGGCGCCCGCCCCTCGCGTCACCGTTACGACATCTCCTGAGGCCAGCACCGTACCAGTCGTGAGGGTGCCGAGACTGCTGGTCACCTGGTTGGTATTGGGATCGCCGGTCTCGACTGCGCTGATGTCGTTATTGCCATTGAGATCGGTCAACTGCAGCTGCCCGCTTGCAATCACGGCCGAGTAGCCGGTATGGCCCGCGGTGTCGGTGCCGGTGACCGTGATCGGAGTGCCACTGATAGCGACTCCGCCGTTGATCACGTTTTCCAATGCACCTACCGTGGTGGCGGCGGTCGCGGTGTAGATGGTGGTGCCGGTGGCGCGGGTTACGGTAAGGATAGATCCCGAAGCCAGAGCGGTAGAGGCGGTCAGGTTGGTGGTGGCGCTGTTTACCTGATTGGTGGGTACCTGGCCGGTGGTGGCAGCGGTGAAGCTGAA
>JBEKJF010000555.1:0-5254 GCA_050011375.1 Candidatus Sulfotelmatobacter sp.
ATTACCGCCCAGGGATAAAGAAAGACTGCCTCAACGTCGAACAAAATGAAGAGCATCGCCACCAGGTAGAACTGCACCGAGAAACGCCCGCGCGCATCCCCCACCGGCACCATTCCCGATTCATACGGGGAAAGTTTGGCTCGGTTCGGTTTCCGCTCCCCGATCAGCCAGGAAAGCGAGATAATAGCAGTCGCGATTCCGCCGGCCAGCAGAATATGGATGAGGATCGGCAGGTATCCGGCGAAATAATTGTCGGGCATGGGAGAGGCTATATATAATTCGCGCGAAGCTTCATTAAACATTTTAGATTAGGTGCTGATCAGCGGCAGTGTCAAGGGAACCGGTCACAATTTGGCAATTTTGTAAGTTAGTAATTTGTAATTGAAATTCTGGGCCCGCGCTATCGCCGTAGAAGAAGGGGCAAGTGAAGGGCCCAAAGGGTTTCAAATTTCCCAATTACCCAATTTCGAAATTACTCAATCTTTATGATTTTTGGCTTTAACACCGACGTAAAACACGGCGACACCATCTACCACGTGCAAAGCGAGGCGCGCGAGAGCGAAAAACTGCTCCAGACTCAAGTGTTCGTGCGCGGTAGGTGCGTCGGCAAGCGGGCCATATCTTACGCCAACTCCACCGCTCAAGCCGGCTTCGGCGATCCCCAGAAAGAGCAGCAACTCCGCGACCAGCATCGCCTCGTGCTCGAAGCCATTCGCGAAGGCCAACTGGAAAACGTCCTCGACCGCGCTGAAACCGAAACCCTGGCCGCAATCAAACACCTCGATGTCCAATGGGAAAACGCCGCCTCGATTCACGCTAACCGCAATCTCACCATGCAATTGCGCGTTACTGAAGCAGGAACCGCCGTCCCCTCCGCGCGCCTGACCTGTCGTTTCGCCCGCCCCGGCGCTGCGCCCTTCTATACCCAAACAGTCACTGACGCTACCGGCGTCGCCCAAATCTTGCTTGAAATCGAAGAATCTAGCCTGCCCGAATCCTCCGTGCTGGTGCAGGCCATCTACGAAGGCCGCACCGTAACCCGCAAGTTTCTTCTGCGCCAGGCCGACTAGAGAAATTAGTACATGTGCTTGTTTCTCCCCCCTAGTTCGGGCCATTGTTTTAACTCCGTGGTCCGCTAAAATCGGCGATACTCCCCTGTCGTGGCACGAGTTCGTGTGTTCGGGTACACTTTGCCCCACGTGGGGGATCCGGGCTGGGGGGATGGATGAAGTTGCGTTTGCTTGCGCTGTCGGTTGTGATCGGGGCTGCACTGTCTTTCTCCGCGTGCGGCGGCGGAAGCATGGGAAGCGCACAAAGCACAGGAGGCGACGACCCACCTCCAACCACCTACACCATTGGCGGCACGATCGCCGGTCTCACCGCGACAGGCCTGGTCCTGCAAAATAACGGGGGCGACAATCTTGCGGCCAGCGCCAACCAAACCTCTTTCACCTTCAGTACGCCAATCCACAGCGGCGACAAGTATGACGTCACTGTGCTTACCCAGCCCGCCGGGGAGACCTGCGCGGTGACGAACGGCAGCGGACTGGCCCTCTCGAACGTGACCAATGTCACCGTGAGTTGCAGCGTTAACGCGGTTCCCGTCTACACAATCAGCGGCACGATCTCAGGACTAGCAGGCACAGGCCTGCAACTGGAGAACAGCGGAACGACGCAGACCATCGCATCGGGAGCGACAGCATTCAGCTTCACCGGAGTTCCCAGTGGCAGCGCGTATAACGTAACGGTTCTGACGCAGCCGACGAATCCGACACAAACCTGCACAGTGACAAACGGCAGCGGCACAGTCAACGGAAACGTCACCAACATAGCAGTAGCCTGCAGCACAGTGACGTACACCATCAGCGGCACCATCTCAGGACTAACCGGCACAGGCCTGCAACTGCAGAACAGCGGCAGCACGCAGACCATCGCAGCAGGTGCGACCGCATTCACCTTCACTGGGATTCCCAGCGGCAGCACGTATAACGTAACGGTCCTAACGCAGCCGACGAACCCCACCCAAACCTGCACAGTAACCAACGGCGGCGGGACAGCGACCGGCAACGTGACCAACGTGGCAGTCACATGCTCCACAACCACCTACACGATAGGCGGAACAATCACTGGCCTCGCAGGCACAGGCCTGGTCCTGCAAGACAACGGCACCAGTAACCTGACCATCGCCGCAGGCGCAACGTCGTTCACCTTTAGCACGCAAATCCCGAGCGGAGGCACGTACGCCGTAACGGTATTCACGCAGCCGACGAACCCAACACAAACCTGCACAGTCGCCAACGGCAGCGGCACAGCGACCGGCAATGTCACCAACGTCGCAGTCACATGCTCGACATCCACCTACACCATAGGCGGAACAATCTCCGGCCTAACCGGTACAGGCTTAGTCCTGCAAGACAACGGAACCAGCAATCTGACAATCGCTGCAGGCGCGACGACATTCACCTTCAGCACGCAAATCCCCAGCGGCGGCACGTACGCCGTAACCGTCTTCACGCAACCCACAAATCAAACCTGCTCAGTCACCAACGGCAGCGGCACAGCGACCGGCAACGTCACCAACGTAGCAGTGACCTGCAGCACGACCACGTACACCATAGGTGGAACCATCTCCGGGCTAACCGGCACAGGCCTGGTTCTGCAAGACAACGCCACCAGCAACCTGACCATCGCCGCAGGCGCAACCTCGTTCACCTTCAGCACCCAAATCCCGAGCGGAGGCACGTATAGCGTAACCGTATTCGCGCAGCCCACGAACCCATCGCAAACCTGCGCCGTCACCAACGGCAGCGGCACCGCCACCGGCAACGTGACCAACGTCGTAGTCACATGCGCAACAACCACATACACCATAGGGGGAACCATCTCCGGTCTAACCGGAACCGGCCTAGTCCTGCAAGACAACGCCACTGACAATTTAACAATCGTCGCCGGAGCAACGTCGTTCACGTTCAGCACGCAAATCCCCAGCGGCGGCACGTACGCCGTAACGGTCCTAACGCAGCCCACGAACCCCACTCAAACCTGCACAGTAGCCAACGGCAGCGGAACAGCGACCGGCAACGTGACCAACGTAGCAGTCACATGCTCGACAACTACCTACACCATAGGCGGAACAATCTCCGGCCTAACCGGCACAGGCCTGGTCCTGCAAGACAACGGCACCAGCAACCTGACCATCGCCGCCGGAGCAACCTCGTTCACCTTCAGCACGCAAATCCCAAGCGGCGGCGCGTACAACGTAACGGTTCTAACGCAGCCCACGAACCCAACCCAAACCTGCACAATCACCAACGGCAGCGGCACAGCCAATGCCAACGTCACCAACGTCGCAGTAACCTGCACCACCTCCACCAGCTTCACCATCGGAGGCACCATCGCCGGCCTAACCGGCACCGGCCTCGTCCTGCAAGACAACGGCGGCAACAATCTAGCCATCACTTCAGGCCAAACCTCCTTCACCTTCAGCACGCAAATTCCGGCCGGCAGCCCCTACAGCGTGACAGTATTCACACAGCCGACAAATCCAACCCAGACCTGCACGGTCACCGACGGCAGCGGCACGGCCAACGCCAACGTCACCAACGTCCTCGTCGGCTGCAACAATCAATGGACCTGGCAGAACGGCGCCAATTTCACCGGCCAGAATGGGAGCTACGGAACCAGGACCAAATTCAATTCCACGAACGTTCCCGGAGCCCGCTACGGTGCCGTAACCTGGACCGATAACAACGGCAATCTCTGGCTCTTCGGCGGAAACGGCGTCGCGGCAAACATAGAAAGCTACCTCAACGATATTTGGGAGTGGAACGGCACCGACTGGGCCTACCAAAACGGCGCGAACTTCACCGACCAGAACGGCGTCTACGGAACCGGCGGCACCAGCGTCCCCGGAGCACGAATCGGCGCCGTCGGCTGGAAGGATTCCGCAGGAAATCTCTGGCTCTTCGGCGGCTATGGTTTCGACGTCAACATTGGCGACGCCCCCGGCCCACTCAACGATCTCTGGAAATTCACCCCCTCCAGTAACGAATGGACGTACGTCAGCGGCCCAGAAACCACTAACGGCAGCGGTTCCTACGGCGCCCAAGGCAGCGGCAGTTCGACCACTATCCCCGGATCCCGCTACTACGCTTCCGCTTCCACCGACGCCTCCGGTAACTTCTGGCTCTTCGGCGGCTACGGTTTCGACTCGCAGGGAAACGAAGGATCGCTCAACGACCTTTGGGAGTACAGCACCACTACGAGCCAGTGGACTTGGATCAGCGGCTCGAATTTGCAAGGCCAATCGCCCACTTACGGCACCCAGGGCAGCGGTACCAGCAGCACCGTCCCCGGCGCCCGCCAAGGCCTCGTCAGTTGGATCGATTCCTCCGGAAATTTCTGGCTCTTCGGCGGACTTGGCATTGACTCCAAAAACACCTACGGCGCACTTAACGACACGTGGGAATACATCCCGACATCCTTCCAGTGGGTTTGGCAGGGACCGTCCGACTCCAACGTCGCCGATCAACCCGGCAACTACGTCGCCATAGACCAAACCGGCACGCCTGGCGGAAGAAGCTGGCCCACCGGCTGGCTCGACTCCTCCGGAAACTTCTGGCTCTTCGGCGGGCAGGAAGCCGGAGACGGCGACGGCCTTAACGACCTCTGGCTCTACAGCAACAACAACTGGACCTGGGAAAGCGGCTCCAGCAGCCCCAACCAATTCGGCGTCTATGGCACCGAGGGAAGCGCAAATCCGCTCAACGTCCCCGGCGCGCGCTGGAACTCCGCCAGCTGGCTCGACAAAAACAACAATCTATGGCTCTTCGGCGGCTCCGGCGTAGCCACGTCCTTCCCCCCCGGAGTCCTAAACGACCTCTGGGAGTTCCAACCATAAGCAAGCCCTGAGTCCGAATCGTCGCTCACCAGCCCGCGCGCCGCAAGAACCTTAGCGCCGCCGTCCCGCAGGATGTCCCTCCGGCGAGCTCAGGACAGGAAGCGGGAGCATCCGGCCTCTTGCGTCAAGATCAAGGTCCACCCGCGACATCTCACACTACTCACGATTAGTCACTCGACCCAGCGAAAGTCAGCTACAATCCAGGGTACCCAAATTCCGCGGTCGAAATCACATCTCAGAACGGAGTACGCATGAAGCGCGGTCTGTTTATGTTGGCGCTAGTGGCAACGCTCTCCCTATCAGCGTGCGGCGGCGGCGGTGGCGCAACGTTCACCTCTCCACCTCCGCCCCCGG
>JBEKJF010000556.1:0-12397 GCA_050011375.1 Candidatus Sulfotelmatobacter sp.
AAGATCGTGCCCGCGTTGGAATTTCCTCCCCGGTTCGTTGTGCCGTAAAAGTTCCCGTCGCTGGCCTGCATGAGCGCATTGGGCAACGAGCCGTCGGCGCAGTCCGCCAGCGAGCAAAACGTATAGAGCGTCGTAAGTTCGCCGCTCAGCGTCATCTTGTATACCGTTCCGTATCCGCCGTAGGCGAACCCATTGGTCGTACCGTAAAGATTGCCGTCACTTCCCAGCACCGGAACCGACTCGGGAGTTGCACCGTCGGCGCAGTTGGGCCGTTTGCAAAAATCGTAAATCGACGTGATCTCTCCGCTCGGCGTAACGCGGTAGACGTTCCCATACCCATGGCCGCCGCCATTGGTGGTCGTGCCGTAAAAGTTTCCGTCCGTCGCCTGCGTCACCCCGCCGAAGGGCTGGAAGCCGTTCGTACCATTGAAGTCGGCAAGGTAGGAAAGCGTCTGTGCCTGGGCGCTCCCCCCCAGGCTGAGAGTGAAAGCTGCAAATGCCAGTGCAAGGCCGAGAGTCAGTAAAACTTTGGAATTTTTCATAAAAATTTCTCCTGATTATGGCGTTTCTACTCGCCATGGAGCGTCCAACGATAGACAACACCATCGAAGTCGGAGCCACCTATCCCAGTCGTTCCGTACAAGTCGCCGTCCTTGCCTTGAATAACGCCTCCTACGGGACCGTCTCCATCGGTGCAATTCGTTTGATCGCAGAAGGTGTACAGCGTGGAAAATTGCCCACTCAAGGTCATCTTGAAGAGCGTGCCGCCATTGATGCCGGTACCGTTGCCGCTGCCCCCGTCCGCTGTTGTGCCGTACAGGTCGCCGTCCGTAGCTTGAAACAAGATGCCGAGCGGAGACTCACCGTCCGTGCCGCGGAAGACATGTAGGGTTGTAAAAGTTCCTGACGGGGATACCTTAAACACCGTGCCGTCGCCGATGTCCCCGCGGTATCCGCCGTTGCGAGTCACTCCGTAAAAGTTTCCGTTGGAAGCCTGAACCAGTGATGTGAACGGATAGGCTCCGTCCTGGCAGTTATAGCTCGAGCAAAAGCTGTGCAGAACCGTGAACTGCCCCGAAGCTGTCAGCTTATAAACCACACCGCCGCTGTTGTCGGTGCCCGTCCCTCCGTTGTAGAGGGTGCCGTAGAAAGTCCCATCGGAGGTTTGTACCAGCCCTCCGTAGGGCGCACCACCGTCGAGGCAGTAACCGCCACTATTGGTTGAATTGCAAAATTGAAAAATTGTAGTCAGTGCGCCTGCAGTCGTAATCTTGAAGGCCGTGCCGGCGCCATTGCAATTCGAGCAATTGCCGTTCAATCCGCCCTCCGAGGCCGTACCGTAAAGATCGCCGTTATTTCCCTGAATCAATCCAGCATAGGGAGCTACGCCATCCGAGCAATATCCTTCCACCACAACCGAACAGAAACTGTAGAGCGAGGTGAACTCGCCGCCGGTGGTGATTTTAAAGATCGTGCCACAGCCGGTAATGGGGTCGTTTTCGAGGATGCAATTCGCCCCGCCATAAAACGTCGTACCGTAGAGGTTGCCGTCTTTTGCCTGCAGGAGCTGCCCAGCCGGGTTTTCGCCGTCGGTACAGTTTTTTTGCGCGCAGAAGTTGTACAGCGTGGTCAGCGTCCCGCTGGGCGTCATTTTGAAGACGGTTCCCGCGTTATTGTTGGCTCCGCCGGAGTACGTTACTCCGTAGAAGTTGCCATCGGTGCCTTGAATCACAGATTGCGGGTCGCTTCCGTCGCTGCCGCTAAAACTGGAGAGCGTTGTTAGATTTTGCGCAGGGCAAACGAGCGCAGTCGCCATGCATAGCGCGAGCGCGAAACATACGTTCTTGGCGAAACGAAGCTGGCTCATGATTCCTCCTGGTTGTTTGTTCCTAAACTGTTGTCTAGCCTTATCTTCATTCGTTGAACCAACGATTTAGCTTTTCTGCAAGCACGAAGCTAGAGTCAATGCAACTACTTCGTCACCACAAACTGCGGATTGCTCTTAAGCGTTCCACTCGGAGTAACCACAAACACCACGCCCGTACTCGCGCCCGTTGGAACCGTCGCCTTAATATAGGTATCGGACTGAACCGCAAACGCCGCCTCCACGCCGTTGAAGGTGACGCTGGTCGATCCAGTCAGGCCGTTGCCCAGGATGATGACGCTCTGCCCGACGGGGCCAGCCACGGGTGCGGTTTCTACCAACGGGGTGGGGCCGGAGACGCTGTAAATCGTGCCATAACCCACGCCTTCGGGATTGCAGTCACCAACGCTGTTGCCGTAGGCGGTGGTTCCGTAGAGAGTTCCGTTGGTGCCCTGAAAGAGCAAGCCCAGTGGATACCAGCCGCTATCAAGGGCGCAGGTTGAGAAGATGTTGAGAAACGTGACCTCGCCCTTCGGCGTGACCTCAAAAACAGTTCCGGCATTTTCTCCGCCTTGTGTATTTCCATAGAAATTGCCGTCGCTAGCCAGTGTCAATTTTCCAAGAGGAGTGCCGTGAACGTAGTCGAAGTTGGCCAGGACGATGAATTGATTGGTCGATGTAAGCTCGAACACCGTCCCATATTGCTTGCTGCCCCCACCCTGGGTTGTGCCAAAAAAATTCCCGTTGGCATCCTGCACGATCGCGTTCGGCCCACCACCGTCGGCACAGTTAGAAAGAGAACAGAAGTCGTAAATGATCCTGTACTCCCCGGCGAGAGTTAGCTTGTACAGCAGACCTGCGCTATGGGATCCCCCCGCATAGGTTACGCCGTAAAGATTTCCGTCATTGCCCTGGATTGGCGGGGAAAACTGGTTGTAACCGTCTGCACAATTCGCAGCCGAACAAAAATCGTGCAGCTTCGTGAACTCTCCCGTGGTTCTCACCCGGAAAATCGTGCCTTCACTACCGATCCCGCCGCCGCCTGCCATTCCGTAAAGATTCCCGTCGCTGGCCTGGAGAATTCCCTCCGGGCTAGCGCCGTCCGGGCATTCCTTGGTGGTACAGAACGTGTAGAGCGTCGTGAGTTCGCCGGCAAGGGTCATCTTGAAAACCGTTCCTCCCTCGAAATGGCTGCCGCCTTCTTGTGTCGTTCCGTAAAAGTTTCCATCGCTCCCAAGAATGGGAGTAAATGGATAGCTGCCGTCTGGGCAGCCGCGCTGCGCGCAAAAACTGTATAAGATGCTGAACTCTCCGGAGGGCGTCAGTTTCAGGATGGCCCCACGGTGGCCGTATGCGCCGGGGTAGCCGCTCATGTAAAAGTTTCCGTCCGTCGCCTGCATCACCGAAGAGACGCCATTGGCTCCGGCGCTGAGGTTGGCGAAGTAGGAGAAAGTCTGTGCTTGCGCGCGCACCGCCAGGCTAAGAGTGACGGCCGCGCATGCCAGCGCAAGGCCAAGAGTGAACTGAATGGAACGCTTCATAGAAATCTCCCGTAAGCAGTGCCGCAAAACCACGTCGTCTCTAATTACAAGAATCCGCATGAGGCTAAGGCGTAATCTCAAACACCGTTCCCAATCCCGCCGAACCGCCGCCCACCGTTGTGCCGTAAATATTTCCTTTTGAATCGACCAGCAAACCATTGGGAGATTTCCCATCCGTGGCATCACTCGGAAAACTGTGCAGGAGGGTATAGGACCACGCACCGTTTCCTGACGGCGTCAGTTGGAAGACAGTGCCATAACCTCCAGGGCCGCCACCGAAGGTAGCGCCATAAAGATTGCCCGCTGATTCGACGAGGAGCGGACTGGCACCGTATTCGTTTGGTCCCCCGTCTAAAAAGCTGTATAAAACGGTCTCTTGCGTGGCCCCACCCGATGTCGGCGACAACTCAAATACAACACCATGTCCGTCCCCACCCGAATCCGTCGTGCCGTAAAAATTGCCATCGCTGCCGAGGATCACCCCGTTCAGGCCATATCCGCCCGATGCTCCGGAGCCGCTGGCATTGAAGTCGAATAAAGTGACTTCCTGCCAGCCGCTGTTCATTTTCTTCAACTGAAAAAGGGTGCCCCCTCCTTCAGTGCCGTAGTAGTTCGTGCCGTAGAGGTTCCCGGCCTTGTCGAAAACCAGGCTGTCTGGCAGGCCGCCAGCGGCGGTCAATATGCTGTGCGTCCATTGCCCACCCGTACGCTGTAGTTCAAAGACAGTTCCCCTTCCCCCGTCACCGCCCCAATAGGTGGTGCCATACAGGTTTCCGTCAGGGCCCATGATCAGGTGATACGGTCGCCACCCTCCCTTCTGGCTGGCGTTCCATATGATGTTTACCGTCCATGCACCCGAGCCATTCGGCGACAACTCATAAACCCCACCGCACAAATAATCGTCGTAACCGTCGGTACAGGTGTTGGCGCCACCCCAATAGAGGGTGCCGTAAAGATTCCCGGACGAATCCATGACCAGCGCATTGTTATAGTGCGAGTTCGGTTGGAGATCATCGATCAACTTTGCCGTCCATCCTCCTTCGCCCGAGCGAGATATCTCAAAGACCGTTCCTCCGCCCACCCCGCCGTTACCGTTAACGCCGTAAAAATTTCCGGCACCGTCGGAAATCAGTGCGCCAGTCGGCGTATAGCCAACCGAGCCCTCGACTGCGAAATTGACCAGGACTTTTTCTTTCGGCGAGTCTTGTTGCGCCACCGCGTAGGTGGCCGAAAGCAACACGGTTAGCACGATCAGGGCGATGGGCGCGAAATGTTGCTTCTCGATTCGCATGACAGTTTCCTCGGTGGAACTCCATTACTTAAATCATTACTTCGTAACCAGAAACTGCGGATAGCTATCGAGCGTTCCCGATGGCGTCACCACAGAAACCGTGCCGGTCGTCGCCCCCGTTGGAACCGTCGCTTTGATATAGGTGTCGGACTCCACCGTAAATGCCGCAGCCACGCCGTTAAATGTGACTCTCGTCGATCCCGTCAGGCCGTTGCCGACGATCAGCACGCTTGTCCCGACTGGGCCGGACTGGGGCGCAGTTTGCACCAGCGGTCCCAGGTTGTAATTGAAGGTATATTCAGCGCCGTTCGAATTGTTGCCGTAGTATTCGATGGCGCCGTAGAAATTGCCGTTGGGAGCTTGATACAGCCCGGTATAGGGAACCGTGCCCCCACCGTAAGTGAAATTGTGGAGCGTCTTATACGCGCCCGCTGGAGTGATCTGAAAAATCGTCCCGTAGCCATTGATCCCCTCCGTCGTTCCATACAGGTTCCCGTCATTGCCCAGCGTCAACGGGCGGGGGGCTGTGCCGGAGCCGTAAGTGAAGCTGTGCAGCAGCTTGAATTGATGTGTCGTCGTGATCTCGAATGCCGTGCCATTGCCGGAGCTGCCGCCGAAATACGTTGTGCCAAAAAGATTTCCGGCAGCATCCTGCACTACCCCGTTGGGGTCATACCCTCTGGGACAAGGAGGGTTCGAACAAAAGAAGGTGTGGACCACGTTGAACGTTCCTGAGGGACTCAGCGAATACACCACTCCGCCTCCGTAGGTTCCTCCCCAGCGTGTGGTCCCAATCAAGCTTCCGTCGCTGCCCTGGAAAGGCACCGAACCTGGCGCTGAACCGTCTGCGCAATTGGCCAGCGAACAAAACGTGTGGACCACGCTGAACTCGCCGGCTGCAGTAATCTCGAAGAGCACGCCCGCGCCAGACTCTCCGCCGCCTTCCACCGTGGTGCCGTAAAAGTTGCCGTCGGCCGCTTGCATAATACCCACAGGGCTCGCGCCATCGGCACACGGTCTGACGGTGCAGAAGGTGTAGAGCGTGGTCAGTTGACCGTCGAGCGTCAGCTTGTAAACCGTTCCCCATCCACCTCCATTGCCTAAGTCGGAACCACCCCCAGAGGTGACGCCATAGAGATTTCCATCGTTGCCGAGGATGGGAGGCGTTTCCGGAAGTTGTCCATCAGGGCAGTGCGGTTGCGAGCAAAAGGTGTAGATCGAACTAATCTCTCCGGCAGGCGTAATTCTGACCACGTTCCCCACTGAACCCGCGCCCTCGCCGGCGCCGGCGGTTGTGGCGTAAAAATTTCCGTCCGTCGCCTGGATTACCGTGCTCGGCCCGCTCCCGTCGACGCCGTTGAAGGTGGCGAGGTAGGTTAGGGTTTGCGCCTGGGCGCGCGCCGCCAGGCTGAAGGTGACGACCGCACATGCGAATACAAGAAGAGTGAGCGATTTGAAACTTTTCATCGAAATGTCCTCCCATGTAAGTCTCTACGGAACCTGAAACGCCACATTGCTGCTGAGCTTCGTACCACCTGACGTCGTCACCGTCACTGTCCCGTTCTTCGCCCCGCTAGGCACGGTGGTAGTGATTTCTGTGGCCGAAACCACTTTGAACGTAGCTGCAGTTCCATCGAAGCTGACGGCGGTTGCTCCCGTCAGATTCGTTCCCAGGATGGTCACGTTTTTTCCCGCCGCGCCCGAAGTAGGGATGGTTTTCACGAACGGTCCCAGCCCTGTTTCAAGGCTGAAGATGGTGCCAATCCCCTTTTTCCCTCCGAGGCCGGTGAGGCCGTAGAACTTGCCGTTGGTATGCAACAACATGGGGCCAGTAGGATTGGATCCACCAAGGAAGTTTCCGTTCGTAGCAGTAAAGAAGTGGAGCGTGGTGAGTTGTCCCGCCGGAGTGATCTCGTAGATCGTCCCCTTCTGCGTTGCGTTGGCGAGCTGGGTCGTGCCATAGAAGTTCCCATCGGTACCCAAGGCAATCCCTATTGGAGTTTTGCCGTCAGGGCAATTCGTTTGCAGGCAGAAGCTGTACAACGAAGTGATCGACCCATTAGGTGTCATTTCATAGACCGTGCCCTGGTCCACGTGTGTGCTGTCTCCGCCAGCAGCGGTTGTGCTGTAGAAATTTCCGTTCGCGGCCTGAACCAACGTCGAGTTCGGGCGGTTCCCGGTCAGGCGGCAGAATACGGCCAGCGTGGTCAGCGTTCCGGAGGGCGTGAGTTGGAAAAAAGTTCCGCTTGTGCTCCCGGCATTGCAGTTATCCGTAACACCCCCTGCAAAAGTTGTTCCATAGATATTGCCGTCCACGCCCTGGGTCAGCCCATTCGGACCAGTACAATAAGGGCATGCGGAGTTTGTAGGGAAACTATAGAGCGACGTAAAACTTCCGCTCGGAGTAATCTCAAACACCGTGCCTTCGCCGTTAGCGCCGCCATAGAATGTGGTTCCATAGAAGTTTCCATTGGCCGCCTGGATAAGCCCGCTTCCCTGAGCTACCCACCCGTCTGTATTGTCGAAATTGTGCAGCGTGGTCAGTTTGCCCGCGGGGGTAATTTTGAATACCGTGCCAAAGCCGTCGGTCCCGCCCCCGCTAGTGACGCCATAAAAGTTTCCATCGGTGCCGAGCACCAATCCCCCAGCTGGAGCGCCGCCATCTGTACACGTCGATGACAGACAAAACGTGTAGAGGGTAGTGAACGTGCCCTGGGGCGTCATCTTAAAGATGGTTCCGCAACCAATGGAACCGCAAGCGGCGTTCCCCACACTCGCGCCGCCGAACTCCGTTTCGCCATAGAGGTTTCCATCTGTACCCTGCACCAGCGGCGCCGTAACCCCATCGCCATCCGCGCAGTTTGTCTCGGTACAAAAGCTGTAAAGGCTGGTGAAGGTTTGTGCCTGAGCGCGCACCGCCAGACTGAAGATGAAGGCCGCACACGCCAGTGCAAGGCCAAGAGTGAATAAAGCTTTGGAACTCTTCATCGAAATCTCCCCAATTTGCCCCATAGGGCAGTACAAGAATTCGCTGCAAACAATTACTTCGTCACCACAAACTGCGGATTGCTCTTAAGCGTTCCCGACGGAGTAACAACAGAAACCACGCCAGTACCCGCACCCGCTGGAACTGTCGCCTGAATGTACGTATCGGATTTAACCGTGAAGTTGGCTTCGACGCCGTTGAATGTCACACTGCTCGATCCAGTCAGCCCGTTGCCCAGGATGATCACGCTTTGGCCGACTTTGCCTGCCACGGGTGAAGTTTCCACCAGCGGACTCAAGCCGTTCGAAACCGAATAGATCGTGCCATAGCCCCCGCAGCCGTCGCCGCCATAAACAGTCATTCCGTACAGAGTGCCGTCGGTGCCTTGAAAAAGCGTGCTCACCGGGTTGTAGCCGGTAGAACCACATTCGCCGAACGTGTAGACCGTCGTGGCAACGCCCGCTGGCGTGATCTCAACAATGGTTCCCCCGTTCGTGCCGAATTCGTCGCCTATGGTCGCCGCATAGAGGTTGCCGTCGTTGGCTATCATCAGTCCTCCGAGGGCAGATCCATGACGAAAGTCGAAATTTTGCAGGACGATATACTGATTCGTCGGTGTGATCTCGAACACGATCCCTTCCCCTGCATCTTCGCCCCTCTCGCTGGTGCCGCCGAACTCGGTTGTGCCAAAGAGATTTCCGTTGGCATCCTGCACGATGTTGGTCGGACCGGAGCCACCTGGGCAAGGCCCGTTCCCGTAACTGCAGAAGTTGTAGAGCACCGTATAGGTTCCAGAAGCTGTGAGCTTATAAACCACTCCGGCTCCCGTCGCGCCGCCAGTGCCCACAGTGCCATAAAAGTTTCCGTCGATGCCTTGGAGTGGCGGGAAGACCGGGCGTTCGCCATCGGCGCAACTCGCCAGCGAACAGAAAGAGTACAGCTCGGTGTACGCGCCCTCCGGAGTGACCTTAAAGATCACTCCTTCCTTAAACTTTCCCCCAGTGGTCGTCGTGCCGTAGAAATTTCCGTCGCTGCCCTGGATGAGCCCAGTCGGGCCTTGCCCGTCAATGCATGGAGTGGTGGGACAAAAGGTGTAGAGCGTCGTGAGCTTACCGCCAAGCGTCAGCTTATAGATGGTTCCTGAGCCAGGATCGTCATCGCCGTTGTAGTCGCCAGCATTGCTGCCGCCGGCCGTCGTCACTCCGTAGAGATTTCCATCGCTCGCGAGTACGGGGGCCCAAATGGAACTGGCTCCGTCGGTGCACTCGTCCCCCACCGGCTTTGCGCAAAAACTGTAAACATCGCGGAGCTCTCCGCCGGACGTAACCTCGAAGATGTTGCCTTGCCGGTAAAAGCCGCCGGCGAAGGTAGCGCCGTAAAAGCGCCCGTTCGTCGCCTGGATCACCGATCCAAAGGGTGCATCTCCGGTCTCGCGATCGAAGTTCGCAAGGTTGGTGACGGTCTGTGCCTGGGCGCAAACCCCCAGACCGAAGGTGATGGCTGCACAGGCGAGAGCAAAACCAAGAGTCAGCAAAGCTTTGGATCTTTTCACCGGAATGTCCTTTCAAGGTGGGCCAACAAGGCAGCGCGCAGGAATACGCCGAACGGAGGAGACAGCAGGCGGCCGGGTCGCGGGCTTGCATCTTTAATTTCCCCGGCACTCATTTCGACCGCTCGTGTCTCGATGGCGCCAGTCTGCCCAGCGGATGGACGGCCGCGTTGCTGTTGCGCTTCGTACCGTCTCAGGCTGTCACCGTCATCGCGCCCCTGGTTCCCCACGCTGGGCATGATGATGATGTCGGAGGGAAAAAGGTCTTGGAACCTGCATGCCGTCCCGGGAAAGCTGACGGCGGTTGGAAAGTACTGCATCTTATCTTGCATGAAAGCCCCCACAGGCGCAGCAAAGCCGCTAGCGCAGCAATTTCAGTTGAGTTCAGTCGAAGAACAGTCCGGAGCCCACAGAAGCCCCTGACTTGGGGGCCTTCAATGTACTTCAAGCCTGTTGGGCTGTCAAGAGAAAAAGATAAGTGAATTAGCTATTTCAGTTAGTGGAGCTTTCGTGGAATGTTCCCGAATGCCCCGCGGCGGGCGGCCTCGAACGGAGCGTGATAGCCGGGTGTTTGAGGGGATTGTTACGCAATAGCCCAGGAATAATCTGCATTAAGAAATCAATACTTGTGGCTAACCATAGACTAACGAACCATAGACTAACGAACCATAGACTGACGAACCATAGACTGACGAACCCTCGTCAGTACACCCGAAGCCCGAAGCCCGAAAGCCGAAGCCCGTAGCAACCTATCGCAGGTCGCTGACCGCGATCCCGCCATGATCGAGCGTAAGCCGCGGATTGCCGCGAGTAGCATTGATCAGCGCCAGAGCGCGTTGGCTGTTGCCCACCAGTTTGTCCAAAGTCTTGCACAGACGCTCAAACTCTGCCCGCGAGTCCAGCTCAAAAAACACGTCATTAATTTGTTGCAATCCCGGAACCAGGGATTGCAGCGCCTTTGCCCCTTCTGGAGAGAGGGTAAGAAGCGAAAGTCGTTTATCTTGCAGGTCAGGGTTTTTCTCCAGGAAACCTTTTTTGATAAGCTTTCCCGACTCCATCGTCACGAACGGTCCGGTCACATGCAAATATTCGCCAACTCGGCCAACGCTGACCCCGCTCTTGCCCTGCAGTTCGGCCACGGCCATGATGATGCTGTATTGGGGAACCGTAATATTCACCCTTTCCCCCAGATAGCGTCTTACCGTTTCCATGCGCGCCGACACCGTGAAAAAGTCATACAAAAGTTTTCGCAGGGAATGATCCGACTTCCCGCTTACGAGAATCGGACTGGTCGCGGTGAGCGGAAACTGAAAGTCTGTCTTTTGTTTAGCCATTGATGTAAAGAGTTTCTCCAGTTCTAAAGCGCGCTACATCCGAGTATAGGCCACGTATGAACTGAAATGTGCCGCACAAAAGACCTGAGACTCAAAACAAGCAGGAGTTCCCACCCTAAACTTTCTCGATCCCCGCCAGCTTCATCGCCTTCTGCGGCTCCGGATTCGCCATGAACCACCTCCAAACACTGCCGTGGCGAAGATTCTCAATGCTCAGAAGAGTCATCCCCACGTCAAGCCCCAGCGTATCCGTCGACACCCATCTCGTTCCTGGGTTGAACGCATCGGCAAATCCATACTTGCCCCAGATCTTGTCGCCGTACTTATCCTTCATCGCGTGCATCGCCGCAATGCATATATCCGGAGCCACCATCAGCGATCCACCCGCCGCGCACGGCACCACACTCCCATCCACCTGCGAGTGCAATGGAGGCCCACCCCACGCCTTATATCCCGTGGGACTGGTTGAGCTAGTAATTCCCCAGACGCTCTCAGTGTATCCAGGAAAATCTTTCGACAGATCTTTGTAGCACCACTCACGATGCGCTCGAGTCGCAATCTCGCAGTTCTCGAACCAGTCAACTTTACTCCCGCGACTCTCGCGCCGCCCGCGAAAGTCAAACCACGCAAACGGATACTGATATGTCCAAAGCAATGTGTTGCCAATGT
Organism: Candidatus Sulfotelmatobacter sp.; assembly: GCA_050011375.1. Lineage (GTDB taxonomy): Bacteria > Acidobacteriota > Terriglobia > Terriglobales > Acidobacteriaceae > Sulfotelmatobacter. The sequence goes on from JBEKJF010000556.1 coordinate 11,235, forward strand.
AGTTGTAACTCGCATACGAATTCGGAGTCCGCTCCAATCCATACCACGCATCCGCCGGAAGAGCATGCGTCGGCGAACCGATCCCGAGCAGGTACATCGCCGCCAGTTGGCAGTATCTGTCGTATCGGAACTTTACAAATCCCTCCGGCCGCCAGCCATGCGAAAGCATCTTGCCGTCTCCATTCGTCATCCACGGAAAGTCATAACGGCTGTAAAGCAGCGCAGCCAGGTCTCCGATCTCGTGATCCTCATGAAAATATTGGCGGCAGGTCAGCGAGGCGGCAAGAAGCCAGATCGAATCACTCGTCGACATCTCAACGTCTTTCCATCGCTCGCCCGTATGAATATCGAGAAAATGGTAAAACCATCCGTTCTGCGTCAGCACCTTCACATTGGTATTGCTGCCGGTATAGCTACGAAGCGCCCGCCGCACGCGGTCTTTCGCCTGCGCGCGCGAAATCCACTTTCGCTCGGCGCCAATGCACATTGCTGTCAGCGAAAACCCGGTCACGCCCGTGCTCCCGCGCGCCTCATCGCCTTTGTTCGTGTTGTCCGCAACATCCCCGTGAATAAGATCTCTGCAGATGCCCGTCTCCGGATCGCTCGCGTCCCAGAAAAACTGGAAGCAGCGCCGCGCCAGGTCATCCAGCAGCAAGTCATCATAATGCCTCTTCGCAAAACAAAATCCGTTACCCGCGGCAAGCGTCAATCCCGCCCCGGCAATACCCTTCACAAAATCGCGTCGGTTAAGCCACAACCCATGTTTGGATTTCATGTCCTTTTCAAGGTCCATACGGAGTCGTCACGCTACAGGATTTCGCCTGGCAGATTCCGGCGACAGTCAGTTGGAGCGCGCCCGCCCGGGTTTTACGACTCTACCATTCGCATCCGAGGGGTGCTGCAAAATCCTTCATCTTTCACGCGCCTCCGGCCGGGCCTGGCTTTGTGGGCGCACGAACAGAGCTCCATGAACAATCGTCACTTCATCTTAAAGCTAAGGCCAACACCGTTATTGCAGCTTGACGTACTCCGCCTTGGCTTGCTTCAGAATTGGGATGTCGGGGTCGGCGTCTTTCCAGAGCGTGAGGAAGTCCTGATACGACTTGAGCGCGGCGGGCTTGTCGCCCATCATTGCCTGCGCCCGGCCGAGCTGCAGGTGGGCA
>JBEKJF010000557.1:0-6836 GCA_050011375.1 Candidatus Sulfotelmatobacter sp.
GCGCAGTCTGGATTGTCTAACCCGATGTCGGTCGAGGTCGCCAGATTGTCCTGCATGCCGTGAGCGCAAACGATCTGTCCATTGGGCAGACTGGAGTCCTCTGTCGAGTCGAGGATCAGAAAGCTGCTTGCCGGGCTATTACTCGTCTGCGGAATAACAATTCCGCTGGCCGAGGTATACAGCCCCGGTGGAATATCCAGCTTGATGCCGGCCCCAATTCCCGTGCGGCAACTTTCAATATCGTTGATCGCCGATTGCAGTCCCGTGCTCGTCGGCGATCCCGTCCAGTAAGGTGTGTGAAACGTGCAACCCGGCGCCGCCCCAGTCACCCACGTGCTGGGCAAAGAAAGTTCGTAACTGAACAGCGCGACGCCCTCATCATTGTTCACCCAAACCTGGGGCAGCGTCGCCCACGCCAGTGCCGGGTTCGCCCCCGTACCGATGGTGAATGATCCCGCGCCCGTGCCGTCCCCATACACTGCATACCCTTCGTACACATGCGCTCCGATCTCCCACTCGGTCCCGTAGCTGTTCTGGTTTACTCCGTTGATGTCGAGTTCATACGCCGTTCCCAGATTCTCCCCAGCATCCACCACCGGAGAATTCTTTGTCGGACGGAAATCCAGCGTCATGCTCGTTGCCGGCAGCGCGTAGTAATAATTTCCATCCGTCCCGGTTTCTTGCGTCCCGCTCAACAACCAGTTCACCAGGCCAGTATTCGTCAGGACCGTCGCCCCGCTATTCTTGAAATCCTGGATGAGATTCGTAATCTCAGTCCCGCCCACCGGATCATCCTGCACCAACTCGTTCAAATGCCAGAAAACTCCCCAAGGCACTCCCCACACCGATTCTTTCCACACCAGCGCCTGAATCTTCTGATTCAACATCGCCGGAGTTACTCCCGTCACTCCCATCCACGAGGGGTTTACTCCGAAGCTGGTAATGTTCTGCACGTTGAATCCGTCCGCATACGTGTCCTTCACTCCAAGATCTTCCTTCAGCGCGCCGCGCGCCCCGGTATAAGGCACGCCTTCCGTGATCCCCTGCATCGTTGTCGTCTCATATCCGCCGGGATACACATACACCGGCGTCGCCGGAAGCCCCGTCAGATTCGTCGTCATCCACTGCCGCGACAATGTGATCTCGTCTGTCGTCAACTGCGTCACATTCAACTGCATGTGATAAACCGAGGTCTTAACATCCTGCGCCGTAACATCCGCCAGATCCTGTGACAGCAGCGCCGCTGCCGTATACGCCGCACACCCCGTCCCATAAGGTCCCTGACACGGAGTAAGAAATGAATACGTGTACTTCCCCGTCGCCGCCAGCGCTTGCGCCAATCCCAACATCGTTCCTTGTGGCTGCCCCCGCGCCAGGTTGTAAGTCACTCCGTCGCTTGCCCCCGTCACAGCGATCGTCAAAGTGTTGCCGCTGACGGTTAACGCCGCCGCCGTCCCACTTCCTATGTATTGAATATCGAGCGCGTCCGAGTTCACGTAATAAGTGTGGGAGATCGAATGCGCGGTCACGTCCCGTCCCGCATTCACCCATCCCTGAAATTCCGAAATCAAAGTCTGTGCCAGCGGATATCCCACCGTGATCGCAGCGCCCACTGGAATTCCCGCCGCGTCCGCAACCGGCAACACCGTATCTGCGTAATACGTATCCGCTCCCGCCGTCATCCCCGAATCATCCACCGTCAAAGTAATGTTCGCCGGATATCTCTGATAAACCTGTACCACCGGCGCAGTATCCGCCGCGATATTCCCCGCTCCCGCCGTCGGACCGCTCCCGCTCGTCCACTCCACATCCGTCGATCCCGCCACCGCCAGGCTCGAAGCATAAAAATGACAGTATGAATAAGTCACCGCTCCCGTGTTATCCACCAGCGCTCCATCGCGATTCGCGTAGCCTTTGTCATTCACCATCGTGATCGCCGTCGCTGATCCATCAAACCGGAAGCCGTCGTAATTCAAATGCGCCTCCGCGTTGTATATCTTGATGTCTCCCGGACCCGGCGCACTCTCATCCACATAAAATCCCAGCGGCTGCGTCCCCTGTGGAATCATCGAGTCCGCTTCCATGTTCGCAAACACTAGGTGATCGCTGGTTCCCTGCACGTAAACCCCATACTGATCGAACCAGTTCACCAGAAAATGCTGGAACGTAAGCCATGACGGTCCATTGATATTGATCACCGGCACATTGCTCAGTGCCATCGGTACGATTGCTTCGTTGTAATAAATCGATGGATTGCCAACCGAATAAACGTACACATATCCATTCGCCAGATAAAAATTCCACTTCGCCGTCAAGTTCGAAGACACTGCCGCAACCTTCTGCCCCCAGATCGACCCAAACAGACAAAAGTTGACTGTCGTGTAAGTAGCAGGCAGCGGCGCTTTCCACGCATTCCCCGTAACCAGCACCCAAGCTGCAGCCGGCACCGCGTAATACCCAGTCAAGTTCGGCGCCGCCCCACTGCCGTAAGCGTCGAATGCAATAGGATTTCCCGAACTGCCCGATGAAGCCGGCGTCAGACTTTCATTCCAAACATCCCCACGCTTGAACAGAACCGAATCCCCAGGGAGAAACGATTGCCCATTCACACGAGCAATCGTCTGCCAGGCCGTCGACGAAGAAGTTCCGTTATTCGCATCATTCCCCGTGCTTGAACTCACGTAGTAAGTCGCGCCCCAAGCCATGCTGCTCCACACCAGAAATGTGAAGACAATGATTTTGCGCACTGTTCTGAGTTTGATCCCCACCGCCACCCGCACAGCATCCCGCTTCACTCTGCGATCGGCCTTGCGGCGTCTACGGCTCCCTCGCTGCGTCACTGTGCGATTCCCCTTCATAAAAATCTCCACCTAGGATTTTTTCCGCGTGCTCCGCGGTCGTTCTTAGCGATCTCCGCGAGATGCGCTTGACTTCTTCGTTCAATAAAAAAGGCCACCAGCTCGCGCCAATGGCCCACCCAACTCTCCAATCCGCTCCGCCTTCACTGAAAGCTGACAGCTTTCTTATCAGCCTTCGCGTTCCGCCTCATCCTGAACCGCGTCCGCGCTGTCCGCGGTGTCATAGTTCTGCAATCCCGCATTCGCCGATGGTGCTGGCCCGGGCTGAGTCACTCGGCTCTCTGACGCCGCGGGCGAAGCTGTCTGCCCGCCGTTGCCGCCCCACTCTGCGACCGGCGGATTTCGATCACTCTGCTCAAATGCCTGCGGAACGGATGGTTCTGCCGCTTCCGGATTGATGATGCTCATAATTTGTTCTCCTTGAAAAGTATTCGTGTTGTATGTGAGGACAGCAGCCTGGGTTGTGGAACCGACCTAGTTCTGCATCTGATAGGTGATGGTCGCCGCAACTCCAGCCGCATTAGTCGTGCATCCCGCCGCTGCCGTAGTAATTTTGAATCGCAGTTGATGTCCTGAAGTAACAGCGGAGCTTCCTGCGACCTGCGTGTAGAAGTTCGTGCCCGATGTGAATGTCGTGGAATAGCTTCCTACTTCCGCTCCTGCCGTTCCATCCCACACCTGCAGCACTGGATAAGTCGTGCACCCCGCCGCGGCTGTACTCGCGGCCAAATCAAACCCTGTCACGATGATTCCGGCCGGCACAGTCCAGTTGCAATTCTGCGTGACTGCCGTGGTGCCCGCCACCGCGCACGACCATGCTTGATAAATCTCCGACCGCACATATGCCGTAGTCGCAATCTTCGTCGAGTTGTCTCCAGTTGCCGCTGTCGGAGCCGTCGGCGTACCGGTCAACCCCGGACTCGCAAGAGGAGCGCGCGTCGTATCCGTAGGATGCACATGATCCGCCCGCGCAAATGTATTCGATGTTCCCACAGCCCCGGTCCCATCCATATTCGGCGTAGTCGAAGAAGCCTGCCCCAGAACAAACGCTGTAGTCGCAACTTGCGTAGTATTCGTGTTCGCTGCCGCAGTCGGAGCCGTCGGCGTTCCCGTAAGCGCCGGCGACGCGGCCGGCGCAATCGATGAATCCACATACGCCGAAGTAATCGTCGTACAAGTTGGCCCACCGGAGAGTACTGCCGTCACCGCCTGGTTCGTGCAACTTCCCGTTCCCGCCGATGTCCCGCTGCTCACGTTCGACCCCGGCATATCCATAAACATCTGCACCGTCGTGCTCCCCGCGCTAGCCTGCAGCACTCGGCCAAGAATCTGCGTCCCAGTCGGCCGCGTCGCCCCAGCATCATGGCAAAGAGGATAAAATCCGCTACTCGCCGTAGGCGAAGCCACCACGTAATCTCCCACCACAGTAGCGCTCCCATCGAAGCTGCAATAAGCCGATCCCTCCCGCGCCAGCGTTACCACTCCCGAAGTCCCCGCATTCGCAATCACCACTCCGATGGCCCCGCTGGTCAGCGCGCTCGCCGGCTTCGCCGCGCACCCCGCCGTAGTGAGCACTGCCAATCCATTCACAATCGTGCCGCTCGTAGTGTCGTTGCAAAGTTCATAGCTCTCGCTGGCAAACTTGCCCAGCTCAAATCCACTTCCACTCCCGGAATTTCCCGCCACATAAACCGTCCCCGGCCGCAGCCCGGTACCTGCAGAACCGCTAAACGAACCTACGTTGTAAGTCTGGTCAGTCCAGGGCTTCAAATTACTACTCGCATCCACCACCCACTTCAACCCGTTGTTGATCCAGAATCCCAACCCCGGCGCATCTCCCGCAGTGGAATTCTCGCTGCGCACCACCGCGTAATTGTCAGCCACGTCATATCCCAGCGATGTTCTCTGCCAAGTCGAGCTATTCGTATAGCTCGAATACACATGCAGGCTCTGCGGATTCGCCGTCGTCTCCCCCACCACAAACTGTCCCAGGTCATAGCCATCTTCCTGGAACAGATTCGAGAAGTAAGAACTGCTCGCAGTAGTCGCTATCTTCTGCGGAGCGCCCGCACTCGCAGAAATGTAAAAGTTCCCATCATTCGAAATCCCCAGCGCCGATGTCCCCGCCGCCGCCGCCGCCATCGGCGTCCCCGGAATCGGCGAGCTCACCATCCACGGTCCCGCCACCAGCAACTGCCCGTTCACCGTCAAATTCCCGCTGAACGTTCCCGCCGCTGCCGTAATCCCATTGCTCCCTGCGTAGTTCAACGTCGTCCCGCTGTCGGTCAGTCTGCTGTCGCCGCTCACGGCCGTTCCATTCGCTGCATACATCGCGAGCTGTGTGGCCGACCCGCCGTTCACCGTTCCCGCACCGCCACCACCACCGCCGCACCCGGTACAACTCCCCGTCACCGTCAGGTTTCCATTCACCGTTACCGGAACGTTGAAGGTCTTCATCGCTGCCGTCAACCGCTCCAGGTAGCTTGCGTTGTCGCCCGTGTTTCCAATGTAGAAAGAAATAGACTGCGGTGCTCCAAACGACAGGTTGCGAAAGTTTCCGCCCGTATCATCCGTGCCTATGTATACGTCGCTCGCACTCGCCGCCAGTCGCAGAGTGCTGGCCAATGTTTTCTGCTGCTGAGAATCATGAAGCGTGATGAAGTGATTCGGAGTCGCTGGCTGGCCTTCGAACAGCAACGACCCTTGCAGAATCGAAGTCGTCCCTCCCCCTTGAGGATATGGAGCGCCGCTCGTAATCACCGCCGATTGCAATGCGTTCTGCGGAAAACACACCTGCTGCGCGATACTCGGAAACTCCTGGTTGGTGCAGCTCTGTGCGTGAAAAGACTGCGCATTCCCCGCAGCCACCATCACCGAACCCGCATTCGCCGGTAGTGCATCTGCGAAATACTGCGGCAGGGCAAAAGTATTAGTTGCGTCCGACGATGGCGCCAGCACAATATGCCCAGGCCACTCGTCAAGCTGCGGAATCAACGTTGGGTTCGTGCCGACTGTGTAAGACGCGGCCGCGGTCTGATTATCTGAAAAACTGCAGATCCCAGCCGCGCAACTTCCCGAGATCGCCGTCGCCAACGCAAAAGTTCCTGTCCCCACCGGCACCAGAGAGCTCGATGTTCCTAACAGCACATCGTAGGTGATCGTCCCGTCGACGCTCGCATTCGTCGCCGGCATCTCCGGCCAGTACACGCTGATTGTGCCGGTTCCTCCGTTCGTCCTCGCGTATCCGGCAAACAACGGAATCGCATACACTCCCCCAATCGAGGAGTGCATCACAATGTAGTAATTGCGCAGCGTGCTTCCACTCGTTCCCGTGAAGGCAAACTGCGGCGTCTGCCCCACCATGTACGTCCCGCCCCGCGCCGTAGCCGGTTGACCTTGATTCACCAGGCCGGAAGCAGCATAAAGCGTTCCAGGGTAAGCCGGATTCGTGCAATCCACTTCCTCATACACGGCGTCATAAAGACCGCCCTGCAATCCTGCTCCTTGAAAAATCGCGTGCTGAGAGAAGGCCTGGATCACCGTATCCCGGATCGTCATAAAGTTGCCGCTGCGATTGTTTACTCCATTGGCGCAAGCCATCGTCAGATTCGATCCGCCGTCGATTGTCACAACCGCGCTGTTCGCGTTGTCTCCACGCGACCACACGCCCCACCCTACCCAGTTCGCGTCATGTCGAATCTGTGCGCCGCCCTCCGTATCGAAGTGGTGGATCAGCGCCGCCTGGTCGTTGTCCACAACAATGTCGTTGTTGAACACCCCGGGATATCCATAGGAAGACATATCAATGTCTGTCATGGATGCGGCGTTGCTGTTGTCTTCAATCGCCGCTGTTTCCAGAGCCGCCGTACCGAATGCAGTCGTCGCTCCAATATTCGTCGCGCTGGCAACGGAGAATGTAAATGTGTTCGTCGTGGTCGAGGTGATCAGCCAGAATCCGTGATAGGCGCCGTATGTCGG
>JBEKJF010000558.1:0-5893 GCA_050011375.1 Candidatus Sulfotelmatobacter sp.
CGACAGCACTGTCGTGCCCCGGAAGCCGACAATCTCTCCGGGAAGAACTCGTCCGCTCGAATCTTCAATCTGGCACGTTTCTCCCACCGAGCAAAACGGCCCCGCGGATTCGACCAGCGGCCCCACCACCTGTGTGACACGGCCCTGCCAGCGCAGTTCGGCGCTCGATGCAACGCGAGCAAAGTAGGATTCGAGCAAGCTGTTGGCGCTCATGGCTTCTCTTTATTTCTTGTGACTTGTTCGCTTGAAACTTTTTCTCCAGGGACTTTTACTTCTCTTGCGGCTTCTCTTTTTCCCCCGGCCGCGCCGCCAGCAAATCCATCAGCCCCCGCTCAATTTCCTTGAGTTGCACCTCCAACCCCAGCGCGGCGATTCCCATCGACGTTCGCAATTCGCATTGGTCCTGCGCCATCGCGGCATCTTCCACCACCTCGGGCAACTCTGCCGGATTCATCGCCGACCCGAGGAAGCTCCGCCAATCCGCCGCCTTCTCCGGACGCACGGCCAGCGTCACGCCGGTCGCTCCTTCAATTCGTCCGAGCGCGACCCGCACGATCCCCATCAAGAGCAGCGGATCAACCTGCGCTTCCCGGTGCAATACTTTGCGTGCAATGCTTAACGCCAGCCGCACTGCTTCTTCTTCGATCTTCTGGTAGTAGTCCGCCCGCTCCCGGCGAAAATCGGCAACGGCCTTCGCGATCGCGGAGCGCTCGTGTGCCAGGCTTTCTTCAAAGCGCGCACGCGAATCCAGTTCGCCCTGCTGCCGTCCCGATTCCCGCGCGCGGGCCTCACGCTCCGCTGCCTGCGCCGCCAACGCCGATGCGTCCGATCCTGCACGAGAGAGTTGGCCCGCCGAGCCCGCCACTTCGCTATAGGGAAACGGCAACGCTTCCAACTGGGCACCCGCAGCCGCAGCCGGAGCCGCCGCCTGCACCCGCGCCCGGCTAGCCGACGAACTCATCTTCGGTCTCCGGAGTCAGCGTCAGTTTGCCCTCGGATTCGAGCTTGCGCGCCACTGCCACCGCCTCCATCTGCGCCTTGTTGACGTCGCGCGACTTTACCGCCCCCAGCACTTCCATATCTTCTTTCAGCATTTCCACGGCGCGCGACGACATGGATTTGAAAATGTAGTTCTTCAGCTCCTCGGACGATCCGCGCAAAGCTGTGGCCAGCGTCTTTTTGTCCATCTGCCCCAGCAGCTCGCGAATGCCGGTTTCAGGGACGGTCAACAGATCTTCAAAGGTAAACATCAGGTTGCGGATCGAAAGCGCTAGCTTCGGATCCTCGCCTTCAATCGCCTCCAATATGCCTTTGCCCGTCTTCAAGTCCAGACGGTTCATCAGCTCTGCCACCCCGCGCAATCCCGCGTAAGCCTGCCGGCTCTGTTCTCCTAAAGCTTCCAGCCTTTTATGCAGAACCATGGCCACCCGCTGCGCCATTTCCGGGGAGAATTGCCGCAACTGCGCCAGCCGCTTGATCGGTTCGGCGCGCAGCTCCGGAGGCAGCTTCATCAGCACAGTCGAGGCCTGCTTCGACTCCAGGTGGGCCAGGATCAGCGCGATGGTCTGCGGATGCTCGCCTTCGATAAATTTCGCCAGCTGCTGAGGGTCGGCTTTGCGCAGTGAATCCAGCTTGCCTCCGCTTAACTCCGCCGCCTGCGCCACCTGGCGCATCAACTCGCTTGCCCCCTCCTTGCCAAAAGCCTTTATCAATAACTTGTTCGCATATTCGGTCCCGCCCTGGCTGACGTACTCGCCGGTCATCACCAGGCGCGCAAACTCCTCGAGTACAGCGAGCCCAATTTCGGGGCTGACGTGATCGAGGCCGGAAATCTCCTTCGTGATCTGTTCGACTTCTCCTGGCGGCAGATGCCGGTAGATCTCGCTGGCCGCGTCTTCCCCCAGAAACACCATCAGGATGGCGGCCTTTTGCAAACCGCTGGCAGGGGCCGTCACGTGGCTTTTTCCTCCCGCACCCAGGATTCAACCAAACGGCTTGCGGCCGCCGGCTCCGCCTTCACTTTGTCGGTGAGCAACTTCTTCAGCTGCGTGGCGCGCTGGCCTTCGCCTTCCCCGGCCTGGGTCAGCCCGGCGCGATCTTGCGGGTTGAGCGCTCCGCCCGCCCCCGAAGCTCTTGGCGCATTCTGCTGAGCGACTCTTCCCGGCAACTCGCGGAACGCGGTCATCGCCAGCTTCTTCACCGGCCGCAGGATCAGCAAATAGACCACCAAAAACAATGCTGCGAGCGCTACGTAGCGCAGCACCCAAAGCCAGGGTTCGAGCAAGCGCTTCCAGTGCTCCGATTTGCTCGGCGTCAAAAGCGCTTCGAGAGGCAATTCCTGAAACGACAGGTTCTCGACTGCCAGCACATCGCCTCTCTGCGCGTCCACGCCGATGGCGGCGCGGGCCAACTGCTCGATCGTTTTCATTTCTTCCACTGTGCGCTTGCGCCGCGTAGTAGTGCGCTTGCCCGCCTGCTCAGTCACGTCGACCGCATCATCCACCAGCACTGCAGCGGCGATCCGCCGGACGCGTCCGGCCGGCTCCACGCTGCGGTGCAGAGTTTTGCTGACGCCATAGGTTGTCGAATCGGATTTCGAGTTCGACTGCTCCGGGGAGGGAACTGCCGCCGCCGTCTTCGCCGCCGTTGCGCCTGCCGGTGCGGCCGTAGCTGGAGCTGCTGTCGTTGCGGGAACATTGCTGGCCGTGCCCGGAACTCCGGCGATTCCCGCGCCCGTCGAGCTCTCCTCCGAATGTTCCTGGGTCAGGGTCGCAGTCGTCTTCGGGTCGTAGACTTCCTGCGTCTCCTCGCTGGTCCCGAGGTCATACTCCACGTGCACGCTGGCCCGCACGTGATCGGCGCCGACCACCGGCTCGAGAGTGTGAACCAGCGCCTTGGCGAGATCTTCGTCCGTGGTGAACGCCCGCCCGCCGGCGCCATCGCGTCCGTGGATCAGCGGCGTGTTGCTGTCGGCGTCTACCACCGTCACGTTTTCCGGGCGCAGCCGGTCGACCGCGCTGGCCACCAGTTGCGGAATCGCCTGCTGCGCCTGCTCGGACAGGCGGCCGCTTCGGGTCTTCAGAATGACTGCGGCTTTGGCTTCATGCTCCTGCTCGGTGAAGAGTGATTCCTGCGGCATCACCAGATGCACCCGCACCGCCTGCACTTCGCTGAGCGTCGCCAGCGTGCGCTCCAGTTCGCCTTCGAGGGCGCGCTGAAAGTTCACCTTCTCGGTGAAATCCGATCCCGCCCAGTTTGGAGTGTCGAACAATTCAAAACCCATGCGCGCGCTGCGCGGCAGGCCGGCCGCGGCGGTTTCAAGGCGGCTCGCATCGAGCTTGTCTTCTGGGACCAGAAGGCTGCCGCCATCCGGCGAAATCTGATGCGGAATGTTTTTTCCCGCGAGCCTGGCGCCGAGCGTCTGCGCTTCCTCGGGCCTCAGCCCGGAATACAGCGTCACATACCTCGGCTGGCCGAGCAGCGCCACAAACACCCACAATGTCCCGGCAGTCAGGGCCACGCCTCCGGCCAGCGAAAGCCGCTGCAGAAAGCTCAGCCCCTTGGCAACCTCCCCCAGCTTGTGCAGGAAGTCGTCGAAGGATTGTGGTTTGTTATCGGCCATCGCGGAATCATCGAACGGTCATTCCCAGCGAGCGTTATTGCGGCGCAGCATCGCGCGTTTGCTCGCTCCCTTTAGAACTGCATGCGCGAAATCTCCTGATAGGCGGAGACGATTTTGTTGCGCACCTGCATCATCAGCTGAAACGAAAGGTCGGCCTTCTCCACCGCGATCAGCGCGCTGTGCACATCGGCCCCGTTGCCCGTGAGCACGCCCGCCACCTTGGTCTCCGCCTGCGAACTCAGGTCTCCCATCTCATCCATCGCGCCCCGCAGCGTGTCGGCAAACCCGCCGCCGGACTCCGCCGGAAACCCGGACGCAGCGCTCTCAATCTCAGCGGGAAGAATACGCAACGATGAAATCGGGCTGCTCATAAGTTCACTCCCTTTCTGTCATCCTGAGCGAAGTTCACACGCAGTCGAAGGATCCCTATCCGCATGCGGCGGCGCCAGCGCCGCAAGGCATTTCCACCAACGCAGCAGGCCGGGTCATCTCGCTCCACTCCTAACTCAGAATCTGCAGCGATGTCTGGATCATGCTCTTCGCCGCCTGCACCGCCGCCGCGTTCAGTTGATAGGCCCGCACCGCGCTCAACAGATCCGCCATCTCCATCACCGGATTCACATTCGGATAGCTCACATACCCCTGTCCATCCGCATCCGGATGCCCCGGCTCATACCGGCTCGGCATCGGCGACATATCCGCCACCACCCGCTCCACCCGCACCCCGCCATCCGGAGCCGCCTTGCGCAATCTCGCCAGCATCACCGGAAAGCGCGGCATGGGTTCGGCGCGAAATACCAGCATCTGCCGCCGGTACGCTCCACCCTCGGACGTCCGCGTCGTCTCCGCATTCGCCATATTTGCCGCCACCACCTCCGCCCGCCAGCGCTCCGCACTGAGCGCCGACCCGCTTACCTCGAGCATGCCAAACAGGTTCATTGCGATGTCCCTCCTCCGGAATTGATCGCCTGCGAAATCCCATGGAACTCATCTTTCAACAGCTGCACTCCCAGGTTGTACTTCATCTGAGTCTCGGCCAGCAGCAGGCTTTCCCGCTCGACGCTCACGTTATTTCCGTCGGGACGCTCGAGCAGCCCGCGCACCCGCTTCACCATGGGTGCGTAAGAAGCGCGCGCGTACGCCGCATGCCCGTAAGCTCCCGAACCGTACGACGCATAGGAAAGCCCGGCCTGACCCTCCGCCGATTCCTCCGCTGCCGCCCGCGACAGCTCCGCCCGAAAGTCCAGATCGCGCGTCCGGAATCCCGGCGTATCAATGTTCGCCAGGTTCGATCCGATCAGCTTCAGCCGCGCCACATCCACATCCAGAAAGCGGCCGAGCGCCCCCATCATCTTCGTTTCAATCATGGACATAACTGCTCCAGCTCGGCAGCCCGTAGCTGCGCACTTTATTTCGCACCGTACGCAGGCTCACGCCCAGCAAATCCGCGGCCCGCGAGCGGTTTCCGCCAGTCGCCTCCAGCGTCATCTCGACCAGCCTGCGCTCCATATCTTCGAGCGAAACTCCCGCCCGCAAATAATCACTACCATTGCCCTTGCCATCGCTCTCGCGCTCCTGCGCTTCCCCTGCGTTCCCCATTTTTTCTTCACTCTTTTCCTCCGCCCAAGGCGAGCCTTCCAATCCCTCCCGCCCAATCTCCGCACCCGTGGCCAGCGCCACCGCGCGGCGCAGGCAGTTGGCCAGCTCGCGCACATTCCCCGGCCAGCTATGCGCTTCCATCCGCTCGATGAATTCCGCGCTCAGCCGCAGGCTTCGGCCCTGCGGCGCATACATCCGCAGAAAATGTTCCGCCAGCTCCCGGATATCTCCCTGCCGCTCGCGCAGCGGCGGCAGGCTTATCGGAATCACGTTCAGCCGGTAAAACAGGTCGGCGCGGAATTTTCCCTCCCGCACCATCTCCGACAATGTCCGGTTCGTCGTCGATATCACGCGCACATCTACGTGGACACTCCGCGTATCGCCCAGCCGGTCAAACTCCCGCTCCTGCAGCACCCGCAATAATTTCGGCTGCAGCCCCAGCGGCATCTCGCCCACTTCGTCGAGCAGCAGCGTCCCCCGATGCGCCAGTTCGAACCTGCCCGGCTTCGCCATCACCGCCCCGGTAAAAGCTCCGCGAGCGTAGCCAAACAATTCACTTTCCAGCAGCGTCTCGGGAAACGCCGAACAATTAATTGCGACAAATGCATGATCCTTTCTCGAACTCAGCCGATGGATCAGTCGTGCCACCAATTCTTTTCCCGTGCCGCTCTC
>JBEKJF010000559.1:0-2573 GCA_050011375.1 Candidatus Sulfotelmatobacter sp.
ATATTCCGATTGGAGTGAGTCGCACGTGAGGGTTGGAGGGGAAGAATTCGAGGAGACGTAAGCGTTCGAGATGCTCAATCTCGTCCCGCAGCGCGTCGGGAAGTTCCTGTCCTGGCAGCACCTCCTCGTGCGTATCAATGGGCAGGCCTCTCATTACATCCTCGACCTTCACCTTGCCGTCGATTCCCAGCTTGATTTGCTCGTCGAGCAACGTTCGCAAAAATGCATCTTCAGATGTAACAGCCGGAATCGGCATAAGAACTCCTTAAATCAAACTATCTTATTCGCGCCCGTATGGAAGTCAAATACATTCTTCGCCTGAGCAGTTACGAGAGGAATGCCGGGGTTCCAAATTGGCGAGGCGCACAATCTACGTCAATAGTATGCCACAAATAGAAGGCGAATAAAAGGAGAAAGTAAAAGTTGCCTCCAGAAATTCGGCATTCAGCCACATTCATGTTGGGTGCGAGAATTCAGAGTTCAGGCATCAGCAGACTGGGAGCATTTGGAGTTTTGGCGGTGGGGGGTGAGGAGGATGTCGGGTTGGTTGTTGGTGGCGGCTAGCGGAGGATGTAGGGCGGATCGAATCTGCGGGCGTGCGCTTCTTTCGCCCCTTCGGGGCTGGTTGTGGGTCCTTTGCCTCTGGCCCATGGCTCCGTCCACAATCGCAAAACCGCGTTTCACACCTCGCCCGGAAACTCCGAAATAATTTCGATGCTCCCGACAATATTCCCGTTCAATTCATCCAGATCCTCGGCGGGAATCCAATACTCTCGATGCTCGGCGCTGCCAACAGTGCGTATCTCGTAACTACTCAGAAACTCACGTAGCACTTTGAATCGCAGCACGTACCCCATGAAGCCCGAACTCTCGTCCTTCGTATTCCAATCACGAGCAATCTGAGTTGCATAGGCCTCGCTAAGGACCGGATAGAAAATAGGTTGATGAGGAAGCCGAGGCGGAAACTTCTTAAATCCGGAAGCCCGAATCAATTCGAATTCAGCCCGTCCAACAGGCCGATAGAGGGTAAAAAAATCGTCTGCCATCAACTCCAGAGTACTGCACCGGTGGAAAAAGCCGCGCTCATTTCTTGAACCAGAGCCAATCTCGCCTCCGAGTCCAATCCCACCCCTCCGCATCCAACCTAACAGCGGAGGTCACTATGTACGTAGTTCTAGGAGCAAGTGGCAACACCGGACACATCGTGGCGCAGAATCTTCTAGCCCGCCAGCAAAAGGTTCGCGTCGTCGGTAGAAACGCAACTCACCTACAGTCGCACGCGGCGCAGGGTGCTGAGATTTTTGTCGGCGACCTGACCGACTCAGCCGCCATCACCAAAGCTTTCGACCACGCTGACGCGGCCTATGTCATGATTCCACCCAATCCCGCCAGCACCGACCCTCTCGGTTACGAGGAGCGAGTCAGCGATGCCATCGCAGCCGCTGTAAAAAACACAGGCATCAAAAATATAGTTTCTCTCAGCAGCATCGGAGCCGACAAAGCACACGGAACCGGTCCCGTCGTCGGCCTTCACAACCTCGAGCAAAAACTCAACCACATCGATACCGCCAACGTACTCCATCTGCGCGCCGGATATTTCATGGAAAATACTCTAGGCCAGGTGGGAGCCATTCGCGCTGCCGGCGCTGCGATCGGGCCCATTCGCCCCGATCTTAGACTCACCATGATCGCCTCTCGCGACATTGGAGCCGCAGCCGCCGACGCACTCGTTAGCCTGGCTTTCCGCGGCAAGCAGACTCACGAACTTCTGGGTGAACGCGATCTCGATTTCAACGAAGTCGCCACCATCATCGGCAAGGCCATCGGCAAACCCGATCTCAAGTACGTCAATCCACCCGACGACCAGATTCGAGTCGCCATGGTTCAGATGGGAATGTCCGACCAGTTCGTCGGCCTGCTTCTAGAAATGTGCGGCGCGCTGAACTCCGGATACATGCGGGCACTCGAACCTCGCACCTCCCGCAACACCACGCCAACATCCTACGAAAACTTCGTGGCCGAGTCCTTCGTCCCGGCCTATCAGCAACAATCCGCAGCGTAACGTGTGCGGCGGACACTCTAGTCCGCCGTGATTGTTGATTCGATGTGGAGTTGATTGCGTTTCAGACACGCAAAAGGCCACGCTGATTCCAAGCGTGGCCTGAATTTTCTCGCCGCATAAGCGGCAAAAAAACAAATGCGATCAAGGCCAGCCACCCTGATCGCATCGTTCGTGGATCCCTCGTCTTGCCTTCCCGCCGCCTTAGGAGCGGCGAGATGACGGTACCGGTCCGACAGCGCTCGCAAAAAATTACGAGTGCCACATTTACCAGTACTGGCGGCAGAAGCGTGATTCAGAGAATCACTTCTCTGCAACCTCTGCGGCTAGCCAACGGCCCAGTTCGCCCAAAGAGCGCACTGTGGAGGAGGCCGCAATGCCCGGGCACCCGGCACGCGCTCGCGCGCGTTTCCGAATTTCCCCTGGCAATTCACCCTCGAGAATTGCCAGTCTGCCACCGGCGTCACCGCAATCATCAATCGGCAAGCTTTGAGAATTGCCACGTATTCGCTGA